>JBGSWC010000396.1:0-10071 GCA_041752635.1 Pirellulales bacterium | reverse complement strand
TCGAGGCGGTGTTCGTCGACCGCCACGAGTCTAGGCATGTTGTTGCCGAACAAGGTGCCAGTCACTTTGGTTGTTTGGCCGGAGGCTGAGACTTCGACGGTCATCGACGAGCGGAAGGCCCCCATTTCGGTGTTCGATTCTTCGACGAGTTCGATACCTCGTTCGCGAAGCATGAGCTCAGCATTGACGAGGTTGATTTCTTCGGTGAGCGCATCGCGGAGCAATCCACACGCAAACGCAGCGGTGAGGATCTTGGTATCGCGGCTGGCGATCTCGCCACGATAGAGCACGCGGCAAGTCGACACGCCACTCGATTGCAATCCACTCGCGAGACGACCCAATCGATAAGCGACATCGAGATAACCGCGCATCGCTTCGAGCATTTTCGGATCGAGCGACGCGACATTCACGGCATGGCGAATCGCACCCGTCGAGAGGTAAGCGGTGATGAGCTCAACTGCTTCGACGGCGACCATTGTCTGGGCTTCTTCGGTGCTCGCGCCCAGGTGAGGAGTGCAGACAACACCTTCCATGCCGAACAGCGGATTCTCGGTGCAGGGTTCTTCGGGATAGACATCGAGGGCGACGCCGGCGATCTGTCCCGACTTGAGCCCCTCGACGAGTGCCGCTTCATTGTAGATGCCGCCGCGGGCACAGTTGATGAGTCTCATGCCGGGTTTAAGCAAGGGCAAGTCATCGTGGTCGATCAGGTTTTCGGTTTCGGGAGTGAGCGGAGTATGAACCGTGAGGTAATCGACCTTCGGCAGCATGTCGTGGACGCTTGGCACCAAGTCGATGCCGAGTTGCTGGGCCCGCTCGCTGGTCATGAATGGATCGTATCCGAGGACTTTCATTTCGAGCCCTTGAGCCCGCGCGGCGACGGCGAGGCCAATGCGTCCGAGGCCGACAACGCCGAGCGTCTTGCCGGCGACTTGGGTTCCCATAAACTTTTTGCGGTCCCAGCGATGCTCGACGAGGCTCTGGTAGGCCGGGGCAATCGAACGGCTGAGCGCGAGCATCAGCGCGATGGCGTGTTCGGCCGTGCTGAGGGTGTTGCCCGCTGGGGTGTTCATGACAACGATGCCCGCCCGGGTGGCGGCCACTTTGTCGATGTTGTCGGTGCCGACGCCGGCTCGGACGATCGCCTTCAGGCGGCGGTTGCCTTCGAGAATGTCGGCGGTCAGTTTCACTCCGCTGCGGCAGATCGCGCCGTCGAACTCGGTGAGAGTTTGCCGCAGCTCGTCACCCTTAAGGCCGATGCGCTCTTCGTACTCGATGCCAGGCGCGGCAGCGAGCATATCGAGACCATCTTGCGAGAGACTATCGAGACAGACAACTGTGGGCATGGTGCTGTTGTAGGGTTTGTATTCGAGCCGTACGCGCTAGCGTCGGGTGAGTTCGGTGAGTGGATACAAATACCCGCGGCTAGCGCCGTCGGCTCAAACGGCCGACTAATTCGCTTTGCGGAAATCGACCATAAAACTGCGGAGTTTTTCTACACCCTCGACCGGCATCGCGTTGTAGATGCTGGCGCGGATGCCGCCGACCGAGCGGTGGCCTTTGAGGTCACTCAGATTTTCGTCGGCCGCTGCTGCGACGAACTTGTTGGTCAACTCATCGCTGGGAAGTCGGAACGTGACATTCATCAAGCTGCGGCAATCTTTTTGTGCGTGTGGGTGGTAGAAGTCGCTGTGGTCGTCGACCACTTTATAGAGCATCGCCGCCTTACGTTTGTTCTGCTCGAGCATGTTGCCCAAACCGCCGATTTCGTTGATGAGCCAATCGGTCACCAGCTTCACGACGTAAATACCAAACGTGGGGGGCGTGTTCCACATCGAATCGTTTTCGGCATGAGTCTTGTAGTGCATGTAACCCGGCAGCGAATCGGCACCGCGCTCGAGCAGGTCGTTCTTGACGATGACGACCGTCACCCCAGCCGGCCCGGCGTTCTTCTGCGCACACGCGTAGAGCAGTCCGTACTTGGTCACATCGAGCGGCCGGTACAAGAAGTCACTCGACACGTCGTTCACCAGAGGGACATCGCCCGTGTCGGGCTCGGTGGGCCACTGCACCCCTTGAATGGTTTCGTTGTCGCAAATGTGGACGTAATCGGCCGTGGGATCGAGTTTGTAGTCGCCCGGCTTGGGAAGACGGTCGAAGTTGGTGTCGCCGCCGTTCCAAACGACATTCGCCCGGCCGACTTTCTTAGCCTCAGTCACAGCCCCTTTGCCCCAGGTGCCGGTCACCAGATAGTCGGCATGGGGGTCGTCGGCCAACATCAGGTTCATCGGCACCATCGAGAACTGTAAGCGACTGCCCCCTTGCAGGAACAAAATGGTGTAATCGTCGGGAATCGACAGCAGCTTGGTGAGATTGGCTTTGGCCGCTTCGTGAATCGCCAAAAACGCATCGCTACGATGGCTGATTTCGAGTACCGAAGCACCCACCCCGGGCAGGCAGAGCATTTCGGCTTGAATCTGCTCGAGCACCGGCAGCGGGAGCACTGCCGGGCCGGGAGAAAAGTTGTAAGTTCGCTGTTGCATGATGGCCGCCCTCGTGAGTCCGTTTCGCGTAGTCAGCGGGAAGATCGCCGTAGTCGGACAGTTTAGCCGACCTGCCGTAGGTTGACGATGGGGCGGACTGGGGTAGTCGTCGCGAGTTAAGCGAGTTAGTTTCGTAGGGTCGTGTTCAGCCACATGCTTGGCTCACCTCTGTCCGCCACTAGAAAAATGCCCGACTTGGCATCCGTGAAAGCACCGACGGTGGGTTGGCTTGCCAACTGGCGGTCGCGGGTCGAGCGGGGAGCGATTCCTGGCGATACGCTCATGGTGTTGCTGGCAGTTTTCATCGGACTGCTCGGCGGTTTTGGGGCGGCTCTGTTCACGATTATCATCGACTTCGTTACGAATTCGACATTTGGGGGTGCCAATACGCTCGCCTTCAACGACCCTCGCTGGTACGCGCTGGTGGTGCTGAGTCCCATGCTGGGGCTGTTGCTCGTTTCATACATCACGAAAACATTTGCCCCCGAGGCCCAAGGCCACGGTGTGCCCGAGGTGATTAAGGCGGTCGCACGGAACGACGGTGTCATCCGGCCCTCTGTGGCGCTGGTCAAGATTCTCGCCAGTGGCCTTTGCATCGGCACCGGTGGTTCAGTTGGCCGCGAAGGTCCGATCGTGCAAATTGGAGCGACGCTTGGCAGTGTGTCGGGCCAGATGTTTCAGCTTTCGTCGCGGAAGATTCGCGTGCTGGTTGCTGCCGGCGGTGCCGCGGGCATCAGCGCGACGTTTCACGCTCCGCTTGCCGGGGTGGTGTTCGCCAGCGAAATCATCCTTGGCAGTTTCGCCGTCGAGTCGCTTACGCCGGTCGTGATTGCCGCCGTCATTGCCGACGTAGTGCAAAGTCATGTGGGCGAGCATCGTTTGGAGCCCGCCTTCACGCAGCTCGAATACAGCTTCGCCGGGGCGTGGATTCAACTCCCGTCGTTCTTGATACTTGGACTCGTCGGCGGACTGTTTGCCGTCGGGTTCACCAAGCTGCTGTACGCGACCGAAGACCACCTGCACGCACGCATCAAACAGTGGTGGTGGCGAGCGCTCGCTGTGGGGTTGGTGGTGGGGCTTGCCGGTGTGCTTTATCCCTCGCCGCCGCCGGGGCGGTCGCCCGACACGGCCGAACAACTCGCCGAGGGGCGTCCCCCTTTGCCGCCGCTGATGGGAGTGGGGTACAGCGTCGTCGACCATGCACTCCATCTAGAAACAGTCGCCGACATCGAAACCACGGAGAGTCTGCCAAACTACACGTCGAGCAAACATGTGCCGGTGAACCACGACCTCATGTGGCGTGAACTGTGGTGGCTGCTGCCGCTGGTATTTTTGAAACCGCTGCTCACGAGCCTCACACTGGCCGGTGGCGGCAGCGGCGGTGTGTTCGCGCCATCGCTCTATATCGGTGCCACGCTCGGGGCATCTGTCGGCATCGTGGCGAATTTGCTGCTCCCCGAATACAGCCCCTCGCCCGGTATGTATGCCATCGTGGGCATGGGGGCGGTTGTCGCGGGCACGACTCATGGTGTGCTCTCGGCGATTCTCATCGTTTACGAAATGACCAACAACTATCAGATCATTCTGCCCATTATGGCGGCCGCCGGATTGTCGAGCCTTGTCGCCCGCGCCATCGATCCCGAGAGCATCTATTACAAGAAGCTCAATCGCCGAGGCGACAACATAGCTCGAGGCCACGACATGCACTGTCTCGACCACGTGATGGTCCGCGACGTGATGGTCCGCCGTTTCCCGATGCTCAAGCACACTGATACCGTGCCCGAGATCATTCGCATTGCGAAAGAAAATCCTCACATCGAAAGCCTGCCGGTGGCTGGTGCCGATGGCAAACTGATTGGCATCATTCGGGCCGAAGACCTGCACCGAGTGCTCGATAGCGACATTTCGCCCTTCTTGGTCAATGCCGACGACATCGCGCTGCGGGCGCCGTTGTCGGTTTCGCCGACCGAGAATCTCATCGAAGCGCTGCGAGACTTCGGCACCCGCGATGTCGAAACCTTGCCCGTCGAAGTCGGCAACGGCCCGAACCGCCGCATCGTCGGCTTGCTGCTGCGGAGCGATGTGATGGCTCGTTATCGCCAAGAAATGCTCTCGCGGCATTAGTCGGGCCAGTTTGCCCATCCGCTACATTTTTCCCCTCTGACCGATGCAGCTAGCGACGCTGACCTGCTGCGTGGTTCCCGGTCGCTTGACTTGTCGGTGGCTAGCAACAACCCTGGAAGGTATTGCCCGAGCGACCACTCAGGTTTGACTCGTTGGTATAATCGATTAATTCAGTCACGCACCGCTTTTTTTGAATACGAGGAACCTTCGCCATGTCGCGTCATTGGCTTGCTCTGATTCTTACCGTCGTTGTCTTACCAGCCGCCTGCTTCGCGCAGACCGATGCCGAGGTCACCGGCGACGATGGGCTGTTCGCCGACGAGAACAAGAATGTGGTCACACCCGAAGACGAAGTGGCCAATCCGGCTGGCAACCCTGCGGACGTCGATCAAACTGTTGAGTTTACGAAGATTCGCGCCGATCAACTCGCTTGGTTGCTCGAACGGGTTACGCTGCTCAGCGAGCGACAAATTGCCCTCGAAGAAGAAAACCGGCAGCTCAAATTGCAACTCGAAGATGTCGAGATTCTGACCGCCAAACTCGCCACACTCGAAGCCCAGCTGGCCGATGTGGGTAACATGGCGCGTCGCGAAGCCGACGAGGCGCTCGGTCGCATGGCTGATGACCCTGTGCTACGCACCGAATTCGGCCGCCAACTTCAAGGCAAACTCAACCTCAACAACCAGTCAGGGATTGAGAAGGTGATCTACATCAACGGCACCGCCTGGACCGTCCGCACGGGTGAGTCTTATATCTATGTGCCGGTCGGAAAAGTCTCGATTCAGGAAACCAAAGATGCCCAGCCAAAGTTCATTGACCTCGATCAATGGACGACCGACGCAGGACAGATGGTGGCGAGTTATTTGTTGTAGTTGATAGCGAATTACACAAAGTCGCTTGCCTACTGCGAATTAGCCGCCACGCGATACAGATCGCGCCGCCACTCACGTTCGAGTTGCTCAACATTGTGCACCTGCATCACCGCACGCAGTGCGGCGTCGATGCCGTCGCGTTCGGCGAGTTGGCCCAGTTCGATAAGCTCGACCGGCTCGCACCGCAGGAGCAGGTAGTCGACGATCGACTCGGCGACCGCATATTTTTTTTGCGTGCGGATCGGTTCGCTCATTAGCTTGCGTAGATCGGGCCACGTGTTTTCGACGAGCATGTCGTGCAACTCGCGGCGGCGGATCGCGCGCAACTTTGAATTGTCGTAACGACTGGCGAGACCTTCGTTGAGCCACGCAGGAAACTTTCGCCCCAACACGTCGGCGATGGTCGTGTGGACAATTTCGTGATCGAGCGTCGGGCCATTGATTTCGGCGACTGGTCCGCGAAGACTCACCAAGTGGCCTTGGCCCTGTGGAGCAGGCATCGTGCGAGCGGTGCAATCCGAGTCGGCGAGGCTGGCGCGAATCATCGTCCGCCGCTCGACTGCGGGAAGCGAACCGCCAAACAACATTGTCGCAACATGTGTACGCTGGGCCTCGGCACGGTCGCCAATTTGCTTGGCAAGCTCGCGCGTCGGCGCATCGACAATAAAGTTGGACGTCATGACTGTTTGAGCCGCTGCCGACGGAGCGAGCATCGTGCCCACGACCAGCAACAGCCGCCATCCTGGCAGCCTCATCCATCACCTCCTTGTGAAGCGGCGGACTATGGCAAGTTGATGGAGCTAGCGTAAGAGGGGATTCGGGCGTGATAGCACTGGGCGCACACGAGTGGCGGGTGGAATGACGAAGCTCGAACGTCAAAATCTCATTCCGCTCGTCATTCGTCATTCGAGCTTCGTCATTTGCTCCATTCCCCCACCACCCTCAACCCACGGCTAAACTCGCGTTACAATGCCGTCAGTCCCTCGCTGCCCTTAGAATTCCCCGGGAAAACCCGCTATGAACGATCCATTTTCCGCTCGCGACACTTTTGACACCGGTGCTGGTCCGGCGACGATTTATCGGCTTTCGGCACTCGAAAAGGCGGGGCTAACCAAGGTGGCAGCGCTTCCCTACTCGATTCGCGTGTTGCTCGAATCGGTACTGCGGAATTGCGACGGCTATGTCGTGAGCGAAGATGACGTGAAAGCACTGGCCGCTTGGACAGACACCAAGGGCGTGATTGCCCCTGGTGCCAACGGCGTCGAAGTTCCTTTCAAGCCAGCGCGTGTGGTGCTGCAAGACTTTACCGGCGTACCAGCCGTCGTCGACCTCGCAGCAATGCGAAGCGCCATGCAAAGGCTCGGCGGCGACGCCAACAAAATCAATCCGCTGGTGCCAGTCGATTTGGTGATCGATCACTCGGTGCAAGTCGACTTTTTTCTCGGCGACGGGGCGCTCGACATGAATATCGAGCTCGAATTCCAGCGTAATCGCGAGCGATACGAATTCCTGCGCTGGGGACAAAAGGCGTTTCACAACTTCCGCGTGGTGCCCCCCGGCACCGGCATCGTTCACCAAGTGAATCTCGAGTATCTCGCCAAGTGCGTCTTCCTTCGCGATGACGCAGACGGGGGCAAGGTCGCTGTGCCCGATTCGCTGGTCGGAACCGATAGCCACACGACCATGATCGATGGACTTGGCGTTGTCGGCTGGGGTGTCGGTGGTATCGAAGCCGAGGGCGTGATGCTTGGCCAGCCGATCTATATGCTGATGCCCGAAGTGGTCGGCATGAAACTCACCGGCACGCTGCCCGCTGGCGCGACCGCCACTGACTTGGTGCTGACCGTGACCGAGCAACTTCGCAAAGAGAAAGTGGTTGGCAAGTTTGTCGAATTCTACGGTCCCGGCGTAAGCGCGATGCCGGTCGCCGACCGGGCCACGATTGCCAACATGAGCCCCGAATATGGCGCGACGATGGGTTTCTTCCCGATCGATGCGGCCACGCTCGACTACCTGAGGCTCACGGGCCGCACCGACGACGAAGTGACGCTTGTCGAAAACTACTGCAAAGCGCAAGGTCTGTTCCGCACCGACGACGTGCCCGAGCCGACTTTCACGAAGGTCGTCGAACTCAATTTGTCGACGGTTGTGCCCGCGCTTGCCGGCCCTAAACGACCGCAAGATCGCATTCCGCTGACGGCGATGAAGTCGCAGTGGCAGAGTGACCTGAACGATGTTTACGAAAAATCCAAGTCGTCGGGCACGAGCACATGGGTTGGCGAAGGTGGTAGCGTGTCTGACCCAGAAGGAGCTGCGGCCACCGCGACCGCCGTCGTCGCCGACCCCGGGTTCGAAGGGGTCAGCGTCGAGAACGCTGGCACCACGTTCGCGCTGCACCATGGCAGCGTTGTGATCGCCGCGATTACGAGCTGTACGAACACATCGAACCCAAGCGTGATGGTCGCCGCCGGTCTCGTCGCCAAAAAGGCCGCTGCATATGGTTTGCAGGCGCAGCCCTGGGTCAAGACGAGCATCGCGCCAGGCAGCCGAGTGGTGACCGACTATTATGAGAAGAGCGGCCTCGACAAAGAACTCGCCAAGGTCGGTTTTTATACCGTGGGCTATGGCTGTACGACGTGCATCGGCAACAGTGGTCCATTGCCCCAACCCATTAGCGATGCGGTCCGCGAGCACGACTTGGTTGTGGCGGGCGTGCTGAGTGGTAATCGCAACTTCGAGGGTCGCATCAATCCCGACGTCAAAGCCAACTACCTGGCCAGCCCGCCACTGGTGGTCGCTTACGCGCTGGCCGGGACGACTGACATCGACTTCGAGACCGACCCAATTGGTGAGGGTGAGGGGGGCAAGCAGGTCTTCCTGAAAGACATTTGGCCCACCCGCGAAGAAGTGCAACTGGTGGTGGCCAACAGTGTGTTGCCCGAGATGTTTCGCGCTCAATACGACGGCGTCTGGGACAAGAATGAAAAATGGAATGCCATCGCGACCAGCGAAGGGGGCATTTACGACTGGAACGACGAGAGCACTTACATCCAAGAACCACCTTTCCTTACCGAAATCACGCCCGAAGTGAAACCGATCGAGCCAATCCATGGTGCCAAGTGTCTCGCGCTGCTGGGCGACTCGGTCACGACCGACCACATTTCGCCTGCCGGAAGCATTGCGAAGGCGAGTCCCGCCGGCATTTACTTGCAAGAGCGTGGCGTCGAACCGGTCGACTTTAACAGCTATGGCAGCCGTCGCGGCAACGACCGTGTGATGACCCGCGGCACGCTGGCCAACATTCGCATTCGCAACCAACTCGCGCCGGGCACCGAGGGGGGCATCACGACCTACCTGCCGACCGGCGAAGTAATGCCGATCTACGATGCGGCGATGAAATACCAAGCCGACCAGACTCCGCTCGTCATTCTTGCCGGCACCGAATATGGCACCGGCAGCAGCCGCGACTGGGCCGCCAAGGGAACGCTCTTGCTGGGCGTGCGCGCGGTGTTGGCCGCGAGTTTCGAGCGTATACATCGTTCGAACCTCGTGATGATGGGAGTGCTGCCATTGGAATTCGCCGCCGGCAAAACTTGGCAATCACTTGGACTTACCGGCAAAGAGACCTTTAGCATCCCCAACCTCGACGACAACCTCAAGCCACGCCAAGTGGTAAAGGTCGTCGCTGAACTCGATGGCAAAAAGACCGAAATCGAAATGGTCGCCCGCATCGATACCCCGGTCGAACTCGACTACTACCGCAACGGCGGCATCTTGAACTTCGTGTTGCGGAAGTTGCTCAAGAGTTAGCGAAGCGATCAGCGATCAACGATGAGGTCGAAGGCTGAAATGCTTCAGTAGCCGACGAGCTATGCCTCGTCGGAGTCACTCTTTTTGACGTCGTCTTCTTCTGTTGTCTCCGCCTCTGGCACAGGTTCAAACGCCGAAGCCAATGCGATGTCTGGGCTTGGCAGCACCGCGCGCATGTTTAACAGCCAAGTCTCGCCCCGGTCGACAAATTGAATGGTGGGCGTCGATTCGGCAATCTGTTCGCGAAGCGTGGCGATCCGCTCGGGGGCCGGGGTGACCTCAATCGCTACCGACGCGAGTCGTGGCATGCCAGCCGGTGCCGCGTCGGCGGCGATGTCGATCACTTTGGCCGTCAGCACATCAGCGGCGGCGGCAATTTGCGGCGCAAGCCTCTCGGCACGTGTGCGCAGATTCTCGAGCGGCGCCGTCGCCAGCGACAGCAGCGGGATTTTCAATTTCGCTTGTTCCGTTGGCAGATAACAGTCGAGCGTCCCCGCCAGCGCGGCAATCGTCTCGGCTCCGGCAGCAGCCATCCGCGCCAGCGCCGACGAGGCAAGCTTGGCCACAACAGCCTGTTTGCCGACCAGCAGTCCGCAACTTGGCCCGCCGAGCCAACCATCGCCACGCAAGACGACTAAATCGGCTCCCGCGGCAATGGTCGCGGTCGCCGTGTGCAACGCGAAAACAGCGGTCGCTTCGCAACTCGCCAGGGGGCCGCGGCC
>JBGSWC010000395.1:0-23408 GCA_041752635.1 Pirellulales bacterium | reverse complement strand
GACACGATTTTCGCCTACCCGGGCGGCTGTAGCATGCCGTTGCACCAAGCCCTGACACGGTTCAGCGACGAGATTCGCACGATTCTACCCCGCCACGAGCAGGGGGGTGGGTTCGCGGCGCAGGGTGTCGCGCGTAGCACGGGCAAAGTGGGCGTTTGCATGGCAACTAGCGGTCCAGGGGCCACGAATCTCGTGACCGCCATCGCCGACGCGAAGCTCGACAGTGTTCCGCTGGTCGCCATCACTGGTCAGGTTCCGACCAAAGTGATCGGAACCGATGCATTTCAAGAGACCCCAATCGTTGAAGTCTGTCGCGGTATCACCAAACATCACTACCTTGTCACCGATGTGAACGATGTCGCTCGGATCATGAAAGAGGCATTCTTAATCGCGTCGACCGGTCGACCAGGGCCGGTGCTCGTCGATATGCCCAAGGACGTTCAACTCGGTTCATGCATTCCCGACTACGACGAGCCGGTCAACCTGCCGGGCTACGTGGTCGAGAAGCCCCACGCTCGGCCCGAGCAGATCGCCCAAGTCGCTGCCGCCATCAAGCGAGCAAAGCGGCCGGTGATCTATGCCGGTGGTGGTGTGATTACCGCTGAAGCTAGTGCCGAAGTTCGCAAACTGGTTGAGTTGACTGGCATTCCGATCACCATGACCGTCATGGGGCTGGGCATTTACCCGGCGACCGATGAACTTTCGCTCGACATGCTCGGCATGCACGGCAGTGTCTATGCCAACTACGCCGTTGATGAGGCTGACCTACTTATCGCCCTCGGCGTGAGGTTCGATGACCGTGTGACCGGTAAGGTCGAAGCGTTTTGCGAGCACGGCAAAATCGTTCACATTGACATCGATGCGGCCGAACTCAATAAGAACAAGCCGGCGCATATTCCCATCTGTAGCGACGTGAAGTTCGCTTTGACAGAGTTAAACAAAATTGTGGAAGCCCCTGACGACATCGACGCCTGGGTCAAGAAGTGCAAGAAGTGGAAGGCCGATGAGCCGTTCCGCTATAACCAACAGTACCAGGGCATTACCCAGCAGCACGCCATCCACACGCTGTGGGAAATGACTCACAGACAAAACCCCTACATCACCGTCGGTGTCGGCCAACACCAAATGTGGGCCGCCCAATTCTATAAGTTCGACCAACCCCGCCATTGGCTCAGCTCCAGCGGCCTCGGTACGATGGGTTTCGGACTCCCTTCGGCAATGGGCGTGCAAAGCCAGTTCCCCAACGATTTGGTCATCGACATCGACGGCGACGGTAGTTTCTTGATGAACATCCAAGAACTCGCCACGCTCGCCTGCGAAAAGCTGCCCGTCAAGGTGCTGCTGCTCAACAACCAGCACCTCGGCATGGTCGTGCAGTGGGAAGACCGCTTCATGCAGGGCAACCGTGCCCACACTTACCTCGGCCCCATCGACAACCCCGAGTGGTCGGGCCAGGGCGACGGCATCGGTCCATCGGACCCGAGCGAGCGATACCCCAACTTTGTGCAGATCGCCAAAGGCTTCGGTTGCGGCGCCGCGTTCGTCGAACGCAAAGCCGACCTCCAGTCGGCAATTACCGAGATGCTCGAATACGACGGACCGTTCGTGCTCGACGTGGCGACTCCTTACCAAGAACATGTGCTGCCGATGATTCCCGGCGGGCACACGGTAAGGGATATGATTAAGGAGTAGCGCGTTTTCGGCTTGAACCTAAATGGTGGCGGCGACTCGCCGACGCCATGACCTTGGTCAATTACCGTTTCGTGGCAATTGTCTGCTGCAACACAAAACTCGCAGCACGCAACGCTGTTTTTCTCAGTCTATACTCGTTAGACAACGCGCTCTCGATCGACAGCCGCTGACCGTTTCACGCGCCCCCCATTCGCACCAGTCGTCAATACAAATCATTAAAAATCGCTAGTTCTTCCATAATCGTCACGATTTTCGATTTAAATAATTGTATGACAGAGATAGCTCGTCTAATCTGGATGAAGGCGTGAAACCGAAAATATCGGTCCGATTGCAGATACTTTAGAATCTGCACCACTGAACAACTGGTGAGTAGTCTAATGAATTCTAGTCATGTGCCGATATTCCGCCGATCGTTGGTGATCGCGATTTTCTTCTTATCGACGTGTAACGCGAATTCTTATGGCGGAATCCTCATCGGTTCTGCTCCCGGAAACGATCATTTAGCGAGCGTTGTCGACTTGATTGACGATTACAACGACGACAATGATCCCAATTATTTCACCAGCATTTCGCACTTCAAAAAAACCGATTCGGCTGCCGATGCGGGGTTCGTGTTTAACGCGACGAACGACGCCAACGGCTTTTCATTCTTTGCGTCCGATCAGGTAACCGCGATTACTTCGCCTGGCGACCTGCACGATGAAGAATCGGCCTTCTTCAGCTACTCGGGTCCCGAGAATCTGTTGTTCTACTCAGTGAAGGCGTCGAACGAATTCACGCTCTACACGTTCATGCCCGGTCTCAACCTGCTGCAGCTCGAAACGGCCGACCACGACATGTCTCACGTCACTTTTTGGACCGGACCGCCAGGCATCGATGTGTTCGGCAATCCTGTCCCCGAGCCAACGTCGCTGCTGGGGGCAACTGCGATTGCAGCGTGTCTGCTACCAATGTCTCGAAAATTGCGCGGCGCAGTGGCATAGCGTTCGAGCGCGACGACTCCGCTTATTCGCTCTCACCCGGCAATTGATGACCCATCTTGTCGCGCTTCGTTGCCAAGTAGCGTTCGTTGTGCTCGTTCACGGGCGGCACAATGGGGATTTGATCGACCACTTCGAGGTCGAAACCGCCGTAGATGAAGGCGTCGGTTTTTTTAGGGTTGTTCGTGAGCAGGCGAATCTTGCGCAAATTTAAGTCCTTGAGCAACTGAATGCCCACCCCGTAGTCGCGGGGATCGGCTTTGAAGCCCAGGGCAATATTTGCCTCGACCGTATCCATGCCTTCGTCTTGTAAGGCGTAGGCCTTAATTTTTTCAACCAGCCCGATGCCACGCCCCTCCTGGGGCAAGTAGACGAGCACTCCGTGTCCTTCGCTCGCAATCATTTCGAGCGCCATATGAAGTTGGTCGCCACAGTCGCAGCGAAGGCTCGCGAGCAGGTCGCCGGTGAAGCAACTACTGTGGAGCCGCACCAGTGGAGCTTCGACACTGGCTGGGTTGCCCATGACAATCACCACCGGTTCTTGTGTTTCGTATTTCACGCCATAACAAATAATGTGACATTGACCGTAGCGTGTCGGAAGCTGCGCATCAGCTTGGCGATAGACCAGCTTCTCGCGGACGCGGCGGTAGGCGATCAACTGTTCGATCGAAATGATCGGCAGGTTGTGTTGCTCGGCCAGCTTCGAGAGTTGGGGTCGGCTCGCCCGGTCGCCCGTTTCGTCGAGAATCTCACACAACACCCCCGCTGGTTGCAGCCCCGCCATCCGCGCAAGGTCGACCGCCGCCTCGGTATGCCCCGCGCGACGCAGCACACCCCCTTCCTTGGCGACGAGTGGAAACAAGTGTCCCGGCCTTACGAAATCGCTCGGTACACTCGACGCATCGCAGATTGATTCAATCGTCCTCGACCGCTCGGCGGCAGTGATACCGGTGCGAGCAGTGCGGTGGTCGACAGGAACCGTGTAGTTGGTGCCCAGCGGTGCCGTGTTGGTGTCGACCATTGGATGCAAGTCGAGCCGCTCGCTGGTTTCGGGCAAGATCGGCATGCAAAGCTGCCCACGCCCGTGGGAGATCATGAAGTTGACCATCGCGGGGGTCACTTTTTCGGCCGCCCCGATGAAGTCTCCCTCATTCTCACGATCTTCGGCGTCGACGACAATCACGACCCGCCCGGCGGCAATTGCCTCGACAGCTTCGTCAATAGTGGAAAAGTGACTGCTCACGGATCGCTTGTCTGGGGTTGATGCCAAATTGCCTTGTATCGCTGTATCATAGAGGGACGTTGGCCAGTTGGGGAGCGGCGCGGGTGGCGGGTAGCAAGGCGGCAGGTAGCGGGCAACGAGGCTTTGTCATTCTCACGAAGGCGGGAGTTCCAACTGTTGCACTAGCCCAATTACCGCTGGCGGCAGCGTAACGGTAGAATCAAAGAACACGCGAGCGCAGCTCGCGATTTTGCCGATAGCCGACCGCTGAAAGCTGACCGCTCAAATGGACAACTCGTCAAACCCAGACCCTTTCGGCCCACTTACGCCACTGGGCACCGAAGAGTACATCGAGCAAGCTCACTTCTTCACGACACTTGCCACGCGGATGAGCGAGAATGTACCAGCTCAAGAGGTGCTCGCGTCGCTTCGCGAAGAAGCGCTCGCCACGACACGGCTGCCGATGGCAATTGACTTTCTGCTCGCTGAGTTGCGCCACGCAGGCATGTTTCACTCCGCAATGCGAAAACTGCCCCACTACTTCACAGCATTCCAGTCATTCGTGATTGGCGAAGCCGAGGATGAACGCGGGAAATTCGACCTCCGCGTCGGATTGCTCGTGCTGGCGCGCGAAGCCGAATATCGGGCGCGACAAGATCGCCAGCCGACTCGGCAAGGGCTGTTCTTCTATCAATTCGAGTCGCTCTGCCGTAATCGCTTGGGTTACGACCGAGGTCTGGCCGCCGTTGCCGACGACGCGGCTTACGACGAGCGGTGGAAAACGTGGCTACTAAATCTCCGCCGACAAGTCGGCATGGTCGACATGGCCGATGTGATTTATGTGCACAGCGAACACTACCACCGCCGCCAATCGCCCGAAGAACGTGAGAAGCTGGGCGAACCGCTGTTCGGCGACCGCGAAGGCCGCATCGCGCTGGCGAACCGCAAGAAAGATCCGCTGTTCTTGTTCGCGAGCTTGCACCGCCAACTCGGCTACCCCGAAATCCCCCGCACCAAACCGGGCGACCCCAGCGAGAACGTACTCCCCCAAGTCGCCCGCCGACTCGAGCAACTCGAAAAGCGAATCATGCTGCTTGAAGAGGAGCAGCGGGGTGGGATTGATTTGACGAAGTTGTATGCAAAACCGCCTTCACCAACGAAGCTCGAAGAAATGTAGCCGCCTTATTGTAGCCCCGTCGCCAGACGGTGGATGGCCCTCTACCGCGCGCACTACCACTAAGTACCGATGAAGAATCTCCACCAGAACTTGATTGCCGGTGCGTTGCTCCTGCTGCTCTTCGTCTATTGGGTCTACAGCGAATACCAGTATGCCGCACGTAACTCGCCCACCGGCATAGCGACCGTCGCCGATTTCTACGCCCGGCATGGGCACGCAGCACGTGCGCGTAGCATCGACAAAGGCGGCAAAGAGTTCATTGTGCTCTCGCCACCTCCGCCAAGTCGCTGGTCACTCGTACTGCCGAGCGCATTGTCCGACTACGTTTTCGATGCCGCCGGCAAACGTGTGGACTGGCACCCCGATCCGGGCGACGACCCGTCGTGGTACAGGAAGTGGCCTTTGGCTGGTTCAAAGGGGCTAACCGATATCGAAGTCCGCTCGCGGTTTTTATAATGGTTATGACCCGATCTAAAAAACGCGTGACGCTACTAAGTTTTGATTCGAGAACATCTCGCCAATCGCCCTACCCCACCCCCTTCTCCCGTTTCCCTATCTCCCCGCGCGCGGTACCATTCAATAACCGCGAACAACCGCTCGCGGGCTGATTCCCTACCTGCCCGCGTCACCGTGGCGGCGACGTTGGCCACAATAGGCTAAGCCCCCGCCGGGCATGCCAGCAAACAACGTGGACTTTCAACTCAGCTTGGCGACCGAACCGGTAAGCTCGGTATTTTCCGAAGCTCCGCTCGCCACCGGCGGCACTGCGAGTGTCGCCAGTGTGATGGAATTGCTGTGTAGCCAGCGGACCAAAACCGCGTTGATTTGCGAAAGCGAGACCCCCACCGAACGCGAAGCGGTGAGACTTACGGGTGACGGTAAAGCGGCAGATTTTTCGCCGCCGGTGAATGCTTGCATGACCGCACCGGTTGACTCGTTGAGTGCCGTGGCGACGGTCGGTGAAACGATCGCCTCGATAAATCGCCGCGGATATCGGCATTTGCCGATTGTCGGCCGGGGGGAGATCCGAACCGGGCTTGTGTCGGCTCGTGGCATTATGCAATACATTGCCGAGAATTTTTCCCGACACGGTTCGCAACTTGCCCCCAAAGCCCCATGCGGTAATGTGTGAACGTGAAGCGGCATGAGGACGTAGAAATAAGCAACCAAGTGCCGCGCGGCTACGGCTCATCAATCTCTGGATGCATTCAACTCCACTGAAACTAAAAATATGTCAACCGTTCTTGAAAAACCGATCGAGCAGCTCGAAGAAGCGACCGTGCGATTCTGTGGCGACTCGGGCGACGGCATGCAGCTTGCTGGCACCCAGTTCACCACGACCAGCGCACTAGCAGGCAACGACATTGCCACGTTCCCCGACTTTCCCGCCGAGATTCGAGCGCCGCGAGGCACCAAGGCGGGTGTCTCGGGTTTTCAAATCCACTTCTCTAGCAAAGACATCTACACCCCCGGCGACACGGTTGACGCGCTGGTCGCCATGAACCCGGCCGCGCTGGTGACCAACATCGACGACCTGCGCAACGGTGGCATCGTTATTTGTAACTCGGGTGCGTTCGACAAAAAGGGGCTCGAACAGGCGGGCTACACATCCAATCCGCTCGAAGATGGAAGTCTCGAACAGAAGTACCGCCTTCATTCGGTCGACATGACGCAGCTCACCCGC
Source organism: Pirellulales bacterium (assembly GCA_041752635.1). Taxonomy (GTDB): domain Bacteria; phylum Planctomycetota; class Planctomycetia; order Pirellulales; family Lacipirellulaceae; genus JBGSWC01. Next base: position 16,653 of record JBGSWC010000395.1, on the reverse strand, counting down.
ACAGCGGTCGAAGGCCTGGGATTGAGCCAAAAGGAAGCCGATCGTTGCCGCAACTTTTTCGCTATGGGTTTGGTATTTTGGCTCTACGGCCGATCGCTCGAGCCGACATTGCGATTTATCAACGACAAATTCGGCAAGAGAGCCGAGGTGGCCGAAGCCAACGTGCGGGCGCTCAAGTCGGGTTTCAATTACGGCGAGACGGTCGAGGCGATCAGCACGCAATATCTCGTCCCCAAAGCCGACCTGCCGCCAGGCAAGTATCGCAGTATGATGGGCAACACGGCCCTCGCGTACGGATTGCTAACAGCGGCTAAATTGTCGGGCAAGCGACTGTTTCTGGGGGCGTATCCAATCACACCGGCGAGCGACATTCTGCACGAGCTCGCCAAGCATAAGAATTTCGATGTACTGACCTTTCAAGCGGAAGATGAAATCGCGGCGATGGCTTCGGCCATTGGCGCCTCGTTCGCCGGCGAAATGGCAGTGACCGCCAGTAGCGGACCGGGCATTGCGCTCAAAGGCGAAGGTATTGGTCTGGCCATTATGACCGAGCTACCGTTGATCGTCATCAACGTGCAGCGCGGCGGACCATCGACCGGTCTTCCCACAAAGACCGAACAGTCCGACCTTTGGCAAGCCGTGATCGGTCGCAATGGCGAGTGTCCCATGCCGGTGATTGCGGCACGCAGCCCGGCCGACTGTTTCGATGTCGCGCAAGAAGCGTGGCGGATCGCGGTGCGATTTATGACGCCGGTCATGTTGCTTACCGATGGCTACGTTGCCAACGGAAGCGAGCCTTGGCGGATCCCACAGCTCAATGAGCTGAAGAAGACTGAAATCGTACATCCAGGTCCGATTGGCGACGACGAAGCGTTTTTGCCCTACAAACGCAACGAAAGGCTCGCTCGTCCTTGGGCGGTGCCCGGCACGCCGACGCTAGAGCACCGCGTCGGAGGGCTCGAAAAAGCCGACGGCACGGGCAACGTCAGCTACGACCCGGCTAACCACCAGCACATGATCGATACCCGTGCCCGCAAGGTACAACTGGTGGCCGACGACATTCCGCCGCAGGAACTCGACGGTCCCGACAATGGTGACCTGCTCGTATTGAGTTGGGGCGGCACCTATGGATCGTGCGCCACGGCCGTTCACGTCCTGCAAAGCCAAGGCAAGGCCGTTTCGCATTGCCATTTACGCTACATTCACCCATTCCCCAACAACCTGGGCGAGATCATTTCGAATTTTAAGAAAGTGGTCATCCCCGAACTCAACATGGGCCAACTCCGCATGCTCGTCCGCAACCGGTACTTAGTCGATGCCATCGGCATAAATAAGATGCAAGGCAAACCGTTCGCGGTGAGTGAGCTTGTGGCGAGGATGAGTGAATTGCTCGCGTAGCGAGCGGGGGCTAGGTTCTGGGTTTTGGGGGCTAGTCCTGCGTCAAGCCAACATTTTCGGATCGCGATCGACACAAGGTCATTTACTCTCAGAAGTTGCGTCGATCGCAACCCGAAAATAGTTGTTTGACTAACCACTAGAGAAATGATCACCTTTGAATTTTGCGGTGACGGACGTGGAACCAACTATAAGAAGTTATCACGATTTGCAAGTTTGGAAGTTGGGCATGGATCTGACCGTTGCCGTTTACAAGGTAACCTCTAAGTTTCCTGACAGCGAGAAATACGGATTGGTTTCTCAACTCCGTCGAGCTTCTTCGTCCGTTCCAGCGAACATTGCCGAAGGGCACGGTCGCGACACTACGAAAGACTATTTGCGACATCTTTCGATTGCGATGGGTTCGCTTTGCGAAGTTGAGACCTTCATCCAGTTGTCTCGTCGCCTTGAGTACATTTGTGATGACACTCTTAACAACTTGATTGAGAAACTTAACAAAGAAGGCAAAATGCTTAGAGGCCTGCAAAAATCTCTGCGACTAAAAATCAAACAGGAATCTACTCGATCGTTTCCCAGCCCCTAGATCCCAGCCCCCAACCCCCAAACTATGTCCGTCGAATCCCTCCCCATCCTCAAACCTGCCGATTTCGCCAGCGACCAAGATGTCCGCTGGTGTCCCGGTTGTGGTGACTATGCCATTCTTGCGCAAATGAAAAAGGTCATGCCAACACTTGGCGTGAAACGCGAGAATGTTGTGTTCATATCTGGTATCGGTTGCTCGAGCCGGTTTCCTTATTACATGAACACCTATGGCGTTCACAGCATTCATGGCCGCGCGCCGGCGATTGCCACGGGGCTCAAAACCGTGAGGCCCGACCTGCAAGTGTGGGTGATTACGGGCGACGGCGACGGACTGTCGATCGGTGGCAACCATCTCATGCACGCCATTCGGCGTAACATGGACCTCAACATCGTGCTGTTCAATAACCGCATTTATGGTTTGACGAAGGGACAGTATTCGCCGACCTCGCTACTAGGCCATCGCACCAAGAGCACGCCGATGGGGGCCATCGACAACCCACTCAATCCGCTGTCGATTGCGATCGGCTGCGAAGCAACCTTTGTCGCCCGTACCATCGATACCAACCTCAAGCACATGGGCGAGGTCTTTCAGCGAGCCGCCGAGCATCCAGGTACGGCGTTCATCGAAGTCTACCAAAACTGTAACGTGTTTAACGACGGTGCTTGGGACTACGCGAAAGACCGCGAGACAAAGGATGACAACGTGCTGGAACTCGCCCACGGAAAGCCAATGATCTTCGGCAAGAACCGTGACAAGGGCATCCGTCTCAATGGCATGGAACCCGAAGTCGTCGAGCTCGGCAGCGGTGTCGCCGAAGACGACCTGCTGTTCCATGACGAAAAATGCCGCGAACCAAGCCTAGCCTACTTACTGAGCCGGATGCGACACCCCGACGGCTACCCTGAACCAATCGGTGTGTTCCGCTCGATCGACGCCCCTCGTTACGACATCATGATTAACGAACAGATCGAGTTGTATACGAAGGAAAAAGGCCCTGGCGACTTAAAGAAGCTGTTTAATTCGGGTGAGACTTGGACGGTGGAGTAGGTCTACGATCAGCTGTCCACCTTGCAACGTCACCGACATCCACCGCGCCAACAACTGCGAAAGCTGCGAATCCTCGGTCGTCATATTGCCTCCGACTCGCCTTGTCACCGTGAACTTGAATCGCGAACCACTCAGTTATCCCACTAAGCGAATCACCGCCGTTTGATATGCTTCGCTTTCACACGAACATCTTCGTGATGCCGAGCGATTGCGGCAGTGGCCCTGTCGTCAAGTTGCGCGGCTACGAACTCGCGACGCTCATCGGGGGTGCCGGTGGCCCACCGATTTTCGCCAATCACCACGTCGTGACCTTCGAGGCGGCGCAAGCGAGATTGCTCACGATTCCGCGCATGGATGTCGAGCCCGACGGCTATTTTCTCGCCGCCGGTGGCGAATCCGAGGGGAACCGCTGGCAAGTCGACGGCCACCTCTACGAACTTGGTGGCGGACTGCACCGCGTCGAATTGAGTGGTAGCTGCCCAACCGACGTTTTCGACCAACTACTACATAGCATCGGCTGGCCCGAGTCGAAATTGGTGTTCGAGTTGGTTCGCGAGGGAGTTACATTGGTCGAAGCTGACTTTCGCGCATGGGCGAGGGAATAGCCGCGAACCGCGAGCGGTGGCGGCTAATCAGCCGGCTTCTCGGCATCGCGATTGAGGCCCAGCGCCGCGACGCGTTTTTTCCATTGTTGCCGAGCGAGTCGTTGCATATCGGCGGCCGCGTCGGCTTCGTCAATAATTTCCATGCCGAGCAGCGTTTCGAGCAGGTCTTCGAGCGTCACCAGCCCGTCGGTGCCGCCGTAGCGGTCGATCACCAGCGCGATGTGCGCCCGCTCGTTGAGCAGCACGTCGAGCAACTTTGTGAGGGGGGCACTCGCTTCGACTGTTCTCAAGTCGCGGCGAAGTTCAACCAGCGGCGTCTCGCGATTTTCGTGGGCGGCAAGCAGGATGTCTGGTTTCAATACGAAGCCAGTGATCGAGTCGATGCTATCGCCATAAATCGGAATCCGTGAAACAGGCAGTGCGTTCGGTGAGTCGACAACTTGGCCTACCGTCATTTGCTGTGGAAATGCAATGACCACGGTGCGCGGCGTCATGATGTCTTCGACAGTGAGCGAACGGAGCCGAAACAGATTGGCTAAAATTCGCGATTCGTCGGCAGCGAGTTCGCCATCTTCGGCGCTGAGCTGCGCCATCGCGGCGACTTCTTCGCGGGTGATGATGTCTTGTTTGTCGCCGGCGATGAGCCTCGTCATAAGCTCCGAGAACCACACGAGCGGATAAAGCAGCCAAATGAGCCACTGCACGAACGTGGCAGTCACCGGTGCCAGTTCGCGCCAATAGACCGCGCCAATCGTTTTCGGAATGATTTCCGAAAGCAGCAGAATCAATAGCGTCATCGCGGCCGAAGCCCAGCCCACCGCTTGTTGTCCCCAGATGCCGGCGGCCTGAGCACCGACACCTGCGGCGCCAACGGTGTGGGCGATTGTGTTGAGGCTCAGGATGGCCGAAAGTGGTCGATCGATGTTGGCCTTCAGTCGTTCGAGCAAGCGAGCTGATTTTGATCTTCGCTCGATATTGATAGCAATATAAGAGGGAGAAACGCTGAGCAGCACCGCTTCGGCAATGGAACAAAGAAACGAAAAAGAAATCGCTACGACGGCGAAAAAAACTAACCAAAACACGCTGCCGGTGGCAGCGGCGGTGGTGACCGGCACGACAGCGAGTAGCATAATTGTCGGCATAGCAAAGCGGGCCCTTGGGTGAACTAGTGTGTTGGCTAGCCGAAGCCAATAACCATCGGCTGCCAACGATTGGCGATTATTTCCACTCGATATCCGATAGCTTCGCAAGCGCCCGCATCAGCGCATGTGTCCCATCGCGGCCATGTCCTTGGGCTTTAGCGGCCAAGTAAAGCTGCTCGGCCAGGGCAAGACCTGGTAGCGAGAGTTTCATCCGTCTCGCTTCGGCCAAAACAATTCCCATGTCTTTGAGAAAGTGATCGACAAAAAATCCGGGGGCGAAATTGCCGGCGATGATCCGTGGGCCAAGATGAGTGAGCGACCAGCTGCCGGCCGCCCCCGAGCTGACCGATTCGAGCACTTGGTTGAGATCGAGCCCGGCGCGATAGCCGTAGAGGAGTGCCTCGCAGACACCGACCATACCGGCTGCGACGAGCGTTTGGTTGACCATTTTTGTGTGTTGCCCCGAGCCGGGGCCACCTTGATGGACCCATTTGCTGCCCATCGCCTGCCAAAGTGGCTTGAGTTCGTTCACAGTCGCTTGATCGCCGCCGATCATGATGCTCAGCGTGCCATTTTTGGCGCCCACGTCTCCGCCACTGACCGGTGCGTCGATCGATACAACCCCCTTGAGCTTGGCCTCTTTGGCGATTTGTTCGGCAAGCGTCGGTTCGCTGGTTGTCATGTCGACGATCACGGTCCCGTCGCGAATCGCCGACAGAACACCGTCGTCGCCCAAGATGACCTCACGGACATCGTCGGGCACGCCCACTATCGAAAAGACGACATCGCTCGCCTGGGCGACGGCGGCGGGGGAGTCGGCCCATTTGGCACCGCGCTCGATGAGCGAGGCGGTCTTTTCGCGGGTGCGATTGAATACCGTGACGGCGTAACCAGCATCGACGATGTGGCCAGCCATGCTGGCTCCCATGACGCCCGTGCCGATCCAACCAATACGTGTTTCGTTTGGTGCAATGTTCATAGTCGCGAGTTTACGCGATTTCGAGGCCTTACGCGAGTTTCGCTCGTGAGTGAGGTTTCGCAATAGCCGGTCGATTCGTTAAGCTGTCGACTCACACCCGATTACCAACAGGCCGCATTATGGAATCGCCGACAATAAATCCAGCTTCGAAAAAGGGCGAAAGCTACGGCGCGCTCATCGCAATTATTGTCGCCACGATCTTGGGTGTCATCGTCGGACTGTTCTATGGCGAGCAGATGTGGATCGCTGGCGGTGGGCCAGCAAAGGAACTCGAGCGACTTGAAGCGACGCTCGCCCAGCAAGCCGCGCGGGCCGACGCGATGGACGCCAAAGATCCGCAAGCTGCCAAGCGATTGCGCGACAATGTTCCGAAGATCAACGAGCGTATCGACGAGGTGAATGCGCTGGCCGGACAACCAACGAATGCGTTGGCTTACTTCACCTGGGAGGTCACCAAATTTTGCGGCGATATCTTTCTGCAAGCGTTGCGACTGCTGGTCGTGCCCTTGGTTGTGACCAGCATGTTTTGTGGCATTACTTCGCTTGGTGACGTACGCAAGCTCGGCAAGCTCGGCGGCTGGACGATGTTCTACTATATCGTGACGTGCGCTATTGCCGTGCTGATCGGCATGATTCTGGTGCTGATCGTGCGACCGGGCATCGGGGCCGAGAACACGTTCGAGTACGTCGAACAATCGGTCAGCGATAAAGCCGAGACCTCGGCGCTCGATACACTGTTGTCTGTGGTTCGGGGGCGGGAGGGGGACCCGTCGAGCGGCATGATTCCAAACAACCTATTTCTCGCGGCTTCGAACACGAACGTGCTAGCGCTCATCGTCTTTACGTTGATTTTTGGTGGGGCGATCACGACGCTTCATGAAAAAGGGAAGCCAGTGATCGACTTCATGAACGCGGCGAACGAGGCGATCATGTTAATGGTTCATCTTGTGATGTGGTTCGCACCGATCGGAATTTTTGGCTTGGTGGCGTTCGAAATTGCTAAGCAAGGAGGAGGCGAGCAGTTTGGTGCGCAACTTGCCGCGGTGAGCAAATATGTCGTGACCGTGATCGTTGGATTGCTGCTGCACAGTGTGGTTCTTACAATTACGCTCGCGATGTTTGCCAGGCGCAATCCGTTTCATTATTTATTGGGTATCTCACGCGCACTCATCACGGCGCTCACCACCAGCAGCAGTTCGGCGACACTGCCCATTACGATTGAGTGTGTCGAAGAGATCGGAGTCCGACCGCGCACTGCCGGATTCGTGCTGCCACTGGGGGCAACCGTCAACATGGATGGTACGGCACTCTACGAAGCGGTCGCAGTGATCTTTATCGCTCAGTCGATGAACATCGATCTCGCGCTGGGGCAGCTAGTGGTCATCTTTTTGACTGCTACGTTGGCGGCCATTGGCGCAGCGGGAATTCCCTCGGCCGGTTTAGTGACAATGGTCATCGTGCTGACCGCTGTGGGGCTACCGATCAGCGGAATCGGCTTGATCTTGGCGATCGACTGGTTCCTCGACCGCCTGCGAACGACTGTCAATGTCTACGGCGATGCCGTGGGAGCGGGGGTGATCGATAAAGTGGTCGATGTTTAAAGTCCTACGTGGCTGGACGTTCTCCCATAGCGAAACTCGCCAAGAGTTTCGGCGGCCAGCTCGCAGCCTTATAAGCAAGAAGAGGGACAGGATGACAGGATCGGCGGGATCAACAGGATTTGAAAAGTCACCTGCGGCGACAACAAACCTTCCCGTAGATCCTGCCAATCCTGTAATCCTGTTCTTCACTCTGACCCTGTTGAAACTCTTGGCGAGTTTCGCTACGCACCGCTGCCTACTTGTTGCCACACCGACGCATTCCAGCCCGGTAGGTGCATCGTGAGTTCACCGCCCGATGTAGTTTGTTGGCCATCGGCATTCACGTCATAGTCGCCGCCATATTTTTTGGCCTGCGTGGCGAGCACTTCACGCCAACTGCCGCTGCGGATTGACGTTGGAATGACGTAACCGTCGAGCGGCGCGTCGGCCAAGTGCAGCACAGCGAGTACTCGGTTGTCATAGAATTCGCGGACGAAGGCGAGTACTTGATTCTGTTTGTCGAGATGCACGAGCCGAAAGTCGTCGCTGCGAAGTGCCGGGTTTTGCCACCTCAGTTCGTTGGCGTCGGTGACCAGTGTCCGCATGGCGAGACCGATTTCGTCGCCGGCGATGCTCCAGTCGAAACGGTGGTCGCCCCACTTGTCGACGCCGTCGTGCCAATAGCCCCAAGCCACATGAGGCGACGCAAGCAGGCATTCGCTCCCCATGAAACACATGGGAGTCCCCGGCATGGTGACACCCAGCAACCACGCGATGCGACACTTTGCGCGTGCATCGGGCGTGTGGCGGCCACCCAACAGGTCGATCAAGTAGCGATGCCGAGCGTCCCAATTCGAGAGCCCATCTTGTGCATTGCCGTTGTGATCGTCGCCGCAGTCGTCGTGCGAACCGAGCGGATAGTTGACGAGGTTCCAGCTATGCTCGAATGCTCCGCGACCGAGAATGCCTGCGATCCGCTCGACCGGCATGTCGCCCCCGAGAGCTTGCTGAGTTTGGTGATGCGACTCGCTGTTCCAAGTTGCATCGAAGTTTCCCAGCGTGGTCACCCACGGATGGGCCGGCAGATGCTCGGCAATCAAATAGCGATCGGGAAAGTCGTCGCGTAATCGCCACAACACTTGCCTCAGGTGATTGCCATTGATCAGCGTGGTGGCGTCGAAGCGAAGTCCATCGGCGTGATAGTCTTCGAGATACATGCGGGCGTTTTGATAGAAGAAATCTTGTACTTCGTACTTCCACCAAGCGGGACCGCGGCCCCACGGCGTTTGCTGACCACCTTCGAAATAGATGCCCCCTTCGGCGGTGTAGCCGTCGAATTCCCACAACACGCTGTCGCCCGGACCGGCGTGGTTGTAAACCACGTCGAAGATCACGGCGAGGCCATGCTCGTGGGCTGCATTCACAAAGTGTTTGAGGTCGGTGGGTGTGCCGTAGGCGCTTTCGGGGGCGAAGTAGCTAGCCGGGTTGTAACCCCACGAGCGATCGAGCGCGAACTCTTGGATCGGGAGTGGTTGTATGGCGTTGAAACCCAAGTCGCGAATGTAAGGCAATTTGGTTTCGGCATCGGCAAAGGTGCCAATCGACTTGTTGAGATGATCGTGTCGGCCAGTAAAGCTGCCAATGTGTAGTTGGTAAATCAAAAAGTTCTCGAACCCGGGCGTCGCGAAGGGCACCCACGGATAAGGCCGGTTGTCGACCACAATCGCGGCATTATTGCTGTCGCCATCATGTCGCGTGAGCGCCGAGTTGACTACGTCGCGGGCCGCTGGGTCGAGTCGCTGGGTCAGTTCGCCATCGGAAGTGATCGCGAATCGATAAAGTCGGCCCGCTTCGACACCGGCGACGGTGGTGCTCCAGTAGCCATCGCTGGCGCGTACCATTTCGTGAGCCTCGCATGGCGCGAGCGGCTGCCACTCGGTACCGCTTTGCAAAAGCAGGCGCACCAATTCGGCGTGGGGAGCCCACACACGAAAAAAGCAGCCCTTGGCCGTGGGATGGGCCCCGATGCGTTGCGCTGGTGTCATGGGGGAGTGTTCCTTATCGCTCGGCGGTAAATCGATGAATCAGCACTCGTTGCCCGTTGATCTCTTCCGCCCGCAGCTTGAACTCCCTCCCCAGCAGCTCTTCGCCGTCCTCATAAATGTACTCTTTTTTGTCTCCTTCGGCACCCAGCATAAAAACCTGGGCCCGTTTTCGCTTGCGTGGCGGTGCGTACAGCAGACACTTGAAGTCGGTCGGTTTCCCGCTACTGTTCTCCATCCACTGGTCGACTACTAGGCGGCCACTGTTGTCGACGTGTGTGGAGACCTTGATCTTAATGTCTCCCAGCCCCACATGCATGGTCCGCCAAACGCTAAACTTGTAGTGCCGGTCCCCTTCGATTTCGAAGTCGATTTGAACCGGTTTTTCGCCGTAAGTGGCTTCGTCGAGATAAACGCTGAAGGGCAAGTCAAACTGCTCGCCAGCGCCCAAGCGAAATTCCGACACTTCGGGACTAATTCGCCATTTTTCGCTGGTGCTGGCCACTTCTCCATCGGCTCCCACGACTTGCGATTTGGGTACATTGATGTGCACTTTTCCACCTACGCCTTGACGAAAGTGGTTGACCAGATGGAGTGCGTTGGGGTGGTGACTGGCGAAAACACTCGGCACATGGTTGCTCTCGAATTGCACCGCCATTCGCCAGCGTGTGACAGCCCCGTTGAGGCCCAAGACATAGCAAGGTAGCCGACCCACGTCGATCGACGAGCGATGCCCGTCGGTCGGGGGAGTCGTGCGATTGCCCCATACGTCGAGTTGTTGCAACGATTCACCCAGGTAGAGTTGCTCAGTCACTGGGCGCTCGTTCCATAGCACCATCACTAATTCGCCATCTTCGCGCTGAAATATGTGGTTGTGGCTCCCTTGCGGCAACTGCATCTCGCCTAAATAGCGGGCGCCGCCAAGCACGCTGGCGGCCGAACGCCAAGGCAAGAACAACTCGCCCGGAGTCCCGTCGCTATTCATCACTCCGGTGCCGTCGTTGGCCGCGTCGGTAAAGACATCACTCACAAAGATGCCTTCGGCGCCTTGCCGCTTAGCGGTAATGATCTGTTGCACAAATTCGCGAATGCGGTCTTCGTGTTGGTAGCGAAGCAAGCGTTCTTTTTCGCTTTGCGAAAGATCGGCGGCAATGAGTGTCTCGTCAATCTTGTATTCGGGACCAAGCGAGATGTTGACCCATCGCTGCGCCGTCGATTTCGGAGTCATCGCCATCACGTCGGTCAGCGCCTCGGATGACAAAGGAGTCGTAGCGACGAATTGTTCGAAGTCCCACGACGGCCGCATTTCGACCATCGCTGTCTTGTCGCTTGCTAGCTCGCGATCGACAGGCCAACGCCAACCCAAGCCGAGCTTCGCATCTTGGCCAAACCGAAAGAGTCCCGCACGAATGTCTGCGATTTTTTCGGGTAAGTCGGGGAAGTCTTTTAAACTGTAATCGCCATCGCTGCCAAGCTGCCACCAGCGAATCCGCAGGCTCAGCCGCGCCATCACATGCTCGTACAGTGGTTGCCAAACACTTTTGTCGGCAAGCATCAAGCTAGCGATCAACGACGGTTTATTGAGCTTGTCTTGATCGGAATGCGGAACTGTCGGATCCTCGATCAAACCAACTACCTCGACTTCCGAGGCCGCTAAGCGTTCGGCGAATTGAATGATCGCTTCGCCATCTTCGGGATGGTTCGCGTCGAACCAGACGGGAACTTTCAGCCAGTGGATACCGATCTTCGGTGCCAGTTGCGACACCTCGTCGCGTGTGAGTGGCCAGCGGCCCAGCGGCATCGACCAACCGAATTCTCCATGCTTCGCCTTCGCCAGTTGGGGCGGCAACACAACCAGTGCCACGTCCCGTTTGTAGAGCTCGCGTTCGCCTTCGTTCAGCGACTCGTCGCCGCTTTGGCTAATCATCTGTACCCGGATGCGGTAGTAGCCCGATTCAGTGATCTTGGGATACCAGGTGTGTTTGCCTTCGTAGCCGGCCACCCGATTGCCCTTCATGCCAACGATGTCGTGGGCGGTACGCGAGTCTTCGGTAATCAGTTCGGCAGTGATTCGCTGCTGTTCGCTCTCGGTTTCGTCGAATACGTAGCGTGTGGCGTCGAGTAATTGAAAACGAATGGTGGGATTTTGTTCGCGTATGCCCGAAAGCGTGCAGGTGACGGTCACGTTGCTGGGATCGTCGTAAACGTTTAGCGGACTGCCCGTCGTAACGACCATGCTTGGTAGCCTCGTTAGCAATAGGTCGTCGAAGAATATCTTGGCGTCGAGGTCGCCGCGACGCCCCCGGGCGACATCGAATCGCACAACCGCATACGACACCGATGAGTACTGCGGTTGAAAAGGACCGATTTTTTCACGAATCCAACCGTCGGTGCTACCGAACGCTTTACTATGAATCGTTTGCAGTTTCGTGCCCTCGTAATCAAACAGCTCAATCGCGACTTTGACGTCGCTCTGTTCGACCTGCTCGACCTTCAGCGAAAAATGCACGCTGTAGCTATATCGGGGCAAGATGGGAATACGCGGCGTCGAGAACCGGGCGCTCGCGCCGTCGAGCATGACTCCCATTGCTCGGCCTTCGCTTGCCGAGTCGTCGTCGATGATGCTGATATCAACATATTGCGGATGCTCGCTGTCGAAGTGTCGTTGCCATCCATCGGGCCAAAGATCGTAATTCAGGTCATATCCTTCGCCAAAAGTGCATTCAAAGATCGGCACTTCATCGGGATTGTGTCGAGTGGCACCGGGACAAGACGACGCGCTGAGCGCTGCGATGACGACGAAAAGTTGAAAATGCGTGGGCATAACGGTAGCTACGAGATCGGTCGAGACAAACGACGGGACGCGCGACCACTTGCTAGTTGCCGCTAACGAAATGTACTGTAGTCCAGATGGTCGCAAGTCGATTGCGAGTCATGTTGCTTCCATTCACCGTCGTGAAAATCGTGCCACACGTTAAAATCGGAATTCGCACCAGCCTGCTCGCTCAATCGTTTCGTCGGGCCCCCTTTTCGCGGGCACTGAGCGAAGCCGCGATTGGCGGAGTCGATGGCGTCGAGGTCGACCTCCGCGATGAATTGCCATTGGCAGACGTGTCGGGCACTGGAATCCGCCAAATCCGCAAGTGGCTTGATGACCAAAACCTCAAGCTGGCGGCAGCGCGGTTCCCGACACGACGCTCGCTTGCCGACGCCGACAAACTCGACCGTCGTATCGCCGCCATCGAGCGGGCCATGATCGTCGCCTACGACCTCGGAGGCCGACGGCTCGTACAGGCGGGCGGACTACCCGAAATCACCACCGACTCCGTTGCCGAGACGACACTTCACGAAAGCTTGAACCGGCTTTACTCGGCGAGTCAGCGAATCGGTTGTCGCCTAATTATCGAAACCGAGCGAATCGACCCCGAAGCCGTTCGTGCACTCGCCGACCGCCTCGGTAGCGGCATGTTGGAATTGGCTTTGCATACCGGACACACGATCGCCGCCGGCGTGACGATTGCCGATTTGGCAGGATCGCTGGCCCCCTATTGGCAACACCTCTACCTCGCCGATGGTTATCGCGATATTGCCTCGCGACGCTTCGTCGCCACCGAGCTAGGACGCGGAACACTCGACATCGCCGAATTAGCAGCGATACTCGATGGGGCCAATTATGATGGTTGGTGGATGATCGAGCCCACCGACGAAGGTGATCGGGTTAGCGAGTGTGCGGCGGCCGCGACCTACCTGCGTAACTTGTAGTTCTTGTAATCTGTAGCGTGACCTATGCCCGATTGCCACGAAATCGACTACGACATTCTCGGTGGCGACCTCCAATATGTCGAAATCGAGCTCGACCCCGACGAGACGGTCGTCGCCGAGGCGGGCGCGATGAGCTACATGGAAGAAGGCATCGAGTTTGCCACTCACTTGGGCGACGGCTCCGAGCCCGAACCATCGCTGCTCGCGAAACTTATCGGCACCAGCACACGTGTGCTGTCGGGCGACTCGGTCTTCATGACGCACTTCACCAACCGCGGAGAGAGTAAACGCCGCGTTGCGTTCTCGGCCCCTGTGCCCGGCAAGATTGTCGACGTCAACCTGGAACGAGCTGGGGGCGAGTTTTACTGTCAAAAGGATGCGTTTCTGTGTGCCGCCTTCGGCACCAAAATCTCTATCTCGCTGCAACGTCGACTCGGAACCGGATTTTTCGGCGGGCAAGGCTTCATCGTCCAACGACTCGAAGGCGACGGCTTCGCTTTCGTTCACGCTTGCGGTTCGGTGATCAAAAAAACACTGCGCGGCGAAACCTTGCGAGTCGATACGGGTTGTCTCGTTGGCTATACTTCGGGCATCCATTGCGAAGTCGTCCGGGCCAGCGAATTACGCAGCATGTATTTCGGCGACGACGGCATGTTTCTTGCGATGCTCACGGGCCACGGCAGCGTTTTGCTCCAAAGCCTGCCCTTCTCGCGACTCGCCGATCGTGTTTTGCAACACACCACGGGTGGATAGTCTTTCCCATGTCCGCACCAACCCTATCGCTCATCACAGCAAAACTCGCCGAGTGGGCACCGCTCGAATTGGCCGAGTCGTGGGACAACGTCGGCCTGCTCGTCGGCGATCCGGCTTGCACAGCGAGTCGCATCATGACCTGCCTCACACTCAGCGAAGATGTCGCCGACGAGGCGATTGCCGAACACGTCGACTTGATCGTCACGCATCACCCGCTGCCGTTTCGGCCACTCACGCGAATCGTTACCGATCGCCCCGAGGGACGCATTCTCTGGAAACTCATTGGTCAACAGATTGCTATTTACAGTGCTCACACGGCTTACGACTCGGCCGCGAGCGGCGTGAATCAACAATGGGCCCAGCGCCTTGAACTGACCGAAATCGCGCCTCTGGTCGCGAGCGAACAGGCCCCCACCGTTGGTACCGGTCGAGTCGGATTGGTCGCCGGTCAGGCAACGCTCGCCAGCTTTGCTGAACAGGTCTGCGAAGCGTTAGAATTCGCACGTCTGCGTGTCGTCGGTAGCGACGCCCAAATTATCCGCAAGGTCGCCATCGCCTGCGGCAGTGGCGGGTCGCTGTTTCAGGCAGCAATCGCGGCGGGCGTCGATGTCATCGTCACAGGCGAGGCCACTTTCCACGACTTACTCGCCGCCCGGGCGGCCGAAATGGCAGTGGTTCTCACCGGTCACTTCGCTAGCGAGCGATTTGCGGTCGAGTCGCTAGCCGCACAAATCGCCCGGGAATTCCCCTCGATCGCTGTCTGGCCAAGCCGTCACGAGACAGACCCTGTTCGGACAATTCCGTAAAAAGCTCTCTAACTTTTCGTCGAAGTTGACCCTTTCGTACAGTCGCCTAGAATAGCACAGAACGCAAAGAAGTGCGTGATTCGCCCCCTTGCCCGGCCGACCGGAGCCCGCTGGCTCGCCCGGAAGTTTGAAATCCTTTCCGTAAACGAGCACCGATATGATCTTGGCTCCCCCGCGCATGTTGACGGCGCTGCCCGTGTTCAACGAAGCCGATCACCTTGATGGTGTGCTCGCCAAAGTGGCGGCCCACGCCGACGACATTCTGGTCGTAAACGATGGCTCGACCGACAAAACGGCCGAGAAGCTAGCCCGACGCAAAGATGTCGAGATCATCACACACACGACCAACCGTGGCTATGGTGCCGCGCTGTCGAGCGCATTCCAATTCGCGATCGACGAGCATTACGATGTACTCGTTACGATCGACTGTGATGGCCAACACGAACCACAACTCATTCGCGAGTTGGCGGCTCGCTGTGATGCGGTCGATATTGTTTCCGGTAGCCGGTATCTGGGGGCCTCGCTGCGCGAGGCGAATCTTGCTCCAGCCGATCGTCGTCGTATCAACATGACGATCACCCGCGAACTTAACGAACAACTCGGACTCAACTTGACCGATGCGTTTTGCGGATTCAAAGCCTATCGAGTCGATGCACTACGAGACTTCCGCATCACCGAAACTGGTTACGCAATGCCGCTTGAGTTATGGGTCCAGGCGTCGTGTCTCGAACTCGACATTGTCGAAGTAGCGGTGCCGCTGATTTACTTGGAAGAGAAACGTAGCTTCGGTGGTAATCTCGACGACGCCACGACGCGGCTCGCCTACTATCGTGACGTCATCGCACGGGCTGAAGCACGCACGCGGGCGATGCCTTGCGGTGCCCATTAGCGCGGCGATAATCGCGGTTTCCCTTCCGCGCTACGGAACCTCTCGTGCCTCAGTCGACTCGCTATCGTCGCTACAACGTCCCACGCGGCGATGGGGAAGTACTTATCGATCCGCCGACGAGTGAATTCCGGCAGCTTGTTGACGCCGCGCGAGATCGTCGAAGAGATCACGCCGACCTCGACATCGGCGGTCGATCGCTCGGCGAGTTGTGCCGCTCGGCACGGCAATCGTTCGTTACCGCCGCGCTCGACTACACGACGTCGTACCGCGATGCATCCCCCGCGCTTCGCGAGCGATGCCACAACGCGAGCGACGTGCCACTGCTGGTGACGGGCCATCAGGCTGAGCTGTTTCACCCCGGCGTTTGGTTCAAAAACTTCGTGCTCGACAAGTCGTCGCGTGAGCTTGGTGGGATTGGCATCCACTTGGTTATCGACACCGACGACTGTCGCTCGCCCAGCATCCGCGTGCCGACCGGGTCTGTCGATGAACCGCTCGTCGAAACAATTGCGTTCGACGAGGCAGCGTTGCCGCAGCCCTACGAGCTACGTCGCGTCGTCGACGCAGCGACTGTTCAGTCGTTTGCGGATCGCGTCGAGAATTCGCTCCATCCGTTGATCACGAATCCACTCGTGAGGAGATTGTGGAAAGAAGTGAACACACAACTTGATGCGTGCAATGGTCGCATCGGTTGGGCTGTCGCGCGAGGTCGCCACAGGCTCGAAGAATGCTGGGGACTCGACACGCTCGAAATCCCTCAGAGCTTGGTTTGCGCCTTGCCCGAAGTCGGCTGGCTCACAGCCTACCTATTGTGCGAGTTGCCCCGATTCACCCAAGATTATAACGCAGCGCTCCGACGTTACCGCGCAGTCCATCAGCTACGTTCGGCGGCGCAGCCAATGCCCAATCTCGCCACCCGAGCGGAGTGGCTCGAATCGCCGTTTTGGGTTTACACGCCAGCGCGTCGCGAACGACGCCCGCTCTACGTTCGATCTGTCTCCGATGGCCTCGAACTCTCCGACCGCTCTGGTTGGAGTGCCATCAGTTCAGCGAATGTCGCACAAATGGCC
>JBGSWC010000394.1:0-15889 GCA_041752635.1 Pirellulales bacterium | reverse complement strand
TCACGGGCACAATCGGGTGCTCGCCCGGCAGGATGTCGAAGCCTCGCTCGGTCATTTGCTGGCGAAACCAGTGGGTGTTGTCAATCAGCTTGTCGCGCAGCTCGGTGCTACGGCTGGCGATTTCGATCGCCTTGAGCGAGCCACCGACAATCGGCGGCGCGAGCGTGTTCGAGAACAGATAGGGTCGCGATCGCTGCCGCAGCAGGTCGATCATCTCGCGGCGGCCGCTGGTGTAGCCACCACTCGCGCCGCCGAGCGCTTTGCCGAGTGTGCCGGTGGTCAGGTCGATGCGACCGACGACACCACAATGTTCGTGCGTACCGCGGCCGGTCGCTCCCCAAAAACCGGTGGCGTGGCAGTCGTCGAAGTGCACGAGCGCGCCGTACTGCTCGGCGAGGTCACACACCTTGTCGAGCTGCGCGACGTAGCCATCCATGCTGAACACGCCATCGGTGGTGATGAGCGTCGTCCGCGCGCCGGCTTCTTTCGCCTCTTTGAGTTTGGCTTCGAGGTCAGCCATGTCGTTATTCTTGTAACGAAACCGTTTGGCCTTCGACAGCCGCACGCCATCGATGATTGATGCGTGATTGAGTTCGTCGCTAATGATGGCGTCATCGGCGGTGAGCAGCGTCTCGAACAATCCGCCGTTGGCGTCGAAGCAACTGGAATAGAGGATTGTGTCTTCGGTTCCCAGGAACTTGGTGAGCGCATCCTCGAGCTGCTTATGAATCGTTTGCGTGCCACAGATGAAGCGAACGCTTGAGAGGCCGAAGCCCCACTCATCGAGTGCCGCGTGCGCGGCAGCGATCACTTCGGGATGGTCGGCGAGCCCCAGGTAGTTGTTCGCGCAGAAGTTGATCACCTGCTTGCCGCCCGCCACTGCAATATGCGACCGCTGCGGCGTGGTGATTTGACGCTCGCTTTTCCAGAGCCCCTGTGACTTGATGTCGGCGAGCGTGGCGGTTATTTGCGTCGGCGTGGCGGTCATTTTCAGAATCCAATGCGTTAGATGTTCGTCCAATCGAGCACCACTTTGCCCGACTCGCCTGAGCGCATCGCGGCAAAGCCTTGTTCGTAGTCGCTGTAATCAAAGCGGTGGGTGATGACGGGCGAGATGTCGAGTCCGCTTTGCAGCATGGTGGTCATTTTGTACCACGTTTCGTACATCTCGCGGCCGTAAATGCCTTTGATGGTGAGCATGTTGAACACGACGAGGTTCCAATCGATCGCGATTTCTTCGGTGGGAATGCCGAGCATGGCAATTTTGCCGCCGTGGCACATGTTGGCGAGCATGTCGCGAAACGCCGAGGGATTGCCCGACATTTCGAGTCCCACGTCGAAGCCTTCGTGCATGTCGAGCTGTTGTTGTACGTCGGCCAGCTTTTCTTCGCGGACATTCACGGCCCGTGTCGCGCCCATCTTCATCGCGAGTTCCAGGCGATAGGGATTGACGTCCGTTATCACTACGTGTCTCGCCCCCGCATGACGCACCACGGCAGCCGCCATCAGACCGATGGGGCCGGCACCAGTGATCAAAACATCTTCGCCGAGCAGGTCGAAGCTAAGAGCCGTATGCACGGCATTGCCGAGCGGGTCGAAGATGCTCATCACCTCGTCGGCGATGCCCGGCGCGTGGTGCCAAACGTTCGTCATGGGGAGTGAAATCAATTCGGCAAACGCGCCGGGGCGATTCACACCAACCCCGCTAGTGATGTTACACAAGTGCCGTCGACCCGCCATGCAGTTGCGGCAGCGACCACACACGACGTGTCCTTCGCCGCTGACGATGTCGCCCACTCGAAAGTCGACCACGTTCGAGCCAACGGCGACGATTTCTCCCACAAATTCGTGTCCCACGACCATGGGGACCGGAATCGTCTTTTTTGCCCAGGCGTCCCAGTTGTAGATGTGGACGTCGGTGCCACAAATACCGGTCTTCTTAACGCGAATCAGAACGTCGTTGATGCCGATGGTCGGCTCCGGCACGTCTTGCAGCGAAAGACCAACTGCATTGGTGGCTTTAACAAGTGCTTTCATCGTGTGCGAACGCCAGAGTGATAGGAACCGCGAATCGGTTGAGGATACTGGCGACCACGCAATGATTCAACGTGGGTCAACGGGGAGCAGCATCCATCGCTAGCGCGAGGGCACCAAGCACACCGGCGCGATCGTGCAGTCCGGGGGGTACGATGTAGTCGTTCAAATCTCCCTCCATTGTCGGATGCTTCACGTAGCCCGCTAGGGAATCAGCGACCTTGTCGCGCACCATCGCAAGCAGTCCGGGATGCTTCGCGACGCCTCCCCCCACGACAATGCGATTGGGCGAGAACATGACCGCAATATTCGCGATGCCGAGCCCCAGATAGTCGGCTTCGAGCTCCCAGGCGGGGTGAGTGTCGCCGAGTTGTTCGCTGGGTGTTTGCCAGCGATCTTCCATCGCGGCGCCAGAGGCTAGCCCCTCAAGGCAATCTTTATGAAAGCGGCAATTTCCCGGATAGGGGTCGCGCTCGAGGTCGTGGGGAATCCGCTGGTGGCCCATTTCAGGGTGGACGAGCCCGTGCAGCAGTTGGCCATGGTGAAGTACCCCGCCTCCAATTCCGGTTCCCACCGTCAGGTAAACGAGCACGTCGCAATCTCGTCCGGCCCCCCAACGTGCCTCACCAAGAGCCGCCGCATTCACATCGGTGTCGAACGCAACCGGCGAACCGAATTCCTGCGCGAGAGGACCAACCAAGTCGGTGTCACTCCAATTCGGTTTTGGAGTCGCTGTGATATAGCCAAACCTCGCCGAATCGACATGAACGTCGATCGGACCGAACGAGCCTACTCCGATTGCCGCAATCGGGCCGTGGTGCTCGGTAGCTTCCCGAAAAAACCGAACCATATCGTCGATTGTCGCAGCGGGTTCGCGGGTCGAAAACTTTGTCTCTGCGCGAATGTCGTCGGGACCGGTGCCAACGGCACATACAAACTTGGTCCCGCCCGCTTCGACCGCACCATAAAGCCGCGAGGCGTGGCTCGTGGCGTCGGGCTGAGTTTTCAGTTTCGTCATACCGCCTCCGCACTTACCTGGTCGGCGATCATTCCATAGTGCCGGAGGCCTTCGAGAATGCCACCCGCCGAGTGCGCACTAGCGAAGTAAATACGGTTTCGCTTCAACTCGCGCAGACTTTCGAGTTCGGCATCGTGGTTGCCGACAACGATACCGGCCGTGTTGCCCATCAGCATGTCGGCATCGTTACCCGAATCGCCGGCGGTGACGATGCGTTCGAGGGGAATGTTCCATTTGTTTGCCAAAAAGCGAACCGCCTTGCCTTTTGACGCACGAAACGGCAGCACATCGACGTAAACTCCATGCGACACGATCAGTGTGTGAGCTGCTTTGGCCCCGTTTAGCGCCCGCCGGATTTCTTCTTCGGCCCAGGCGACATCGACCGAGTCTTCGACGTTGTAACTGATTTTGAACTCGCGCTGAGCCGACTCACCCTCTTGGAGCGATAGGAACGGCAATGCGTCGCACGCGGCGTGAATGCGATCGGGGAGCCACTTGTGACGAATGTGACTCGACCACCCCTTGTCGACAGCGAACGTTGGACCGTAGTAGATTTCAGTCCCTACCGAACCAATGGCGACATCGACATGATCGATCCCATAGTCGAGCAAGACTTCTTCGATCAGCTTGAAGCTGCGGCCCGATGCGACCCCGAACCCGATGCGATTTCGATTCTCCTTCAAATAGTCGCACAATTGCCTCATCGCACTGTCGTCGCCGAGCAAAGTGTAGTCGATATCGGTGATCAACAGATCTTCGACTTCGCCCATTCGCAGACCGGTCGGGGGAGTCGGCATTCGCTCGGTATGTCTCGGGCTAGCACCTGTGATTTCAATCAACTCGTCAACAAAAGTCTCGCAGTGGGCCTCCCATGTGTAGTGTTCGCGAACGCGATTGATGCCGTTGTTGCTAAGTCGCTCCCATGCTGTGCGATCGGTAAGGATGTTCAGCATCGACGCAGTGAGCTGTTCGCGATCATTAACGTCGACCAGCACGCCGCAGTCGCAATTCTCGACAATGTCCTGCGGACCGCCGTTCTCGGTGGCGACAAAGGGGAGGCCAACCGCTGCGCTTTCGATGGCGGTCAGCCCGAATAATTCAATGAAAGCTGTGTTGACGAACAATCCGCCGCTCGACGCGGCCAAGCGATACAGTTCGGGCACTTCGTATTCCGAGTCGTGTCGCTTTGGAATGGCCATTTTGCCGTACAAATTGTAGCGGTCCATCGACAGCAACATGTCGGTCAAAACGTGTTGTTCGTTGTCGGCAAGTTGCTCGATGTTCTCGCGAATTCCAGCAAACACGGCTAGGTTCGCGATCGCTTGCAGTTCATTGCTCTGGCCATAGGCGTCGATCAACGCCCCGATATTTTTTCGGCGATCAGGGCGGCAGAGAGCTAGAATAAGCGGCTTGTCGTGTTGGAAATGAAAACGCGAAAGCTCGTTGCTCATACGCATTCGCGCTTGCTTATATTGCTCGTCAACGTGGGCGTGTCCGAGTTCGTAGTCGTAATAGGGGAAAAAACGATCGAGATCGGTGCCCGGTGGAATCACCTCAATCGGCAATGTTTCGTCTTTGTGATAATCGGCGTACTGCGTATCGCGTTCGTGGCGAGTGCTCGTTACCACCAAGTCGGCAATCGAGAGGCAGTTCTGTTCGACCCCAATGCGATGCGAAATGGCCAATTCGGCATCGGCCTTCTCGATTGTCCATCCTTCCGCAAGCAGATAGTCAAGCTTAGGTTTGCCGAGTGAGTGCGCAGTAAAAATGAACGGCACACCAAACGTCGCCGCTACTTCGCTGGCAACATAGCCCGCGTCGGCGTAGTGGCCGTGGACCATTGCGGGCATCATTCCCTGCCGACGCGTAAACGCGATCATGCCATCGATGAATTCATCGAGCATGGGCCACATGCGTTCTTTGCGCACGTACTTTCCGCTGCCACACGGAATCCGCACGAGCCGACAGTTTGGACCGAGCGTTTCGATCTCGCGACTGTAATCGTCGGAGTAATTCTTGTCGCGAATGCGTCGCGTAAACAGGTCGACCGCTTCGACTTTCGGATGCTTCGCCAGCGTCTTGGCGAGTTCCAAGACATAGCGAATTTGACCACCCGTGTCGGCGTTGCGGCCCATCTCGATGTCAGCGCCACGAAAGAGACCATGAACGCTTACCAATTGCAGGTACAACTTATTGTCCTCCTTGAATGGTCGACAGCCGGGGGCGATAGACAGTGTGATAGAGCGTGTGGATGTATTGATCGAGCGCCTGGCGATTCATCACGTCGAGGTGATTCCAATACTCGTAAACATTGGCGAGTCGCATCACTTTTTCGGCGTGGCGATTCCAGGTGAATGCGTCATTGACGCGCTCGATGCCTCCATCGGAAAACTTCTGCCATAGGTCGCGATCGCTCACAATGCGATTGAGCGCGTCGCCGAAGGCGACATGGTCGTTGGGATTTGCCACGAATCCACTTTCCCCATCGATCACGATTTCCGCCGGTCCGCCGAAACAAGTCACCACAACGGGAGTCCCGCACGCCATCGCTTCGATCACGGTCAGGCCAAATGTTTCCATGAACGCAGGTTGGGCAAAAACCCCGTTGCCGTCGGCGATGAGTCGATAGATTTCGCCCGTCTCTGTCTTGTCGAGCCGGGCGGCCGCCCAACGAAAATGCCCCGCCAGGTTATGCTGCTCGATCAACTCGTAAGCGCGATTAACTTCGGCAATCTCCTCGGCGTCCTGCGACAACTCGGCTCGGTTGAGCGACGTCACGAGCAGCAAGTTGGCATGATTGCGTAAATCAGGATGTTTGCCGAACAAGTCGACGAGCCCCGACAGGTTTTTAATGCGATCCATTCGCGCCATCGCAAACACAAATGGTTTCGATGGATCAAGCAGCTCACCGATGCACGCTTCGCCTGGCTCGGCACCCAACAGTCGCTCCTCGAGCGATTGTGTGACCCCCTCAATGCGTCGCGATGTGGCGGTGTTCGGGAAGAAAAAATCTTCGCTCGCCCCAGGCGGAACGATGTTGTGTCGCGCGAGCCGGGGGTCGAGCCCACTGCGGACTCGATAGAGTCCGGGCATGCTAAATGTGTCGTACGACTCGATCATCCCCATACCATCTTCGTTACCGCCGACTTCTCGAAATGAGCTCGACAAAATGAAGTCAGCCGAGTTATAGGCAATCAAGTCGGCCGTGAACTGCAGCGAAAAGTGATAATCGCTTTCCATATCGGCCCAGTGCAAATCACTCAGCAAGTACTTCGATTTCTCGAGCGCGTGGACACACGCGCCGTGCGTCACCTCAAGATCATCGGCCAAGCGATGGGCGACGAGATTGCCATCGGAGTAGTGGCCCACAATCAAGTCAGGACGACCGACCAGTTCGGTCAACACGACTTGCTTCGACTCGACGGCAAACTGTTCGAGGAAAGGCCATATCTTGAACCGCGATATCCAGCTCGGCAGAATTTCCCCCGCCTCGTCGCGAAATGGCGCGCGGACGATCCACGAATTTTCAGAACCATGAACCTTTTCGCGGGGCAGATTGCAAGTTGTACCATCGGCATCGGGTAGCAGCCGCGTGAGAATAATCACGTGTGGTGTTGCATCGACGCCACACTCAGCAAACTGTTGATTGATGCGCCGCTCGAATGCGCGTGCCTGGTCGAGTACGTAAGTGACTTGTCCGCCCGTGTCAGGACGCCCCAAAACTCCATCTTGAGCAAACCAACCGTGTGGCGAAACCATCACGACCGAGCGAATCAGCGGCATTCGGCCGAGCAATGCCTCAAAGGTCGTCGGTTCCGCCGAGTCAGTCACCTGCGCAAGCAACGCGAGCGTTTCGCGAATTGTCTTGACATCGCAACCCCAACCCGCTTCGAATCCTCGGGTCCGCATCAAGTGAGCGACCTCGGAATAAGTGGCCTCTGACGAGACTTCTTGAAGCTCTTCACGGAGCGACGCGAGTTCTGTTCGCAGCATTTCTGGGCTCGTTAAATAGTCGTTGAGCAGAATTTGCTGTCCTTGCAATTTCTGATTGCGAAGGAACTCGAGCAGCGACAGATTAAAAGTACCGTTGCCGCGATACATTTGCCCCGCCAAATGGCGGTTCAATATCGAAATACCCGACCCCATCGCCTGGGGCTCCACAACACGAGGAAATTCACGGAAAAACGGAGCAAAATCAATCACCAAGCCATTTTGACTGGCGTACTCGGTTCCCTGTACCGAAGCGTCCATCACTTGCAAAAATTCATCGCGGGAGACTCGTTCAAGCCGGTCGCTTAGCGGGTGCAATCTCACCACGCTCTGCAATCCAACACCCGGGCGCAACACGATGTAGGCATCATCCTGCGCAAACAAGAGGAGCACACAACCTCGCAGCAACCGCCGCAGCGAAGCCACGGCAGCGGCTTCGGAAGTGTGATCGCCAATATGATCGCCAATATGATCATCGATAAACTCGTTCAGGTGCCGAGCAATTTGGTCGCTCAGCACAAGCTTTTCGTCGCGTGAACCTAGTTCCGCGACAAAGTGCTTAAGCAGCGGAAGTGCTTTCGCCTCGAGTCGTTGACGAGGAGATTCGAGAGAAATCTCGTGTCGAGGAGGTGAGCCAACAGAAGTCGACGGATTAGTGGCCTGTGTGGGGGGAAGTGTCGCGGCGTCGGCTGGCGAAGGCATGATTTCTCCGGAGCGATGAATTGCGGCCTGAGTTCTTACTACCCTAGCATGATGACCTGTCAGGACAACCGTGAACTTGCGGTGTTTAACAAACCAGATTGGTCGCCTGGCGGTCAATTAGCGGCGTTTTCGGCAGATTTGTCGCAGGGAATTAAGTTGTTAGAATATGTACAATAGAGAGGGCAAATCAAATACCGAACTTACAAGCCGGAGTCGCGATAGATGAAATCGACCACCATCGAACAGCTCAGCCGGCTAAATTGTCGCCGGACGTTCTTGTCGCAGTCGGCGTTGGGTGTCGGTTCGGCGGCACTGGCGAGTCTCTGGGGTCGCGGCTCCACCGCGGCTTCAGCCGTTACGCCCGCATCAGGCGAAGCCCTCGGTGGCCGGGGTGTCGTCAATCCTTTGCACGTTCCGCCACGAGCGAAGCGGGTCATCTTTCTTTGCATGGCGGGTGGGCCATCGCATCTCGAAACGTTCGACGAAAAACCAACGCTGGCCAAACTCGATGGTCAGCCGATGCCCGAAAGCTACACGGCTGGACAACCGATTGCTCAGCTCCAAGGCAAGCAACTCAAGTGCTGGGGGCCACAGGCCAAGTTCCGGCGCCATGGAAAGAGCGGCCAGCTCATCAGCGATCTGCTGCCGAACATCGCCGGCCTTGCCGACGACGTTTGCATCGTTCGCTCGATGAAGACCGACCAAATCAATCACGATCCGGCCCACACGTTCATGAACACGGGGACCATTATCTCGGGCCGCCCCAGCAGGGGGGCCTGGATCAACTATGGGCTCGGCAGCGAGTGCGATGACCTGCCCGGCTTTGTCGTGCTCGCCAGCCACGCGGGCCGCAACGGACAACCCATCGCGGCGCG
Organism: Pirellulales bacterium; assembly: GCA_041752635.1. GTDB lineage: Bacteria > Planctomycetota > Planctomycetia > Pirellulales > Lacipirellulaceae > JBGSWC01. The sequence goes on along the minus strand of JBGSWC010000394.1, from coordinate 7,270 downwards.
GCAATGGCACAGTGGGTTTCTGCCGAGCAAGTATCAGGGGGTGATGCTCAACTCGGTGGGCGACGCCGTGCATTATGTGAGCAGCCCGCCCGGCATCGACCGCCAGCGTCAAGGCGACGTCATCGACGCCGTAAGCAAGCTCAACCAGATGCGCAACATCGAACTCGCGGACCCCGATATTACGACGCGCATCGCACAATATGAATTGGCATTTAGGATGCAGATGAGCGTGCCGGGGCTGATCGATATTGGCGACGAGCCTCAGCACGTGCTCGACAGCTATGGCGTCGAAAAAGCCGATGGCTCCTACGCCTACAATTGTTTGCTCGCCCGCCGGTTGGCCGAGCGAGGTGTGCGGTTCATTCACCTCTATCATCGTGGCTGGGACCACCACGGCGAACTCAATAAGTGGATGGAAGTCTCGTGTGGCACCTCCGACAAACCAACCGCGGCGCTGCTGAGCGACCTCAAACAACGCGGCATGCTCGACGACACGCTCGTCGTGTGGGGGGGCGAATTCGGCCGCACACCAATGGCCCAAGGCGACAAAGGGCCGACGAAGGGCCGCGACCACCACATTAAAGGCTTTAGCATGATGCTCGCCGGCGGCGGCATCAAACCCGGCCACAGCTACGGAGCGACTGACGAGTTAGGCTACAACGCCGTCGAAAACGTCGTGGCCGTCCACGACCTGCACGCCACGATGCTCCACCTGCTCGGCATCGACCACAAACGACTCACGGTGCGGTATCAGGGGCGCGATTTCCGTTTGACCGATGTGCATGGGCATGTTGTGAAGGGGATTTTGGGGTAGGGCAACACTGCGAGCGCTCTACATGGAGTCCGGGCTAAATGCGACGAAGCAATTTGTCGTAGTCATCGTGCGGGCCGATCCAAAACCAAATCACCCAGTCGCCGTCGAGATAAGCGAGCGATCTGTAGTCGCGACTCACACGGGCCGAGTAAATAGGCTGCGTTGCATGAACTTTCTTGAAACGCAAGCTCGGATGAGATGGATCATCGCGGAATAATTTATACGATTCGATCGCCTGACGCTGCACGTCGGCGGGCAGGCAGGAGAGCAACTCGCGAAACTCTTTTGTCCTTTTGGAAGTCACGGGGCATCGTATTCCATATCTTCCGTCTCACCCCGCCGATGCTCCTCGAGCGCCTTGGCGCCCATTTCAGCTAACAAATCTTGCGACTTAGCAAACGACTCATCCCAAAGTCGCTCCGACTCGATTTCTTCGATCAGCCAATTCGCAATTGCATTTTGCTGATCAACGGGCAAAGCCGATGCTTGGGCGAATGCTTGTTCGAGTAACTTTGTCATAATTGTGATTCGGGCGATGTAGCATGGGGCGCGTGACTTACCGTGCCATCACAGTTCCATTTTATTCACCTAATGAGACAACCGCTATTGCTTCCGGTGAAGTCTCGCAACATCGGCTACATACTACTCCTCAATATCCTTCACTTTCGCACTCGCCAAAACCTCCGCCTGCACGTTGCCCGGCACCGGCTCGTAGTGGCTGAAGTCCATCGTGTAGGCCCCCTGCCCTCCGGTTATGCTGCTCAGCGTGCGGGCGTAGTGCAGCACTTCGCTCAAAGGGGCTTTGGCCTCAACGGTCGTCATGCCGCCGCCGAGGGTGTCCATGCCCATCATCTGGCCCCGGCGACCGGCAAGGTCGCTCGAGACATCCCCCACATTGTCGCTCGGCACTGTGATGTGGAGCGTGACCATCGGTTCCAACAGCGCGGGTTTCGCGTTCTTAAAGCATTCGGCAAACACCTTGGCCGCCGCGATCTTGAAAGCCGTTTCGTTGCTGTCGACAGGGTGGTCTTTGCCGAAGTGAACTTCGACGCACACATCCTGGACCTTGCAACCGGCGATCACCCCTTTTTCGATCCGTTCCAAAAACCCCTTCTCGATTGCCGGCATGAAGTTGCCCGGTATCGATGCACCCACCACCGAGTCGACCCACAAAAAGTTTTGCTTCGGATGGTAATGCTTGTGCTTTAGTTGCGGAAAGCGGTCTTTCGTGGCGAACTCTTCGATGTCGGTTCCTTCGGGTAGTGGATACATCCGAATGTGTACCTCGGCAAATTGCCCTGAGCCGCCCGACTGTTTCTTGTGGCGATAGCTTCCCTCGGCATTTTGCTGAATCGTTTCACGATAGGGGATTTTTGGCTCGTGCGTATCGATCTCGACATGATCGCGGCGGGCCAAACGCTCGCGGATCAGTCCCAGGTGCAACTCGCTCATGCCCGTTAGCACCGTCTCGTGCGTCTCGGGATCGTGATCGACATGAACCGTCGGGTCTTCCTCGGCAAGTTTGTGAAGCGCGGTAGAAAGTTTAGTTTCGTCGCCGCGGTTCTTGGGCGAGACAGCAAGCCCCACCATGGGGTTGGGAAACTTTGGTGGCGGCAATTCGACTTCGCCCAGCGTGGTGCCGGTGTGCAGGTGCTCGCACTTCGCAACCGCAACGATGTCGCCGGGACCAGCCACTTCGACAGGCGAGGTTTTGTCGGCTTGCACGCGCAGCGGCTGGCCTAGTTTGAATGGTTTGCGTCCCCCCGCGGTGTCGACGGTCGACTCTTTCGTAAGCGTGCCGCTGTAGATGCGGATGAAGCTGAGCTTCTGAACGAACGGATCGATGCGAGTCTTGAAGACTTGCGCAACGAGCGGGCCTTCGGCGTCGGGCAAGATAGTGACCGTGTCGCCCGCTAGTTTGCCGGTGACTTTTCGCTCGCTGGCGGCGACGGCAACCGTTGTTAACAAATCGAGCAGCTCAACGAGCCCCAGCGATTTCTTCGCCGACACACAACAAATCGGCACAATGGTGCCCGCCGTGACCGCTTTGGCGGCAAGCTTTAGCAACGCCTCGGGCGGGGGAACTTCGCCCTCGAAGTACTTCTCAAGCAGCGTTTCGTCGGTCTCGACGATCGACTCGACCGCCTGGTCGTGAGCGGCATGCATGTCGACCGAGGCGACATCGTCGGTGCCCAGCGTGCTCACGACTTGCGTCGCGGCGTCGCCCGTCGCGTCGGGTGCATCAAGCAGAATGCATTCGTGGCCGAAGGTTTCGCGGATGTTCTCGACCAGTGCCTGCAGGTTGACGCTTCCGTCGTCAACCTTGGTGATGCAGATGATGCGAGCGAGTCCCCGCTCGGTGGCTTCTCTGAAAACACGACGTGTGTTGACCTTGATGCCGGCATGGGCATCGATGGCAATGATCGACGTTTCGACCGCGTGGAGTGCGCCGAGTGTTTGGCCGATGAGTTCGGGATAACCGGGCGTGTCAAACAAATTGAAGTGGAGCCCACCGTGCTCGAAGTGGACGAGCTTCGCCTCGATACTGTGCTTGTGATGTTTTTCTTCGGGGTCGAAGTCGCAGACGCTGGTGCCCGCGTCGACGCTTGGTTGGTGAGTAATCGTGCCGGTGGCGGCCAGCAAACTATCGACGAGCGATGTTTTGCCGGCCGAGCCGTGGCCAACGATGGCGATGTTCCGAATACGAGCCGCATCGAGTGTCATGATCCGCTCCCCCAAATAAGAGAAAAGATGTGCTGTGCCAAAACGATAGTTTATTCGGCGAGTTCGACCGCTTGCTTCAGATCAATGGTTCCTTCGTAAATAGCGCGGCCGATGATGCATGCCGCCAGACCAGCTTTCGCGAGTTCGCCAACGTCTGCAAGTGTCGTAACGCCCCCCGACGCCACCACCGGCAAGTTGATAGCCGCTTGCATTTCGCCCATCGCGGCGACGTTGGGTCCGGCCATCATTCCGTCGGTCGCGATGTCGGTGTAAACGATTGCCGCCAGCGGCTCGCCAGCAAACTGACGCGCGAGTTCAACAGCGCTGATTTCGCTCGTTTCGAGCCAACCATTGGTCGCCACAAAACCGTCGCGGGCATCAATGCCGAGAACGAGCCGCCCGGCGAACCGTCGACAGACATCGCGAAACCAGTCGGTCTGTTTGATGGCAGAAGTGCCAATCACAAGCCTCGCGAGCCCAAAGCCAAGCAGTTCTTCAATCGCCTGCTCGTCGCGAATGCCACCGCCAAGCTCACACTCCATGTCGACGGCGGCCACAATGTCTTGCACCACCGGCAAGTTGACTGGCAAGCCTTCGCGTGCACCGTCGAGGTCGACCAAGTGAAGGTGCTTCGCCCCCGCCGCGGCAAACTGCCGTGCGACCGCAACCGGGTCGTCGCTAAACACGGTCTCTTGGTTGTAATCACCTTGCCGCAGTCGGACACACTTGCCTCCACGCAAGTCGATGGCTGGCCAAATCTGCATGGCTCAATTGCCTCGCCCGATACTGCTAAAGAAGTTGTGACCGCCTAAACAGACTATGGCGGATTAGCGGTTGAGTTTCAAGCCGCATCGGCGAAATGCGGTCAGCTTTCAGCGGTCAGCAATGTCGCTGATTGCTTCGCAATCAGAATCCGACCGCGAAGCGGTCGGCGACAATCTGGCTGAAAGCTGAAAGCTGAAAGCTCCGAAAACTCACCGGCCGAAGAGTTCGGTCCAATGTTTATTCTCACGCCCCACGCCAACACGCTTGTGATTGCCCAGCATGTTCTTGTGATGACCGGGGCTGTGGAACCACGCGAGATTGGCGGCCGGGCCGGTGCTGTAACCGGCCGCGATGTTTTCGCCCGAGGCTTTGGTGTTGAATCGCGCGGCACGGTCCCAGGGAGTCGCCTTACCCGGCACGGGCGAATCGTGGGCGAAGAAATTGTGTTCAATCATGTCGTGCGAATGATCACGGGCCGCAGCAGTTAGCTGAAGGTCGATCAGCACCGGTTCAAGCCCGAGCAAAATGCGCGTCAAGTTGAGCGACAGCACACAACGGGCTTCCTCGGGGTCGAGTTTGCTCGCCAGTTTTTCGTTCTGGGCAAGCACGGCCCGCGTCACGTCGCTCATGGGTAGCGCGAGCCGCACCGCGATTTCTTCTTCTTGAACCAGATATTGCTCGAACGAAACAGCCTGTGGTTTGTCGGCGGGAGCCTCCCCGTCCCCCGCGGCTGGTGCCGTGTCGAACTTGGCAAGATAAGCGTCGGCCGTTTCCCATAGCCTGCCAATGGGGAGTAGCGACTGACGATTTTCAACAAGTCGCTTGTCAGACGCCAGCACACTGGCTCGGTCGACGAGCAGCACCTGCGCGAGTCGCTCCATCGCCGGGTCGCCCACCTGCTTGACTTTCTCTTTGGTCAGTCCCTCGTCGGCCCTGAGCGCGTTGACTTGTGCTTGCAAGGTCGCCACTTCCTGCATGTCGGCTTGCGCGACTTTTTGTTTGGCCATCTTGGCCGCGATCACATAAAATTTTTCGCGATACTTCGTCACCTCGGGCTGAAGCTGAAAACCGATCAGCTCGTGAATTTCGCTTACCGCATAGGGGCCGGCTTGCATCGCTTCGGCCAGCACGTTCGCTTGGCCATCGATATCGCGTCGTGCCCGGCGAAACTGACCCGACAGCGTTCGCGCGGCACGCTTCTCGGCGAGCGTCGGCACGTTGGTCGATTCAGCGGTCGCCGTCGGGCAAACAAGGGCCACGACCGTGAGGAGCAGAAAGAGTATTTGCGGCATGATGGGCAAGTCGTCGAATCGTAGGAGCGAACACTCCCAGCTTAACCGCTGACTCTGGATTCGGCTATCGTTTTTGCCAAGCGACGAGGGGGCTGGCGAATGTCCAATGCGACTCAGGGCTCCCTGCGGCGCGACTCGCACCGGAGCGAAGCGACAAGCACGAAGCGTGACGTGCGAAGCTGTCGAGTTACACTGCCTTGTTCGGCGGTTTAGTCGCCAATTTCATGAAGGACTTGATCGAGAGTTTTGGTTTGCAAGTCTGCAGCCTCCGCCTTCTCTGCGCGGAGAGTCCGCAAATCTTCGTAGTCTTCCAAGGCTTCTTGAATTGCCAGAAACTCCTCGTAGGGAAGGACGACGAATTCCTTCTTTCCTGCCTTTTCAATTATTTGTGGGTGAATGCTCATAAATCAGCGATATGCCTCACTTCTATGTAAAATACGATACACGACAATGACGTCTTCTTCGATCTCGAAAAGTGCCCTCCAATTGCCTGCACGCATTCGATATTCCGGGACGTGATTGGTCAGTCGCTTGACGTCGCCAGACAGATCGTCTTCGAGCCTTTTGAGCCGCTCTACGACGCGAATCTGATCTGAAGACGTCATCGCCTTGAGATCTTTTTCAGCTTTCGGCTTCAAGGTCACACGATATTGCACGGTTGGTTTTTGTTCGTTGCCGAGCGTAAAAAAATATCAGTGACCGGCCACCCGCGGGAGCGGGCATCCAACCGACCACTGGATTATCCATCGCGGGCGAGGCCGGTCAACTGCAGAGGGTGATTAGACGACCTTTTCCCACGTCTCAACCAAACGCATATCGAGTTGAAATCGTGGGATCGAGACACAAAGTTGCTCGAACTGTTCCTGCGACAATCGGTCCAATTCGAGATCCGTCATGCGGGACTGGTGCCACGCTAGTGATAGATGATCCATCAGGTGACCGAGCGAGACTTCGAGAGAAAGGCCGCCACCATCGTCATATCGGCCTTGCTCGATGTCCGAGATCAGTCCAGGGATTTCGCTGGCGATCTCGTGAAGGTGTAAGATGGCGCGGTAACGATTCATGGCTCGTCTAATGGGGGCGATTAGTGGGTGGATATGGCGTGAGTGATCTGGAATTTAGTTTGCAGTTGGTGGTGCAGTCGGTGACTTCATCCTAAGCAAACATAGCGAGTTGCTGCAACTTCTTGCCGTGAGTTGAGTTAGGTCAGCCCGTTCGCGATTACTCGGATGAATGTCACCAAAGTCCGTCAAGTCGGGAAGCGATCTTTACGCCGAAGGCGTTGCGTCACACAGCCCTGGGTTGCCACGGCGCAGTCGTGGCTACCCAGGGTGACTGGCGGGAATGTCCCACTACCTCACCGGGGTTGCGTTGCTCGGTTGGCGATTGGACGTAACGCCGTTGGCGTAGGAGATGACGACCGGCGGGTGGCACACATTGCCTTGGTGAAAGCGCGTGCCAAGTATCGCCTGACGAGACCAAGGTTGAAAGCGTGGCGGCTGGATTCCCGCCCTGTTGTTTTTACACATCTTGCGTTTGGCTTGATCGACGGTTAGGGGAATTGGCCGAAGGCCTTTTTCATCGTAGCCTTGGGCATCGCCCAAGGATGGTAGGATGTGCGAACCCACTTTGGCTGAAAGCCAAACTCAACCGATATGCCTTGCTGGTTAAATAT
>JBGSWC010000393.1:0-3363 GCA_041752635.1 Pirellulales bacterium | reverse complement strand
TGCTGCTGAGTTGCCATACACCGGGCGTGGGACCGGCCGACTTGTCGGCTTATCTGTCGGACGGAATGTTCGGGCATTGTGGCCAGCCACCTAGGAGTTACGAACTGCAGTTGCAAACAACCGATGGCCGTCGCCTGGAGAGCGGCGTCGCGGCATGCTGGCCGGCGTAGGCGGGAAACATGCCAATTGCCACGTTTGAACTCAGCGGAACTATTTATCTGACAGGGGGTTTATTGTTTTGCAATGAGCGAGAAAGGATTGATAGAATAGAGCCGAAGGAGAAGCTATTGATTCCGCGACGGACATTGCCCGTTTCGCGTTGATGCTATTCTCAGTGAGGACAGACTGACCATGCGAGTACCTAAAACTTTGGTTCTTGGCTTGCTGTTCGGGGCGATCGGCAGTGTGGTGGCCCACGCGGCGATGCCTGTTGGTGAAACGGCTCGAGAGGTCGATCGGTTGCTCGCGATCGAGCTGCACGCGCAGACGGCCGACCTTGCCCCGCGTGCTGCCGATGCGATTTGGTTGCGGCGGGTGTGGCTCGACACGGTCGGCGACATTCCTTCGCCTGAGCATGTGACTGCTTTTGTGCTCGACCCCGATCCCAAAAAGCGGCAGCGAGTGCTAGCCGAGTTGGTGGCGAACCCACAGTTCGGACACAACTGGGCCCGCTACTTTCGCGATGTTGTGCTCTATCGTCGGGTCGAGGAACGCGCGCTGCTGGCGGGTGATTCGATGACCGCTTGGCTCACCGACGAATTCAACAAAGGTACCGGTTGGGATAAGGTGGCCAGTGAGTTCATCACCAGCACTGGCGACGTTCGCGAGAATGGAGCGACGGCGATTATTTTTGCGCAGGACGGTCGCACCGAAGAAACGACGGCCGAGATTGCCCGCATCTTCTTGGGCATTCAAATTCAGTGCGCCCAATGCCACGACCATCCTTACGATCGTTGGCAGCGTGAAGAGTTCCACGAGCTGGCCGCCTTTTTCCCGCGTACGACGCTCCGTCCAGTCAATACGGCGACCAAGCGGAGCTTTGAGGTTGGTTTCAACGACAACCCTCGCATCCGTGGCAGGGGCGACAACGCCAATCGCACCGGTGCCCCCGAGCACTACATGCCCGATCTCGATAATCCCCAAGATCCGGGCACTCGAATACAGCCGAAGTTCTTCTTGACCGGCACCCAGCTTGACTACGGCACACCCGACGCCAAGCGTCGTGGCACAGCGGCCCAGTTGATCACCGAGTCACCGTGGTTTGCCAAGGCAATGGTCAATCGCATGTGGTCCGAACTCGTTGGCGAGGGGTTCTATGAACCGGTCGACGACATTGGCCCCGACCGCGAGGCGAGCGCACCTGAGACGATTGATTATTTGGCGAAGCAATTTGCCGAGAATGGCTATGACCTGAAGTGGCTCGTGCAGGTGATCGCCTCGACCGAGGCCTATGCCCGCGAGTCGCGGCCCCGTCGTCTGCCGGACGATGTGCCCTTCACGGCAAACGTTGCCCAGCCATTGCGGGCCGATCAGCTCTATAACTCGCTGTTATCGGCACTCAGCATCAGCGAAACCGAACAGACTCCGTTTGGATTTAACAATAATCAAGGCGCGAAGGCCTATGGAGCGCGCATCACGCCGCGGTTGATTTTCAATACTGCCTTTGGCTACGACCCGTCGGAGCCACGCGAAAGCGTGAGCGGTAGCATTCCGCAAGCGCTGGCGATGATGAACACTCCGCAACTGAATCTAGCGATGTCATCGGGTACGTCTCGCCGACCGACCGCGCTTGGCAAAATGCTCGCGGGGATCGAAGACGATGAGCAACTCGTCACCGAGCTTTACCTGAAGACACTCAGCCGTGAACCGACCGATAGCGAATTGGGCGACGCGCTGGCTTACGGGCAATCGGTCGGCGACCGCAACGAAGCGACTGAAGACTTGCTGTGGGCGCTCATTAACAGTTCAGAGTTCTCGCATCGTCGATAGGCGACGGTGGCTACATTTCTTTGCTCTCTCCTTCACCAACCTTGGTCACTCTCATGTTCGGCTTGCAACATCACATTCGGGTGAAAACGAATCGCGAACGTGTCACAGCGCGTCGTGACTTCTTAAAGGCAGTTGGCGTCGCCGCCGTAGCCGGTGGAGCGGTGAGCTGGACCGATCGCATTAGCGCCGCCGCAAGCGAGTTGCGTAGCAAGGGCAAGGCATGCATCCTGCTTTGGATGGCTGGCGGACCGAGCCAGTTCGAGACGTTTAGCCCCTTAGCTGGTCACGCCAACGGGGGCGAGACAAAGGCGATCAAAACAAGTGTGCCAGGCATCCAGATTGCCGACAACTTTCCATCGATGGCAAAAATCATGGACGACGTCGCGATCGTCAGATCGATGACGAGCAAAGAGGGGAGCCATCCGCGCGCGAGCTTCTTCATGCACCACGGCTATTTGCCGATGGGGGGTGTAAAGTTTCCCACGCTCGGCGCGAACGTGGCTCACCAAATTGGCGACGCTGCTAGCGAACTGCCCAGTTACGTACGCATTGGTGGTCGAGGACAAAACTCGGGCGATGGTGGCTTCTTGGGTGTCGACTACGATCCCTTGATTCTCGCCAACGCTGACCGACCTCCGCAGAACACGCGGCCAATGAGCAGCGAAGATCGCTACGCACGCCGATTGAACTTGCTGCGTGGACTTGAGACCGATTTTGGGCGTTCCGAAGGAGTCGACGTAGTCGCCGACCATCGCAAGTTGGTCGACTCGGCTGCCGAGATGATCCTGAGCCCGAAGATGGCGGCCTTCGATCTCGATCGCGAGAAAACGAGTGATCGCGATGCCTATGGCCGGACGCAATTCGGTTCGAGTTGCTTGCTCGCGCGCCGGTTGATCGAACACGGCGTCACGTTCGTCGAAATCAATGTCGGCGGTTGGGACACCCACCAAGACAATTTCGCGAAAGTAAAAGTGCTATCAGGGCAGATCGACTCGCCGATGGCGCAGCTCATCACCGACCTCAAGAGACGGGGGATGCTCGACGACACGCTCGTGCTTTGGATGGGAGAGTTCGGTCGCACGCCGAAGATTAACCCGCGTGGTGGTCGCGATCACTTCCCAAGGGTGTTTAACGTCGCGCTCGCTGGCGGGGGTGTGAAAGGTGGCCAGGTGATTGGTCGCACCAGCCCCGATGGTGGCGAGGTAGCCGACCGACCAGTGAAGCCAAAAGACCTGTTCCAAACAGTCTATACGACTCTGGGCATCAACCCCGATCACGAAAACATGAGCCTCGTCGGGCGGCCGATTCGATTGGTCGACGAAGGCGAAGTAGTAAGCGAATTGCTCGGTTAGGCCTAGCTGAGCCGTCGGCGCT
>JBGSWC010000392.1:0-2343 GCA_041752635.1 Pirellulales bacterium | reverse complement strand
TAGAATTGGATGCCGGGTTCGGTGGTGAGCACTTCGAGAACGCGACCTGATTCGGGTTCGTAGAGCGTGGCAGCGAGTTCGAGTTCGCCGTCGCCTTTCGTGCGGTTGAGTACCCAGTTGTGATCGTAGCCGCCGCCGAAGGTGAGTTGCTCGTTCTCCTGCTCAATATCTTGGCCGATGGTTTTCGCTTCGCGAAAATCAAACGGCGTGCCTTCCACCACCGCGAGTTCGCCGGTGGGGATAAGCGTCTTATCAACAGGTGTGTACTTGTCGGCGTTGATCGTGAGCTCATGATCGAGGATCGTCCCCTCGCCTTCTCCTTTGAGATTGAAGTAGGCGTGTTGCGTGACGTTGACCGGCGTGGCCATGTCGGTGGTCGCTTCGTAGTCGATCTCGATTTCGTTGTCGTCGGTCAGCGTATAAGTCACCGAGACGGTGAGATTGCCGGGATAGCCATGCTCCTTGTCTTTGGCGAGGTAGGTGAGTTTGACGCCGTTGTCACCGACTTGCTCGGCGTCCCAGACGACTTTGTCGAAACCGATGATGCCCCCGTGGAGGCTGTTAGGGTCGTTATTGATGGGGAGCGTGTACTCGGTACCGTCGAGCGTGAACTTGCCCTTCGCGATACGATTGCCATAGCGGCCAACGACCGCGCCGAAGTAAGGCTTGTCGACGGCGTTGATGTAGTCTGACACGTCGTCGTAACCGAGCGTCACGTCGGCCATCTTGCCGTCGCGGTCGGGGACTTTGATGCTGGTGATGATCGCACCGAAGTTGGTGACCTTCACTTCCATACCATTCTTGTTCTTGAGCGTGTACAGGTTGATGTCGTCAAAGTCTGAGTCGGTCACCTCGGCGAAAGATACGTTAGTGAGGGAGAGAAGCAGAATGAGGGCAAGGATAGGTTGAATCACGGGAACTCCTGTCGAGCAAAGAGATTTTTATGAAAAGCGCTGAGAGTCAAAAATGCCAGCATACGCCATGGACGCCCGGCAAATGGAATGTAACGCACCCCCCCGGTAGTTGACAACATTCATTTGAGCGAAGTTGAACTTCTACAATAGCGCATTGGCCAATTGTCGTACGGTGCAATTTTTACGTTTTTATTACCTTCCGTTTGCGTGATTGTCATTAGATAATGAGAGTTCGCAGCAGAATGGTCGGGCATCTCAGGTCCATTCGCGGGTACCTGCATGCCTGATTCAAGAAAACGTCGCTCTTCCCATCACCATCTTTTTTTGATTTCGCCGCAATGAAGAAATATGCAATCGGCGTCGACTACGGCACAAACAGCGTGCGGGCCCTTGTGGTCGACATTGCGTCGGGCGAGGAGGTCGCCACGGCGGTGTTTGATTACCCCAGTGGCGACGCGGGGATTTTGCTCGATCCGAGCGACCCCAACCTGGCACGGCAGAATCCGGCTGATTACATCGAAGGTTTTTCTCAGTCGGTGAGCGCTGCGGTTCGTTCCGCGAAGAGCCAAGCGGATTTCGACGCGAAGAATGTTGTGGGGATCGGCGTCGATACGACCGGTTCGACCCCCATCCCGGTCGACAAGAACGGCACCGCGCTTGCGACGCTCGACAAGTTCAAAAACGAACTCGCTGCACATGCGTGGCTTTGGAAAGATCACACCTCGCACGCCGAAGCGGATGAAATCACGCGCGTGGCCAGCGAAGGTAAGTATCCTTACTTGGCGAAATGTGGGGGGCACATATTCTTCGGAATGGTACTGGTCGAAGATTTTGCACTGCCTGCGAACCGCGCCGCACGTGGCTGCGGCGGCTCATTCGTGGGTCGAGCTTGCTGACTTTGTTCCCGCGTATGTGACGGGCAACACAGACCCCGACAAGCTCGCGCGGGGCATTTGCGCTGCCGGTCACAAGGCGATGTATCACAGCGAGTGGGACGGCCTGCCAAGTGTGAAGTTTTTGGATTCGCTTGAAAAAGGTTTGTCGCGGTTCCGCTACGAAACCAAGGCCGTTGGTTCGCATCATAAAGCGGGCGAGCTGACTGCCGAGGTGGCTGATAAGGTGGGACTCCCAGCGGGGATTCCGGTTGCCGTCGGTGCGTTCGATGCCCACATGGGTGCAGTCGGCAGTGGCTGCGGCAAGGGGACGCTCGTGAACATCATGGGCACGAGCACCTGCGATTGCATGCCCGCGCCATTGAGTGAAAAGCTTCCCGATGTGCCAGGTCTGTGCGGGATCGTACCCGAGTCGATCATGCCGGGGATGTATGGCTTGGAAGCGGGCCAATCGGCCGTGGGGGACATTTTTAATTGGTTCGTGAAACAATTGACGCCGGCCTCCTACGGTACCGAGAGCGAAGCGCACGTCAAAC
>JBGSWC010000391.1:0-28553 GCA_041752635.1 Pirellulales bacterium | reverse complement strand
GGGTGGTGTCAGGCCAATCGCTGTCGGCCCTCTGTGTCGTCCGGCCGCCAGGACACCATGCGCTCGCCGATCGGGCGATGGGATTTTGTCTGTTTGCGAACGTCGCCCTCGCCGCCCAATGGGCGGTGACCGAAGGGGGGCTCGACCGGGTGATGATCGTCGACTTCGACGTCCACCACGGCAACGGCACCCAGGCACTATTCTACGCTGATCCACGCGTTGCATTTTTGTCGATGCATCGATTCCCCTTCTGGCCAGGAACTGGCGCAGAGAGCGAGACGGGCACGGGCCATGGGCTCGGGGCGACGCTCAACTTGCCGATGGCGATGGGCACGTCGCGCGATCGCGTTACTTCGTGGTTTGCGCGTGAGCTCGAAGAGTTCGCCGCTCGACAACGGCCCCAACTTGTGATCATCAGCGCGGGCTTCGATGCCCACCGCACCGACCCAGTGGGGGGGCTTGGGCTCGAAGTTGAAGACTTTGAGGCACTCACCGAAACCGTACTCAACGTCGCGGCAGCCCATGCAGAGAACCGCGTTGTTAGCGTGCTCGAGGGAGGGTACGAGCCAGCCGTACTCGCCGAGTGTGTCGACGTCCATTTGGCGAGCTTGGTCGAGCGCGAGCGAGACTGCGGATAGAAACACGACGTGCGAGCGCATGAGCCGATGTAGCGAGCGCAACCCACTTGCTTGCGATGAGTGCTTGTAATGTGTCGATGGTTTTCAAATTCACCGCGGGGTATTGCCAGAATGAAATTCACGACCATCTGTCATGGCTCAAAGCTCTACGATGACGAACTGACGCTCCGCGACATCGTTTTGCGTATTCCGCTGGGACTTCGACTGGCCGACGAAGACCTCAGTGCCGAGGTCGACCATTGGCATTTTGGGATCACGGGCAACAACGATGAGTTGCTCGCCTGTGTCGTATTTGTGCCACTCGCAGGGGCTACGGCGCATCTACGGCAAATGGCCGTCGCGAACGAGCAGCAACGCCGTGGAGTGGGGCGAACACTCGTCGAGCACGCGGAATGCGAAGTGTGGTCACGTGGCATCGAGCGAATCGTACTGCATGCTCGGGTCGAAGCGATTGGCTTCTATCAGCGACTCGGTTACGAATGTGAGGGGGGGCATTATCTGGAAGTCGGCATCCCACACCAAACGATGAGCAAGAAAATCATGAGCAAAAAAATAAGCGAGTCGCGAGCTTAATGCTCGCGACTCGCCCGAGGTGAACGAAATCTTAAACGATGTTAGTAGCGAAGACCACTTCGCAAGCCGAGGCCCATGAAGCCGACGTCGCCGAGGGCGCCCGAGTCGCTGTCCCAGCGTTGGGTTTCCCAGAAGATGCCCGACGTGAGCGTATAGCATTCGTTGAGGCAACGCTCATGGTTCACACCGATTTGGATTTCGGTGACGTTTACCATGTCGTCTTGGATGGCGATGTTTCCGCCGAGAAGGAACGGGGTGGTGATATCGGTGTCGCCGAACAACAGCGAAGTGCGACCCGATGCGAACAGCGAGAAGCCCGAGCAACCAAGTTGGCGATTGCCTTGCAAAGCGAGTGTCGGACCGACACCGTCGAAGTCGACGCCGACGCCGGGCAACAGAAACAGCGCGGCGGGGATAATACTAAAGTCGATGTTGTTGTTGCGAACTTCGAGGCTGCCGTAGCGGAGACCGGCCGCAGCCTGTAGATTCCAGTTGCAGAAATCGCCGCGCTGGGTGAACTCGAAGTCGAAGGCGTCGACATCGAGGTTGAAACCACCGTTGAGAGCGATTGGTGTGCCAGTGTCCCAGACACCGGTGTAGTCGTAGTCTTGGTCGAATGTGAACCAGCGGAAGCGTCCGCCGAATCCACAGCAGTCTTCGGCACCAATGGTGGTTCGCATACCGAGGTCGATGCCATCGGAGAAGCTGCCGTCGGTCCGCGCGGCGGTCGGCGCGTTGTTGTAGAAGAAGTTATCAAAAGCAACAGTCGGTATCTGTGGCGAAAGCAACAAGAAATCGACATTGGCATAGACACCGCTCTCGGCAGCACCGACGGTGCCGACCGCGCTTAGCGCAATCGCGAGCGCGGCACAAATGTGCCTTTTCATGGGGGGAACTCCGTTTCACGCCTAGGGGGCACGTGGCGACAAAGTCGAACGCCACGAGAGCGCCACGCCGTCCGTGCGTGAGCCGCCAGCGAGAATTATCGGTACCAGTCGGCGCATCGCCGCATGATGAGCCGGCGGCGCGATAGATTGCGAACAATCGTCAAGGTTTGCCAGCGGGTGCGGCTAGGGATCAATCACCCCGCCGATGGCCGGATCGAACACCACCCCTGGAGGAGCGAGATGCCCGGCCAGCGTCTGTCCCAGAAGAATACTCAACTCTTCGCTCGTGAGACCAACATAGGCGGCTGGAATGTGTGGCAATGGATCGGGGAACGGAATGGAGTCGGGCCGTTGGGCTAAGAAATACAATTCTTGTCTGTTGAACTGATTGTAATTCAGCCAAATATGGTTTTCGAAGAACAAATGCTCGATGCCAATATTTCGCAGCGGATTGGCGTCGAAGCGGGCAACGACGTCGCGTTGGCTCGACCCGATTAATTCGCTTGGTAGCGGCAAAAAGAGGATATTGCCTTCGACGTTGACGGTGCGAAGTGGACTGACTGCGGTATTAACGACGATGTTGAAGTTGTTGGCGTAGGTCCCGCCGCTGACGACTGAATCTCCGTTGCGAGCCACTTCGACACCGCGGTAATAGCCGCTGACCGTTAGCTCGTCGTAGCGGATAGAGCGAGTGACGGAATTGCCGGTGACTCCGTAGGTTGGCAAGTTTGATCTCAATTCGTGGACGACTTGCATCCGCAACAGATGAACTTGATTCGCGTACGGCAGATCGATACCGGTTGTGTTGTTCCAGAGTGTCGAATCGCTCAACAGACTCACTTCGTCGTGTGTCGCGTCGCGCAGGTGATAACGCAAGGTAAGCCCAGTCGCTGATGCATAGCCGACATTGCCTGCGAATTCAGCGATGGGAACGTGGTCGACAATAATCTTGTCGCTACTGCCAGCGATGCTCGGATTTGTCAGGTTATCGGCATCGAACATGGTGAGCGTTCCCGCCTGCACGAGACCGCGGGTGTAGTAGATGAAGGCGCTCCCGGCGGCACCGCTGACGATGTTATCTCGCAGTTTTACGCCGGCACCTTGCATCCAGAACCCATCGCCCGTGTGTCCAAAATCATCGATAGCGCGGCGGTCGTCGGGGTTGAGCCCCGAGCCGGTTACGGCGATGGCCAAGTTGCCCTCGAAGAGGCCAATTTCGTCGCCTGCTTCGGCTACGAATGCTCCGCCCGTTGCGTTGAAAGCGACGTTGTTGGTAATGAGCGCGTTGCTGCTGTGGTTCACATAGCTCCAGCCTGCGCCACCGACAACGACGCTGCCATCGATCGACGCGGCATTGCCATCGTTGCTGGTGCCATTGCGATGGAAGTGAACCGCGTAGCGTGCGCGTGGATTGGTTCCGGAATTGCCGACGAGTTGCCAATTGGCGTCGATAGCGGGGTCGTTAATAACTTGCAGTTTGTCGGTGCGGCCAAGGTCGTAGAATCCGACATTGTTGAGTTCGATGTCGCGATTGTGCATGAACATTGTGTGGCCCATTCGCGTAAAGTCGGTCGCCTCCGACGCAATGCGAATGTTCCGATTGAGATTGCTCACATGGACAGCGAGCTGCGTGTCGGGCGGCGTATGGTTGTAGGCGAGCGGATCGACCACCACCTTCGCTCCGACGATCGTGCGAATGGTGCGAGTTTCGTGTTCACCTTGTCGTGCGCCGGCGATCACAATTTCGTCGCCGACTTGCCAACCAATCGGCGCGGTGGCGAAAGTCAAGACGCGCGAACCGGCAACGGGCGGGTTGGCGACAGACAGAAACGGCGCGACGACGCTGCCTTGCATTTTGACCGCGCCGTGAGTGATCAGGCCGCGACTGATACCCTGTGGATCCCATGAACGGTCGATCGATCCGTTGTCGGTAAAGGTGAGTCGGGCGACGACGTTGGGATCGATCGGATTGCTGGCGGTGCCGATCTCGAGTCGGCCGGTCGGAGAGACCACGATCGTGTCGACCCTCAATTCGGTATCGACCGTTGTCGCAAACGAAAGTGTCCCGTCGACGCGGACGCTAAAGACCGACTCGGGTAACACACGGTCGACCCTCAAGTGAGTGCCCAAGGCGACCAGTACGCGAGCAGTGGCATCGGGCACGATGCCGTTTTGCCAGGTGGCCGGATCGCTCCAGTTTCCGCTGTTCACAGTCTGGTGAGTGACGTCTTCATAACGAACGAGTTGAAACAACGCCAAATGCTCACGTTGCATGGCAGCGCTGGACCCGTGGGGCAGCGCAGATGTCGCTTGTTCGTTGGCAGCCTGGTCGCGGAAGTCATCGATCGAATCGATGAGCGCGAACCCTTCGAGTGCCGGTGGATGCGCTAGCAGAGGGGTTGTGCCGTGGTGCGACATCGGGTCGTGTACGCCACCGTGCATCGGCATGTGATTCGTATTAAGTGGGTCATAGACACCGAAAACCGAAGTCAGTAAAAACCAGTCGCGGTCGTCGTTGCCGAAGAGGGTGTCACGAGCCTGATCGTCGATGAGGGTTGCGAGGGGCAAAAGGTGGATCGGCGAGTCGGAATCGCTGAGGCTCGCTACGCGAGCTTCGTAGTCGATGCTGGCCGACCATAGTCCCAGCAGTTGATCGAGTGCGGCGACCTTGTCGTCGTAAGTTGTTGACCCACCGATGACTAGATCTTCGCCGCTTCCGGCGAAGAGATTGTCGCGCCCAGCACCACCGATAAGAATATCATTGCCGGTGCCGGCGTTCAGATAGTCGTCGCCATCACCCCCCAGTAAGAGGTCGTCGCCTTGTTCGCCGTAGAGCAGGTCGTTGCCGCCGCCAGCCATGAGCAGGTCGTTGCCTGATTCTCCGAAGAGTGTGTCGATGCCATCGCCCGCCGAGATTTGATCGTCTCCATCACCCCCGAACAGAGTGTCGGCCCCAGTCGATCCATCGAGGATATCGTCGCCTCCGCCACCATAGACGAAATCGTCGCCCCCATCGCCAAACAGCCAATCGTCATCTTCGTTGCCGTGGAGGACATCGTTGCCATCACCACCAAACAGAACGTCGTTGCCGGTTGATCCTTCTATCCGGTCGTCGCCTTCGCCTCCATAGATCACGTCATTGCCTTCGTTGCCGAACAGCGAATCGTGGCCGGCCTGTCCCACAATGAAATCGTCGCCTTCATTGCCGTAGATAGTATCGCTGCCATCGCCACCGTCGAGCGTATCGTTTCCGAAACCGCCATAGATCGAGTCTCTTCCGAGCCCACCAGCGATGGTATCGTGGCCGTCGCCGCCATAGATTATGTCGTCTCCCGCATCGCCGAAGATGGAGTCGTCACCGGCCTCGCCGAACACACGATCGTCGCCGAGTCCGGCCAGTATTTCGTCGTTGCCGTCGTTGCCATAGAGGGTGTCGTTTCCTTCGGCCCCGACGAGATAGTCATTACCGGTCCCCCCGAGCAAGAGGTCGTTACCGGCATATCCGTAGATCAAGTCGTCGCCCTCTCCGCCGAGCAGGTAGTCGTTGCCTGCTAAACCGCGGAGCGTGTCGTTGCCTAAGCCCCCTTCAAGCTGGTCGTCGTCGGCCCCGCCGACGAGTGTGTCGTTGCCTGCTTCGCCGTAGAGGCGGTTGTTGCCGTCGCCGCCAACGATGGTGTCGCTTCCATTCCCGCCCCACATCGAATCGTTGCCGTCGCCGCCGTGCAATATGTCGTCGTCGTCGCCACCATAAATCAAGTTGTGTCCGGCGTTGGCAAAAAGATAGTCGCTGCCTTCGCGTCCGTGGAGTGTGTCGTTGCCGATGCCGCCAAAAATGATGTCGTCGCCGACTCCGCCATCGAGGTAGTTGTTGCCCCCCTCGACTAACAAAACGTCGTTGCCGAGCTCACCGTGAATACGGTTGTTGCCAACAGTTCCGGTGATTCGGTCGTCGCCGTCACCGCCGAAAATTTTGTCGTCGCCTTCGTTGCCAACAATCACATCATCGCCGCTGGCGCCATAGAGAGTATCGTTGCCCTTACCGCCGAACAAAGTGTCATTGCCGTCATCGCCAAACAGATTGTCGTGGCCATCATCGCCAAAGAGTTGATCGTTGCCGGCCCCGCCCCTCACGGAGTCATTCCCTTCGCCGCCGCGTATTACATCATTACCTTGATCTCCCCAGAGCAAGTCGGTCGCGATGCCGCCAGCAATGAAATCGTCGCCATCACCTCCGTGGACGGCGTCGCCCCCGTCTCCGGCAAACAGGAAGTCGTTCCCCGCACCGCCATAAATAACCGCGGGGATCGCGGAAGCGTTGGTGATGAAATCGTCCCCTTCGTGGCCGCGCATGATGATGCGGACCACCGACGTGGCCGCAAATTGCGACGTGAGTGTCTGCGTCGAATCAGACACCGTCACGGCGATCATACCCCCTTCGACAGCGGCAACGTGCAGAGAGTCAGACGCTTCGGTGCCATCGATCACCAAGTCGGAGCCGACTAATTTCGGAGCGTTTATTGACAGCAATTCTCGTTTTTCAAGCCTCTCGGCTGTTAGCAGCCGGTGGCTCGATGGTCTGGCAGTCTTCGGTTTTTGGCCAAAGCCGAACAGTGATCGATCCATGTTGATAGTGATTCCCGTCACAGGTGCGAACCGAACCGCATCGATTGGCCCGCATCAAAGCTGACAAATTGAGCGAAGTGTCGCTGGTGAAAAGCTGTGTAGTGATCGCGGGGAGGCGTACCACTAAAAAGTTCGTGGTCACAACGCTAGTGAAAAAGATGTGACCCAGTGTCTAACAGAAAACACCGATTTCGAGAATCACAAATCGTGAAAAAATCGAAAAAAAAGAGCTTTTCTACCCCAATTAGGCAGTGTTCTTCGCCAAACCGCAGCGAGCCAATCACTATTTGGCTGCGCAGGAGCCAACTTTCGGGCACGAAGCGGCGGATCGGAAATCGACGCAATACTACTCGCCGCCATGCTTGACGGCGGGCCAGTATTCTTGGAAATCGAAGTCGGGGCTGTTGTCGATGTCGTGGCATTCAAGGCAATTTCGCACGACGTTACCTTCGACTTGTCCCTCTTTGTTCCCCTCGTTTTCGACGATTTTCATGTGGAGCGCTTTGCGGAGGGCTTCGATTTCTTCGTCGGTGACGTCGATGTCGCCGTTCTCGGCGGCGACGTGCCGGGCAGCCGGTCCGTGACAGTTCTCGCAGCCGTTGGCGGTGAGGTGGGGCGTTTTCTCGATGCTCTCAAAACCACTGATCCAAGGTACGTATTTTGGATCATTCCATCCCGTCACATGGCAGCTAATGCATTCGGGGTCGAATTGTCTCGGGGGGCTGGCGTCGACAATGCTCTCGGTCGCGTGGGCGTGGGGTGTGTTTTCCCAAATCTCGAATTCTTCGCTGTGACAGTCGGCACAGACCGCGCTCCCGATGAATTCGTGGCCGCTGGGGTGAGCCTGGGCTTTGATGCCGAGACCTTCGAAACCGAGGGTTTGCAGTTCTTGGTTGTAGTCGACCATGCGCTGTTGCATCGCAGGTGAGTCATCGAAGCGGACATCGAGCGGTACTTTCTGGTAGCGGAATTTAGTCGCGCCGTCGCGATACAGTCCCACCACCACGGCGTATTTGCCTTTGCTACCGACTTCGATGAGTTGGGCACCGTGATCGAGTCGCGTTGGTTGATGGGGGGGTTCGTCGCCCCCTTTGCCGGCAACGACCCACTTGAACTGCGGGAACTTGGCCGCGAGCGTTTTCGTCTCTTCGACACCCGCGTAAACGAGCAATACAAGTTCGTCACATTTGGCCGCTTGCAGTTTCGGCAACACTTCCTTCAGAGCATCTTCGGCCGGCATGTGAACAACCTCGTCGGAAGCAGGCAGCTGTTTCCGCTCGCGCTCGCCGAGTACGGCCGTGATGCCAAACTTGAAGCCCCCTTTTTCGACGATGGCAAACCGCTGTGAGAATCCTCCATCAAACTCAAGAATCGCCACATTCGCACACGTTAGCGGGTTCGGGTCGAGGTTAACGGCGATGCTCAAGAGTTCGAATCGCAGGTCGTTGTTACCCAGCCCGACAACCTGGTAGCCGATTTGCTGGAGGGCTTCGATCGAATTTCGCAGCTTGATCTTCGGTTGCGGGCCGTAGCCCTTGCTGTGACCGCCGGTGTCCATCATCACCATTGGCCAACCTTTTTCGGTGAGCTCCTTGACGAGCGTATGACGCCGCTTGAGGCCCCCTTTTTGATTCTCGAGCCCGGTGCAGCCACACGGTTCGAGGTATCCGAGCTGATCGCCCGTAAACAGCATCGCGGCATCGGGCTGTGGCCAGTCGACGAAGATCGGGCCGTTCTTTTCGATCGGATCGACCTTCGATTCGCCGTAAGTCTCGCGGCCTCGTTCGTCGGCCAAGAACATCGGTTTGTTGACAAAGTGGGCCTCAAATTTGGGGCCATCACTTCGAATCGGTGCCGCTTCGCCACGAAAGCGGACATCGACGGCCCGCTGTTCACGTTCGGCGGCGACGCTGACCACCATCGCCGTGGCGACGAACGTGAGCGCCACAATGGCGAGGGGCCGGATGCGGCCCGTACGCGGGTCAATTTTCGATTTCACACGAAGAAAATTCACTCGAATAAACTCCTCGTTGGCCAATTTTCGTTCTCTCCGCCACTCCATCGTCATCCCCGCGTGGCCGGGAAACCAGAAAGTATCTTCCTACCGAATCAGCGTTCGCAGTAGGGTGGCGTTTGTTGTTTGCTCGAACAAAGGCGATCCCGGCCGCGGGCTCAACTCAGTGGGACTACGTCGCTGTAAGATTCCCACCTTCGCGGGAATGGCAACACACACACTTAGTCCTATTCATTCGACTCGATAGTGCTAGTCGCTGCAACCGGACGATAGCTTGCCAGCAGGGTCCGCCCAAGGCGAATGTTCGTCACCGCTTCAGCGTACGCCAAACCGCACACCAAACGACATCTCGGGCGTCACCGGGTGGTTGGTTTTGAGCCTTACGGTGGCCGCTTCGCCCTGGTCGCTGCCAAGGTGGTTCATTGTGGCTGTGCCCGCTGGTATCCGTACAAAGAGGTCGGTGTGGGTCACTCCTTGGCGAATTTGTTTTGGCTCGCCCAACTCTACCTCGACCACCGAAGGCTCGACACTCACAACCTCGAAAGCCACCTCGCTGGCGTGGATTCCCTTCGACGAAATAAACAGCTTCGCCTCGCCACCATCGGCACCGTCGATCCACCCCATGTTTACCGCTCCCAACTGCTCGCTCCACTGCGTGCCGCGAATCGACAAATCGCCTTCGACCCGCCCGGCGATGCCGATTTCACGGGTCCACACCTCGCGGCCCGAATCGGGCGGAAGGTTGGTTTCGACGCGGACCCACTCGTTAATCTCACCGAGCGGCAAACCACGCTTGGCAATAACATCGACGCGAACGCCCGCTTTCGCGACCGGGTCGGGCAACTCGCTCTTGTCGAGCGGGACAATCTTTACATCAAACCATTCTGCCGCTTCGGGGCGCGTCACTTCCGCAGTGGTGACCACGATTTCTGGTTGTTGGTAAGCCATGATCGTGACCGACGCCGTTTGGGGCTGCCCCGCCCGCATCCGTCCGAAGTACCACATTTGTGGTTCGAGCCCCGCTACATCAGTCACAGTTCCCTCGACCGATAGCTCCACTTGAGGCTGGCGAGGATCGGTGGTCATGAGCGTCGCCGTTTGGCGGAATGGACCTGGGAGCGATTTGGCAGTCCAAGTGAGCTTCACTGGCACCGACTCACCCGGCGCGATTGGACGCTGTTCGACATCGCCTATGGTGCACTTGCACGAGGTGCCGCCGACTCGGACCGAGAGCGGCGCATTGCCCTCATTGCTGACAACAAAAGTATGTGATTGTTCGCTGCCGCGCTGCATTTCGCCGAAATCGTACGTTGTCGAGTCGACCGAGAAACTAGCGACGCCACTTCCTGCCGATGGAGCCGGCACCGAAGGCCCCGCGCCGTTGGCTGCGGAATCGGCGTCGAGCAGGCGATAGTTGCGATAGACCTGGTGATCTTCACTACGACCCACACGAAAATTAGCCACCGCCGAACCAACGGCGAGCCCAATTGCGATGGCAATGATGCTAAGAACGGCGACACGCATGAATGGGCTCCGAAACAGAAGTCGACGCAGTCATTGTAGAAGTCGTGGCAAGTTTCGGTCAAACGGTCGTGGTTCGTTTCGACGCAAAAACGCGCTGGTAGTGTGCGAATTGGTTGATCCGACCTCCGCGACTAAACGACCGACATCTCGTTTAACTCTTCGCTACTCATGCCAAAGTTGGCGAACTCAATTGTGTATTGTTTCGCAAACCATTCCGGCAGGTTGCCAATCGCATCACCGTCGTAGCTCGGTTCGACCCTCAGCGTCTTGCCCTCGGTCGCCGAGCGGATTTGTCCCTCTTCGGCCAGCAGCTCCCCCGATTTGAACACCATCCTAGGTAGCTCGAACATCTGGGCATAGTCGCGCGAAGGTGAATAGAGCGTGATGTCGGCGTCGGCCCCCGGGCCGATGTGGCCTTTGTTCTTAAGCCCGAGCAGCCGTGCTGGGGCGGCGCGGGTGATGATGGCGATTTCGTTGAGCGTGTATTCGCGACCCAAGTCGGCGAGCGAAGTCTTTTGTTTCAGAGCTGCTGGACAGGTGGCGAGCACTTCGGCGCGGTAGTCGCGGTCCATCAGCAGTCGAATGACTTGTGGGTAAGCCAGGAACGATCCCCCGTTGGGGTGGTCGGTACTCATCGCGACTTGCCAGGGGTTTCTGGCGAGCAGAAACCATTCGAGTCCCACAGCCCATTGCAGTGCGTGAATCAGGTTGCGATTGCGGTATTCGATGGGCATGACGCCGCACCCCGCTTCGCACTCGCTGTCGCCCGAGTACCAGCGCTGGCCATAGATTTGGTGCAGGTAATAACCCAAGGGGCCATCGCCCGTCATGCTGGTGGTGTTGCCGAACATTACCTGACCGACATCGACCGAAATGTTCGGATGGGCATTGACGTAGTCGACCAGCGGGGTGACTTGGCTCGTTAGCGAGTTTTCTTCGCCATCGCCGCCACCATAGCTGTGAAACTGAATGTGGGTGAGGTGTCCGCGGAGGTCGCCCAGTGATTGCATCGTGTCGAGCGTCGTTCGCCAATTGCCCGGCATACCGAGCTGGTTGCAGTGGATGTGTACCGGGTGAGGCAAGCCGAGATTGTTGGCAGCGGTGGCGATGCCGGTGACGATTTCGCGCGGGGTGACGTCGAACGTCGGCACCTGGTCGTCGAATCCGGTCGAGTGGCCGCGACCGGTTTGCTTCCAGATTTCAACGCCCCCGGGATTCACCAACTTGGGGGCCATCGCCCCGGTGGCGTTGATCAGCCAACCGAGAAACGCCTCGGTCCGTTCGCCTTCGCCGTTGGCGATTTGCTCCATCAAGTAGTGATTGTTGCCGACGAGTGTATAGAAGCCCCGGTCGATGCTTGGCGTGTCGGCCAGCTCGTCGTGTGCCTGCCTGGCACCCAGCGGCGAGACGGCCGCGTCGAACGCCGTCGTGTAGCCGAGCCCTGCGTATTTGTAGGCCGTGGCAAACGTGCTGGGAACGCTTCCCAACGTGCCGCTGCGAGTGAGCGACGATCGCGCGAGCAATTGCGCAGGGTCGCGACGTTCGTCGGCTCTGAGCTTGCGACCGACATTCACCTTGGGCCCGGCGATATGACAGTGCATGTCGACGCCCCCCGGCATCGCGACGAGCCCCTCGGCGTCGATCTTACGAAAGTCGCGTTGCTCGGCAACCGGTGGCGGCTCGACAATCTTGCCACCATCGACCCACAAATCGCCAACGACCCCATCGACTCCGTTGGTTGGGTCGTAAATGGTCGCACCAGCAACGAGCAGCCGCGTATTTGTCATTCGGATTTCGTCATTTGGGCTTCGCGCCTAAAAGTCCTCGATATGCAATTCCGACCGAGTCACCCAAACCCCCTCTTCGCGATAGGTGATGCTGGTTGCCGACTTTAGCGGACGAGTGAGTTCGAGCATCTGGTCGAGCTGAGGTTTGACGAAG
This sequence comes from Pirellulales bacterium, assembly GCA_041752635.1. Classification (GTDB taxonomy): domain Bacteria; phylum Planctomycetota; class Planctomycetia; order Pirellulales; family Lacipirellulaceae; genus JBGSWC01. The sequence goes on along the minus strand of JBGSWC010000391.1, from coordinate 16,353 downwards.
AAGGCCATATTGTCTTCATCGAGTTGTTGCTCGGCAATCACTTGAAAACCATAGTCAATCCATCCTTTGGTGGCGTCGAGCAACTGATTGAAATCACAGTGAGTGGCTGCCGTCAGCGGGCGATCGAACTGAGCGACCGGGCTGTCGATAGCGAGCGACGACGACTGCATGATGCTGTCGGTCGCGGCAGGCAAAACTCCCAGAACTGCGACCGAGTCGTTGACCGCAAAGTGAGGCGCCAAATCCGTCGATGCGCCCCACTGTGGATCGAGCGGCCAAGTGTAGGTCGTCGTCGAACCATTGACCGAGACGTCGGGAATTGGCAATTGAATCGCTGGCACATCGAGTTCTCTTACCTCCGAGAGCATGTCGATGGTGTCTTGCGTGACGTCGAAGTAGGAACGCGCGCCGGCCTTCAGCTTTTCAGCATCGCTCACCTGCATCACGATCATCATGGCTGGCATGGTAAGTGGTTTATTCGCCGGACTCATGAAGTCGCACCAAGTTTTTTTGCTGACTGACAGGTCGATCACAAGTCCCCCTTGGGCAGTAGTCAAGGCGGGAATCAACTGCTCGCGATTCGCGGTGTCGAGTCGTTCGAGGAGCGGCATGATTTTCGCTTTGGCTTCGAGATACTTGGCCCACTCGTCGGGCTCGGACTCGCTCACCGCGATGATCTCGAAGTCCTTGAGCGCCCGTGGGCACCATTTGGCGAGCGTCCCGTACAGATCGAGGTCGTTGAGCTCGCGACTCACGACGAACGCCGCCGGACTTGGCCCCAGGTGGTCGAGCAGCGTGAGCCGCTCGGTGGCATCGATTCCCTTCTGCTCCGACCAGTTGTAGCCGAACGACTCGTAGCCCCGGTCGGTCAGGAATCCGATGCTGCTCATATCGCCCGGCTCGGGGAGCAAAGCAACCATGTCGGCGATGAACTCATCGATGTCGCTGGCGATCTTCGCGCGGTCGTCGTCGGTAATGTTCGCGTCGGCCAGCGCATCGCGACCCGTTACGGCAAGGTCCTCAAGCATTTCCTTGTTGTTGTTAACCAGCTTGAGGAATTCGCCGCTGACGAACTCAATGTTGACGACCCGCTCAGACTCGTGCTTCGTAAGTTTTTGGATGGCCGGGTGGCTGATGATGACCTCGCCCGAGCCGAGCTGTATGAGGTGCTCGGCCGAGTCACCGAGGCTCATCACCAGAAAGTCGCCAACGCGGCCCACCACGATCGTGACCTGCTTGCCATCGAGCGCTTTACGCAGTAGCTGGTAAAAATCTTCGTCGTCGATTTCGACTTCGACATCTTCCCAAGGAATCAAATTCGACGGTAAGTCGAGCACCAGCAAGTCGCTGCCGGTCGATGTTTTCCGCGAAAAGTGATCTTCGAGCGCGACGGGGGACTCGGCCATCGCGTCGCGCAACATTTCTTCGAGCGTGTCGAGTTGTTTGGTGGCGCTGTTTTCGTTGTCGGTGCGAAAGCCCATGACGATGTCGGGCATCCGAATTCGCGCGCTGTTGGCGTCGATGAATTTCCGCAGATAGGCCTTCACCGCCTCGGGATCGGGTTCCGATTCACCGTCGTCGAAACCCGCGTTCGTGCCGAACTCGCTCATGCCGGCTTGGGCTTCGACCATCAATTCGATGAAATCGGCCATGTTGGGGCCGCCATAGAGGAAGACTTCGTCGCTCCCCATTGCGCGAAGCGTGTCGACGAGTTGCTGTCCCGGCTCGCTGTCGAACCAATCTTTGATTTCCTGGAGTTCCGGAGTAGGTGGAAAGGCCCACGCCTGCTCGGCTTGAATCAACCCGATCTGTAGCACGGGCACCTGTTGAACGCGTTGCCACCAATTGCTGTTCGCCACAAGCTCGAACTGCTCGCGCAGTCGCAGCGAAGCGCTGTAGAACGCCGCGTCGCGGGGAACCAATTTGAGCGATTGGGCCTGTTCGGCCAGTTCGGCCGCGCGGGCGGACGGAAAGCTTAGCAGGGCGATCAGCAGTAGCAAGCAGACGCGTCGAGGGTGGGACATCGAATAGTGCTCCGGGACGTTGAAAGCGGTCAGTGACGATCGAGCTTGCCACAGTTTTAAGGTACGGGGGACCGGCGGGCAAATGCCGCCCACCGGTCTCTACCTCTGCTGGTCGACTGAAGTTTCAGCAGAATGGGCTAACGGCAATCGCGGGGTGTGCCAACTGCGGGTCATTTCGCCTATGCTGAGGGGGTCGTCGGAAGCCTATTTGGGAGCCGCTGCCGGGTTTTCTAGCAGTGGCGCCTCGTAACAACCCCGCTCGGAGAATTTACCAATGAGTCGCGCACCTCTTGTTGCCTTGTGTACCGTGACCCTATTTTCGCTCGTGGCCGTCGTGCTGTCGTCTGCCCTTGCACAGGAACAGCGAGCGCAGGAAGACGAAGACGCCGTCGCCGACGTGGCCGCCCCTGTGAAGCACGTCGTGCTATTCAAATTTAAGGAGTCGGCCACTCCCGAAGTGATCGCCGAGATCGAGGCCGGTTTCGCGGCACTTCCTGCGAAAATCGACGGCATCATCGACTTCGAGTGGGGGACCAACAGCAGTCCAGAAAACCTGAACGAAGGTTTCACTCACTGCTTCATTGTTACCTTCAAAGACGCGGCAGCGCGCGACGCCTACTTGCCCCATCCGGCTCATCAAGAATTCGTGAAAGTGCTTCGCCCGCATCTCGAGCAACCATTGGTGGTCGATTTCACGCCGAAGTAGCCGCCATAGCTGACCGCTGCAAGCTTTAGCACAGTGGTCGCGGAACCCCGCGACACGTAAGCTATTCGTATGAAGCCACCCACGATCACAATTCCCGAAGCCCCGGAGCTTGCGACACTTTGCGGGCAACTTACCGAGCGGGCTGATGCGATTGATGCCGCCGGCGAGTGGCCTGCCGAAAGTCTGCGGCTGTGTGGCGAGGCGGGGGTGTTTCGCTGGTTCTTGGACCCCTCGTTTGGCGGTCTCGATTGGAACAGCGAACAGGTGGTGCGGGGTTACCTCTCCCTTGCCGCGGCTTGTTTGACGACGACGTTCATTATCACACAGCGAACCGGTGCTTGCCGTCGGATTGCCGATAGCGCGAACGACGACTTGAAAGCGAAACTGCTGCCACCGCTGGCGGCAGGCGAGCTGCACGCCACCGTTGCCGTGTCGCACCTCACAACAAGCGGCCGCCATTTAAAACGCCCCGTCTTGCGGGCGACGCGTGGCGACGGAGTCTGGCGGCTCGATGGTTTTTCGCCCTGGTCGACCGGGGCCGATCATTCGGATGTCGTGGTGGCCGGCGCGACCGTTATGCGAGACGTCGAACCTACGGGCGAGCAGATTCTGCTCGCCGTGCCGACCGACATTGCCGGCGTCTCGACGCCACCAACACCCCAGTTCGTGGGCCTCTCGGCGAGTCACACCGGGCGCGTCGAATTCGACAGCGTCGAGCTCGGTGACGAATTTCTTGTGCAGGGTCCGACTGAAAACGTGATGTCAGCGGGACGAAGCACCATGACCGGCGGACATGAAACGTCGACGCTGGCGATGGGGCTCGCTCAAGCGGCGATTAATTTTCTACGCGACGAGTCCGACGTTCGTGATGACCTCGTCGCGGCGCGCAAGGCGCTCGAAGCAGAACACGCCGAGTTGCTCGAAAACCTCATCGCCCTTACGCGGGGCGAGCCCGCATGCTCAACGCAAACCCTTCGCCAACGGGCCAACAGCCTCGTGCTTCGCGCCACGCAAGCCGCGCTCGCAGCCGCGAAAGGAACCGGCTATGTCGCCGGCCACCCCACTGGCCGGTGGTGCCGCGAGGCGCTGTTTTTCTTGGTGTGGAGTTGTCCGCAACCGGTAATGAACGCCAATCTCTGCGAGCTAGCCGGTATCGCCGAATAAGTGCCGAACAAGTAACATTGAGTGACGGCTTGCCAACAGTCGGTCGAAGAACGAAACTGCCTTCCGCAAGCAGCAAAATGTCATTCCCGCGCAGGCGGGAATCTAGACGCAGCGGTTTCTCTCTGGATTCCCGCCTGCGCGGGAATGACGGACGCTGCAACACCCGAAGCCTAACGGCCCCGGATCAAGTTCGTTTCCCCTTTCCCGTTTCCTTTAGTCCCTCGACCCTAGTCTCTAGACTTTCGCAAAATGTCTGACCCCCAAGTCACCTGGCACGAACAAGCTGTCTCGCGCGACGATCGCGAGCGGCTCAATGGTCACGCTGGGTGCGTGGTGTGGTTCACCGGGCTGAGCGGGTCAGGCAAGAGCACCATCGCGAACGTCGTCGAACAATGGCTCTATCGCGACGCCGTGCATACTTACTTGCTCGATGGCGACAATGTTCGTCACGGACTCAGCGCGACGCCAGCGATGCTTGCCGGACTGCATGGCGAAGATTTTGGCAAACGCTTTGGTCTCGGTTTTGCTCCCGAAGATCGCATCGAGAATATCCGCCGCATCGGTGCGGTCGCCAAGCTGTTCTGCGAAGCGGGGCTGGTGACGCTTACCGCGTTTGTGAGTCCCTACCGGGCCGATCGCGACGCGGTGCGTGCGCAGCTTGCGGCTGGCGACTTCGTTGAGGTCTTCGTCGATACACCGCTTGCGGTATGTGAACAGCGCGACCCAAAAGGCCTCTACAAAAAAGCCCGCGCCGGCGAAATCAAGAACATGACCGGCATCGACGACCCGTATGAACCACCCATTGCGGCAGAATTGACACTAGCGGGAGGCGAAGCGACGCCCGACGAACTTGCCCAACAAGTGGTCGACCACTTGCGTCGTACGGGAAAAATTAACTAGCTGCGAGGAATCCACCAGTGTCGTCTGCTTGCTTGCAAACATCGTCGATCGAGGGACTGCCGGTTCGCCATGGCAAAGTCCGCGACGTTTATGATCTTGGCGAACGGCTGCTGTTGGTTGCGACCGATCGCATCAGTGCGTTCGACTGGGTGCTGCCGACGGGGATTCCCGACAAGGGACGGGTGTTGACACAGACCAGCCTGTTTTGGTTCGATCGTCTCGGCACAAATCACCATCTGATCACGGCCGATGTCCACGCGATGGACTTGCCCAAGTCGGCCGACCTCGAATCGCTAGCCGGGCGGTCGATGCTTGTCCGAAAGTCGCAGGTGGTGCCGTTCGAGTGTGTGGTGCGTGGCTACCTGGCTGGTTCGGGTTGGAAAGAATATCAGCAATCGGGCCGCGTTTGTGGTGTGCAGTTACCCAGCGGCTTGGTCGAGAGCGACCGACTGCCCGAGCCAATCTTTACGCCGGCCACTAAAGCCGAACAGGGCGAACACGACGAGAACGTTTCGTTTGAAGTGATGTGCGAAAAAATCGGCAACGCATTGGCCGGTGAGCTTCGTGAGCGAAGCCTCACGCTCTACGCGAAAGGGGCGGCACATGCCGAGACGTGTGGGCTGTTGTTCGCCGATACAAAGTTCGAGTTCGGTATGATCGGCGACGAAATATTGTTGATCGACGAAGCGATGACTCCCGACAGCTCGCGTTTCTGGCCCGCGAGCGACTACCAACCGGGCCGGAGTCAGGCGTCGTTCGACAAACAGTTTGTGCGTGACTGGCTGCTGGCGAGTGACTGGGATCGCAACAGCCAACCCCCAGAGCTGCCCAACGATGTAGTCGAGCAGACGCGGGCCAAATACATTGAGGCCTACGAGCGACTGACGGGACAGACATTCACCTGGAAATAGAAACGTGAGCCGCCGGTGCTAGCCGCGGGTGAATCGTGAGAAGACCCGCGGCTAGCGCCGACGGCTCAAGGCGCGAGCGATTCGAGCTCTTCGCAAGCCAAGTCAATGGCGTTCGTTCGGCATTTTGCCGCGACTTCGGTCGCTCTCGCTGCAACTCTTGCGTCGAGTAATCGCCCGAGTGCTGTGGTTGCACGAGTGACGGTTAGTTTCGGCCGGCGGATTGTTTCAGCGACACCCAGCTCAATGAGCCGATCGGCGTTGTCGAGTTGGTCGAAGCCGAGCGAAACAACAAGCTGGGGCACGCCGGCTGCGAGTGCCTGGCTCGACGAACCAATGCCCCCGTGGTGTACGAAGGCGGCGGCGTGTGGGAGTAGTTTCGTGAGTGGTACGAACGCTTCGTGGCGGATGGTCGCGGGCAAACTGTTGGGTAATTGTGCAGGGAACTTTGTCAGAAGTATCCCACGTCGATCCAAACGTTGGCAGACTCTTATGGCCGTTTCGAAGAACTCTGCCGCGTGGCGATTGGCCGTGCCGGCGGTCCACAAGATTGGTGGTGTCCCATCGTCGATGAACTCACTCAGTTCGGACGAAAGTTGTTGTTCGCCCCCATCCCACAGCGGAAACCCTACACAGGCGAGCGGCGCCGGCCAATCAATTTGTGGCGGCGCAAACCATTCGGGAAACATCGCCACCGTCAAATCGACGTCGAACCACCAGTCGGGTAGCACGCGGCCCACCTTCGTTAACCCCAGCTCGCGACGAAAGCGATTGAGCGGGCGGCCAATCACCCGGCGAGCAAACACCCAATCGCCACCGACGAGGTGCAAACGATTGAACCATCTCGGCGTGTTTGGGCCGAGCCAAGTACCCGGAAGACGCGGCGGTCGGTGGTTGCTCCAAAACGAGGAAGGCGCAAACGCCACTCGCGCGACGGTCGCGTCGTGAGTCTCGCGCAACAGCCGACCGGCGATATCGAGCATGTGACACACCACGACCGTCTCGCCGGGGCGATAGACCGACGAGACCGACTTGAACATTGTCCGCATATGACGGAGCGCTCCCTCGCGAAAAATCAGTGGCAATCCTCGCGTGGGGTGCCAGATATTTTTGTTCGCGATCAGCCGTTGATAGTCGTCGACGGTCCCCAGTGGAAGTAATTCGACGCCGATCCGTTCGGCAATTTCGGCGAAATAGGGATTTGTAGCGAGCGTCACCTCGTGACCCCGACTCTTGAGCCGCTCGGCCAACCCCGCCATGGGATGCACATCGCCGTAGCTGCCAATTGCGGTAACGAGAAAGTGCATCTGTGTGGGGGCCGGGGATCAGGGGACGGGGGCCGAGGCGAAATGTAGCCACCGTCGCCAGACGATGGACGGGAAGTCGTAGAGCCGCCGCCGATAGGCGGTGGGTAGCATTGTAGGTGTCCGTTTCACGCTCTGGCGAGCGTGGCTATAATTCAGGTTAACCGCCCACAAGTTTTGCAAGCTGTTGTGCTATGAGTAATACGCCCGTCGACCGCGACGAATTCTACGACAATTCGAACGACGATTCCGAGGACGACGGTCTCGAATACGAGCTCGAACCACCCGACGAGCAGATCATCGCCGGCGAACAAGCCCGCGCGGCTGCGTATGTCCGCGAGGCATCCGACCGGGCCAAAGTCGACGAATTGTTCAAAGGCCCCGAGGCGATGACGGCCAAGGACTATCTCAAAGACCTGCCCGAATTCAAGCTTCAGTTCTCGACGAAGCACATTCTCATCGCTATGACGGTGTTGGCAATCGGTTTGACGTTTGCGATGTATATCAGTTCGTGGGCGTTGCTGATTATTCTCGTCTTTCTCTCATTGGCTAGCGCCTATGGCTACATGAACTGGCAAGAGAAAAAGCAGCGCGAAGAGTGGTATCGCGAGCGGACCGAGATCGCCGAACGCCAACGGGACGAGCGGGCATGACGTTGCCCCCTTGGTTCGATTCACTGCCGATCACGCCCGAAGAATTCGTCCTTGGCTTCGTGATTGCCATCGTTGGCTCACTCATACAAGGCTCGATTGGCTTTGGCCTTGCCGTTGTTTGTGCGCCGACGCTGTTGCTCGTGAATCCGACGTTTGTGCCGGGTTCACTCTTAGTGGCGGCGCTGTTGCTGTCGCTGATGATGATTGCCCGCGAACGGACCCATGTCGCCTGGGGCGAAGTCGCCTTTTCGACGCTCGGGCGGACATTCACGATCATTCCGGCAGCGCTGATGGTCGCGTGGCTCGACCCGTTTTGGTTTAACAATGTGTTCGCAATCGCGGTGCTGGTGGCGGTGACGATGAGTCTCGGCGGCTGGCACCTGACGATGTCGCGGACGAATTTGGTCATTGCCGGAGCCATCTCGGGCCTTACCGGCACAATCTCGAGTATCGGCGGTCCACCGATGGCGCTGGTCTATCAGCACAGTCGCGGGCCTCACTTGCGGGCGACACTCTCCGCCATCTTCACTGCCGGCACCATTCTGTCGATGATTGCGCTGGCGCTTTTCGGCGAGTTCGGCACCAAAGATATCTTACTCGGCATTGCGCTCATGCCGGGTGTGCTGGTCGGGTTCTTTCTCTCGACATTCACGGCCAAGTACCTCGACCAGCGAGCGACCCGCCCAGCAGTGCTATTTATTTCTGCATTGAGCGCGGCGGTGATTTTAGTACGAACATGGTTGGTGGGGAGCTAGCGACCGGCGGTGTTGCTCGCCACGCATTGCCGTGGATAATGTATTCGGTCTATCCAATACTGAGGCTGAACATGTCGACTGTCCCCACATCACGCGTGACGCCCGAAGAATACCTCGCGATCGAGCGAAAATCGGAAATTCGTCACGAGTACTTTGATGGCGAAATGTTCGCGATGAGCGGTGCCAGCTTCGAGCACAACACTATCTCAATGAGTCTCGTGGGGTTGTTGCTGGCAACGGCGCGAGCGAGGAAATGCAGTCTCCTCTCCGAAAGCATGCGAGTCAAAATATCGGCGACGGGACTTTGCACCTATCCCGACATGTTACTTACGTGTGACAAGCCTAACTTTGAGGATGGGCATTTCGATACGCTACTAAATCCCCAGCTAATTATCGAGATTCTCAGTCCGTCGACCGAATCCTACGATCGTGGCACGAAGTTTCGTCATTATCGCTCGATACCGACGTTGCGCGAATACTTGCTGGTATCACAAGATGCGCCACGCATCGATCGGTTCGCCCTCGACGTCGAAGGGCAGTGGGTCTTGAGCGATGCCGATGGCCTTGACGCGGATATCGAGATTGGCGTGCTCGACATGAAAATCAGTCTGGCCGATGTTTACGCGACCGTCGAGTTTGATCGCCAAAGCGATGCCAAGCCAACCTAGCCCGCTATTTTTTCTCCGCCGCAATCCAACCCATCACGTTCTCCTCCAAAACGCCCAGCGGCACCGCGCCGCTGCCGAGCACCACGTCGTGGAAGTCGCGGACGTCGAATTTTGTGCCGAGTTCCGCCTCGGCTTTCGCGCGTAGTTCGCGGATTTTCAGTTCGCCCGTTTTATAGGCAAGCGCCTGTCCCGGCCAGCCGATGTAGCGGTCGACCTCCGACCGAATGTTGTGGTCGCTCATCGCCGAGTTGGCCTTCATGTAGGCAATCGCGTCGTCGCGGCTCCAATCGAAGTAGTGGATGCCCGTGTCGACCACGAGCCGACAGGCTCGCCAGATTTCCATCGACAACCGGCCGAAGTCGCTATAGGGGTCCTCGTAGAAACCCATGTCGAAACCTAGCCGCTCGCTGTAGAGCGCCCAGCCTTCGATGAAGGCGGTGAAGCCGCCGAACTTGCGGAACTCGGGGAGTCCCTCGAGTTCTTGCTGCAATGCAAGCTGCAAATGGTGCCCCGGTACCGCTTCGTGCAGCGAGAGGGCTTCGAGGTCGTACAATCCCCGGCTCGGCAGGTTGTAGGTGTTGATGTAATAGAACCCAGCTCGCGTGCCATCGCCGCTCGGCTGCATGTAGTAGGCGCTCGACGTTTTGGGGGCGATGTAGTCGGGAATCTCGCGAAGGCCGTAAGGCATGCGCGGCAGCCGACCGAATAGCTTGGGCAATTCACCATCGGCCCGTTTAAGTATTATTGCCGTCTTTTCGAGTAGTTCTTCGGAAGTCTTGGGATGGAACTTCGGATCGTCACGTAAGTAGGCGACAAATTCGGCGAAGTCACCTTCAAATTCAACACGGCGGATGATTTCGTCCATTTCGCCGCGAATACGCTTCACTTCGTCGAGACCGCGCTGATGAACCATCTCGGGCGTGGCATCGTCGAGCGTGGTAAATTGCCGCACGCGATGGCGATAGAACTCGCGTCCGTTCGGCAGTGCCGACACGCCGATCGATGCCCGACACGCCGGCAAATACTCAGCCTGCATAAACGACCGAAACTCTTTGTAAGCGGGCACAACGCTGTTGGCGATCGCCTGCTGCGCCGCTTCGCGAAGCCGGGCGTGATCGTCGGCGGGAACCGTCGATGGAAGGCTGTTAAGCGGACCATAAAACAAACTCTTCGTCGGGTCGCTCACAATGTGGGCGTCGATTGTGTCGCCATAGCCTTCGAGAATAACGGCGGGCAACGTATAACCTTCTTTCGCACCGCTCCTCAGCAGCACGATGTGCTCGCGCGTGTAACGCAGAAAGTCGTTAAGCCGAGCAATGTAGTTCTCGAAGTCGCGCGTTGTGTTGAGTGGCACTTGGCTGGGCAACTCAGGAAATTCGATATGAAACCCCCAACGATTGCTGATCGGAATCAGGTAGCTCTTGAATTTGTGTTCGCTCAGCAAGTCGTTAAGCTCGCGGGCGAAAACGCGATAGTTCACTCGCTCGTCGGCGGTGAGGCTTTTGACATCGATCGCTTCGAGCCGTTGTAAAATGTCGGCCTTTTTATCGATTCGCCTTTGCTGGTCGGCGATGGTGACGCTGTCGAGTCGATCGTTCGCGCGGTGGTCTCCCACCTTCGTGGCGAGTTGCGGCGACTCGTTGAGATCGAACTCCCACGATTCGTCGACCAGCGACTGAAGTTTCTTGCCCGGCGATTGGGCGTAGGTGGACGGGAGCGGCAAAACCATCGTCAGCAGCGGGGCCACCGACAGGGCAAGCGAAATGGTCCAATTGATTCGGTGCATGGGTTTCTATTTGGCTAAGTAGTACGGAATTAAGACGAATGAATTGGCGGCCAGATCTGTCGCGGTCGAGGGTGCAGTTAACCAGGCATTAACAAATATTGCTGTCAATATATGATGCACGCAACTCATGCGACCGCGATCCAAACCAGCACAGGCGACTCGGCCGAGGCAGCATCGTGTAACACGAATGTAAACGAGACCACGACCGATTTCTACTACGATACTTGGTCATTTAGCCGGCTGCTCAATCGTGCCGCCGTTGTGAGTGGCGGTTCACCTGTTAGCCGCGAGGCGAAGCCTCGCTAGCGAGCCGCAGCGGAGCGCTGCGGGCGACGAAGAAAAATCACGCGGCGAGACTCTCTTTCCTGTGAGCCAGTCGCGAAGTGTGTCGGCAAGATAGCGCCGAAGGCTGGGTGTCATCGATTGTCTTGCGTCGACGGTAGCCCTCGTGTGGCCGGACGAAAAAATACAGGCCGAAACAAGTCGACGGCTGCGGTTTCGGCGAGCACGGCAGCGAGCGATCCGCCTGTCGGAACAGCGCGCCACACTCCAAATAAAGAGGGATTCGTTCCGGCCCACTCTCAAGTAACAAATGCGCGCATGCACTCCATACTCACCCGCGCAATCTCCTCGGGACTCGGCTCGTACTTAAACACCTCGACACTCACCCACTCGCGATAATCGATGTCGCGGAGCGCGGCGAAGATCGGGGCGAAGTCGACGTCGCCCATTCCTGGGCCAAGTAGGTTCGGGTCGTTCGCGTGAAAGTGGGCGATCCACGGGGCCGAGTCGCGGATGATGTTGGTGATGGGCTTCGCTTCGCTGCTCATCGCCTTCACATCGAGATGTAGCCGGCAACTCGGTGAGCCAACCCGCTCGGCCAGCTCGATTGCCGATGCGGCCGTGTTCAAAAAGTCTCCTTCGGCGGGGCCAAGAGGTTCGAGCGCGATCGTGACGCCTAACCGCTCGCAAGTGGGCATGGCGCGCTGCAAGACTTCGATGGCGAACCCCTCGGCTTGGTCGTGCGACACACCCGGCAGCAGGTTGCGCTGCTGGGGCGAGCCAAGCACCATGATTCGCCCGCCCAAAGCGTCGCACAACTCGGCGAGGGAAATGACATAGTCACTTGTGCGCTGGCGAACGTCAGCGTCAGGCGACGTCAAGTAAAAACCCTTGGTCTTTGCCAGCAGCCAGTGCAAGCCAATGATTTCGACGCCCGCCGCTTCGGCTGCGCGTCGCGTCGCGTCGATTTGCGCCGCTGTTAGTTTGCGAACATCGGCCGTCGACTGCGACCAGTCGAGCGTGAACGGAGCAATCTCGATGCCCGTATAGCCAAGACCGGCGGCAATGGCGAACACCTCGTCGTGCGGGCGGTCTCCAAACATTTCGTTACAAAGCGCAAACTTCATGGCGATGTCGCGGGTACTTATTACTGAAGGTGTTCAAACGAATTCACAAAGCAGGAGCTTCGTATGTTACCACAAGTCACTGTGCGTCAACCCGTTCGTCAACTCGTAGTCCTTGCTGCAATGTCGATGTCGGCGGTAGTGCTGGCCGAGACTCCTCTGCAGCAGTTGCTCGCGAAAGGGCAATTTGACGAAGCCGAGCAGCAACTGACGGCCACGCTTGAAGCGAAAGTAACTCCGCTACAGCAAACGCAGCTTGGTTTCGTGCAAGCGATGAGCGCAGTGCAGGGGCTGGCCGACGATTCGCATCGTTATGGGCTCTATTCGCAGCAGTGGCTGGGATCGCCTTTGCTGAGACTGCCGGTCGAGAACAATCGCGAGCCAGATGAGATGTCGTATGACGACTTCCGCATGATGGTAGCGACTTTCCGCGAGCGGCTCATTGTGGCCGAAGAGACGCTGGGGGATGTCGAGCCGAGCAATGACAAGTGGACCGTCGAGTTGGCGACCGTGGGCCTCGATCTCAATCGCGACGATGTCATTGGCCACACAAAGGAGTCCGAAGGTGCATCGGGGACACGTGAAGATATTTACGCGGTTCTGAGGCGTATTCAGCAGCCGCCGTTTCGACGAGGCAACGAAGCGGCGGAATTACCCGATACGCGGATCACCTTTGACTATGCCGACACGCTGTGGCTGCAGGGCTACTGCAACTTTTTGATAGCCACGTCCGAGATGGTGCTCGCCTACGACGAGCGCGAACTATTCGAGCTGTGTGGCCACATCGTCTTTCGCGGAGCCGAAACGCGGTACCAATTCCTCAGTCCCGGAGTGAACGGCGATCTGTGGGCACAAATCCCCGACCTCATCGCTGCCGTTCATTTAATCGATTTCAAACTCGTCGATGCCGAGCTGATGAAGTCGGCCCATGCGAGACTGCTCAACACGGTGCAACTGAGCCGCAAGTCGTGGCAAGCGGTGCTCGACGAGACCGACGACGAAAGGGAGTGGATCGCTGGGCCCGATCAAGTCCTGGCGATACCATCGCTCGGTTTCTCGATCACGCGCGAACAAGCCGAGCAGTGGCCGGCGGTGCTCGCCGAAACCGAGGCGATTCTCAAAGGCGACAAGCTGCTTCCGCTCTGGCGACCAAGGGACGAAAATCACGGGATCAACGTGAGGCGAGTCTTCAACGAACCACGCGATTTCGATCTGGTATTGTGGGTCCAGCAGAGCGCAGCGATGCCTTTCGTCGAGGAGGGTAAGGTCACTGACATGACCACCTGGCGCGACTTTCAGCGAACATTCGGTGGTAATTTGTTGGGCGTGAGTTTTTGGTTGAACTAGCTTCGTGTTGTTCCCCCCGAAGGGACGGAGCCGATATACGCCTCGTCGGCTTTTGGCTGCAACCTATTCGGGCGTCGCGACAGGCAGCCCTTCAATCCACTCGCCATACTGTTTGTCAAGAACGGGGAGCGACGTTTGCGATTCAATCGCAAGCGAATCTTGCTTGTCGCGACCTTCGTAGATCAGCTTCAAGTACTGGGCAAACGCCTCGCGTCGTTCTGGTACGCCCTTCGCCAGAAAAAAGTGGCCCATGCCGGCGATTTGGCTGTAGAGCGGGGCGATGTCCTCCCGAGATTGCAGTTGGTGTTGTCCCAGAGAAACCAGCTCGGCGAGCGGCACGCGGTAGCCCGATTCGGTCCAGCGGTGCGCCGCCGCTGGCAGGCGGCCCGAGCCAACTGTGCCCAGTGTAAAGATGGTCCCATTCTCGGTTTCGCGTTCGGCTGTGAGCGACTCGAAATAGAGCGCCGCCGCTTCGATGGCCCAGAAATTGGCCTCGCTACCAGGTCCGCGAATGCCGTCGAACGACTCCTGAAACAACTGGTGTGCGGCTTCGTGATAGAGGGTTGGAGTCGTTGCGGACTCAGTGTCATTGTTTGCATCGGCGTCTGCATCGGCAAAAAAATGCGCCTCGCGGTAACGATCGAAATAGATGCCGAGCGTCATGTCGATCTTTGGCTGTCGAGCGCGGAGCCGGGCGTTGTACTGATTGCGGTCGCGGTGGTAGGCGACTTGCATCGGGCGGCGAGGCAGAGGAAATCCGCGCCCGCTGATCGCCGCGCGGCGGAGCTCGCTATCGGTCACCACGAGATCGGCGAACAATTGCCACCACACCGCGTGCAACCGTTCGAGCGAAGCGGCCAGCGCGGCACCTGCCTTTAGGCTGTGGTTGGTGGTGACGACAAAATGGTCGGTGCGAATCTGCCAGCCCTGAGCGATGTCGTCGTGCCGCGCGGCATCTTGCTCGCGCGAGAGCCATCGCCCAGCCACTTCGCGCTCGCCCGTCTCATAGCGAGCCCGGTCGCCCGGTTCGATCCAACCGTACTGCGCGTCCCACACTCGTCCGCGTCGCTTCATGGTCGCGGCATAGGGAGTCAGCCAGATGTCGCCATCTTGCACGTAACCCAGCAGCTTTCTCGCCTTGCTCTGGTTTGTGTCGAGATGGAGTGCGTGGTGGGCGACTCGCGCCGATAGCGCAGCTTCGCCCTCTTTTGCGGACTCAGCGGCCAAGTCAGCGAGCAGGCTGGCGAACTGCGTTCGTAGCTTTGCAACCGGTTCCGCGACCGCCGACAGTGGCGTATCGACCGCGTAGTAATTGTCGGCGGCGACATAAAACCGCTCGCCTAGCCGAAGGGGTTCGACGCTCGCGAGTTCGGCCGCATCGGCAATGGGTTTGAGCTGTTCGGCAAAGTCCGCTTGCAGTTGGTCGTAGCGTTGGTGACACGTCGTTTCATCGGCAGGCGCCGACACCAACGCAACGGACAATAACAGTGCCACGATTGGCGGCATGAGCGTCCGAGTTTTGAGTCGAGTTTGCAAGACGGCACCAACTGCTTGAACGAAGGCAGGTTCACTACAGTCTAGCTCGCCGACCTTGATTCCCGAAACGCGGCTATTCTTTCTCGAAAGCCGCGTCGAACTGCACGTCGGACGGGGCAAAGTCGATTCGCCGGACGAATTCGCACGCTTCGGTCGCGCCGTGGTCGCGTTGCATGCCGCAGTCCTCCCACTCGACACTCAGCGGGCCTTGGTAGCCGATGACGTTGAGGGCGCGGATGATTTCTTCAAAATTCACGCCGCCACGGCCCGGCGAACGGAAGTCCCAACCGCGTCGCGGGTTGCCGAAGTTGAGGTGGCTCGCCAAAATGCCGCTTTTACCGTTGAGAGTGACGAGCGCATCTTTGATGTGAACGTGATAGATGCGGTCGGGGAAGGCGCGAATGAACTCGACCGGATCGACACCTTGCCAAATCAAATGGCTCGGGTCGAAGTTGAAGCCATACTCGGGCCGGTGGTCGAGCGCTTCGAGTGCCCGCTGCGCCGTGTAGATGTCGAAGGCGATTTCGGTCGGATGAACCTCGAGCGCGAATCGCACACCGCAATCGGCAAACACGTCGAGAATCGGATTGAAGCGATCGGCGAACTGCTTGAACCCGTCGGCAATCATCGATTCAGGCACCGGCGGAAACGAATAGAGCAAGTGCCAAATACTCGAACCGGTGAAACCGGGCACAACATCGACACCGAACTTTTGAGCGGCCCGGGCGGTGTTCTTAAGTTCTTCGATGGCCCGCTCGTTGACGCCGGCCGGTTTGCCATCGCCCCACACATGCGGCGGCAAAATAGCTTTGTGCCGCTCGTCAATAATGTCGCACACCGCTTGACCGACGAGGTGCGCGCTAATCGCATGGCAATCGAGGTCGTATCGCTCGAGCAGGTCGCGCTTTGCGCTGCAATAGCCAGCGTCGCTCATCGCCTTGTCGACCTCGAAATGGTCGCCCCAGCAGGCGAGCTCGAGCCCGTCGTAACCAAAGTCTTTGGCCTTTTGAGCCATCGTTTCCATCGGCAAATCGGCCCATTGGCCGGTGAACAGCGTTGCGGGACGGGGCATTTTCATTTCTCCAGTAAGTTAATTGTCAGTCTTGAGCCGTACACGCTAGCGTCGGGTGGCGGGTGATTCACCCGTGGCTAGCGCCATCGGCTCAAGTTGTTGTTGCCGCACATATTGAGTTGAA
>JBGSWC010000390.1:0-5020 GCA_041752635.1 Pirellulales bacterium | reverse complement strand
CTTGAACGCCGGGCGCTCGGCGATGCGTTTGTCGACGACGATCCGGCCTGGAGTCGCACTGCTGCGACCGACGCGGCCGAGCGGCCCAACGTCTATCGGCTCACCGAGCGGGCGAGCGAATTCGCCGAGCGAGTCTGCCGCGACTGCGACGCAGGCCAAACGATCGCCACTCGCGACGTGGCTCACTACGACGACCTGGTGACTTACGTCACCTATTACCGTCATCTTGCGCCGCTCGCAATCGAGCACGAAACAGGCAGCCCCAAAGCCATCGCCAAGGCATGGCAGTCATTTGCCGACGATCGCGCGAGGCTGCTCGCGCCGGTGGCGAGCGCCGATCGCGCGTGTGTTGTCGACAACGCCCATTTGTTCGCCTGTCTCTATCAGGTCCGCCGCGCATTCACGCACATATTCATGTGTTTGGTCGGCCAGTCACGCCCCGCCACCCGACTTCGCGCTCAAGTCTGGCAGTCGATCTTCACGCACGACCTGCGTCGCTTTCGGCGTTCGCTGTACGATCGCATGGCGGGGCTGTCGACACTTATCACGGGCCCCTCGGGCACGGGCAAAGAACTTGTCGCCCGCGCGATTGGATTATCGCAATACGAGCCGTTCGATGTCGAGCACAAACGCTTCGTGAGCGAACCAATGTTCATTGGCGTTAACCTGGCGGCATTTTCGCCAACGCTCATCGAGTCAGAACTTTTTGGCCATCGCAAAGGATCATTCACGGGGGCGACATCCGACCGCGCCGGTTGGCTCGAAAAGTGCCCCACCGGTGGTGCCGTGTTTCTCGACGAGATCGGCGAGCTCGATCCGGCGATTCAGGTCAAGCTGTTGCGCGTGATTCAGCAGCGCAAATACAGCCGGCTGGGCGAGACCGAGCCAAGGCAGTTCACCGGCAAACTAATTGCTGCGACCAATCGCGACCTCGCCTGCGAGATGCGCGAAGGGCGATTCCGCGAAGACTTCTATTACCGCATTTGCAGCGACACGATCGTGGTTCCCTCGCTGCGCGAGCAGTTGTCTGACTCGCCGGCCGCGCTGGGCAGCTTGCTACAGTTCATCGTGAGCCGAGAGCTGGGAGTGATTGACGACGACACAACCGACGATGTGTCGCAACTTGTCGAAGAAGTCGAGGCGTGGATTAATTGGAAGATGCCGCGCGACTACGCCTGGCCGGGCAACATTCGCGAGCTGGAACAGTGTGTCCGCAATGTACTCGTGCGCTGCGAATATCACCCGCCAATTCGGCAACCAACGGCCCGTTTATGCGAATGGCTCCAGCGTGCCGAGCGAGGCGAACTGTCGGCCGACGAGTTGCTGAATCACTACTGTCAACTCGTTCATGCCAAAACGGGGGGCTACGAACAAGCATCGCGAGTGCTGGGGCTCGATCGACGAACGGTGAAGAGCCGCATCGATGCGATTGGCGAGTGAACACCCGCTACGACCGCCACGATGTGTAGGCGGCCGTGATCCAACTGGCGATCATCAGCGAACCACCAATTGGCGCCGACGCGCCGAGCACCGCGCGCAGCGGACCTTCGGCAAACACCAATCCGTACAGCACGCCACAAAAGATGATCCCGCCAGCGAGCATCATCGCGTGTGCCCACCGCCACCGGCCACTCGGCCAGCGATCGGCCGCCAGCGCGAACGCCAACAGAGCCAGTGTCGCGTACATCTGATACCGCACGGCTGTTTCGAATAGCGTCATCCGCTCGCCGGCGACAGCGTCGCTTTGGCCGAGTGAAACCAGCACGTCGGGCAAACCATGCGCGCCAAATGCCCCCAGCGCGATGCCAACGGCACCGAGGATTGCCGCGATTGTGAAACAGTTCTTGGGGGTCATTGATGGAGCCAACCGACGTAGCTACCGTCGCCAGACGGTTGTTTGTGGCACGATTCTCCGAATCGTGAAATCACCACTCGGAGAGTGGTGCTACTTTAGTGAACGCGCTGCCCAACTTTCGCCCCTTCATCGGGCGAGAGCACAAAGACTTCTTCGCCGCCGGGACCGCTGGCGACGACCATGCCTTCGCTCAGCCCGAACTTCATTTGCCGCGGCGCGAGGTTGGCGACCATCACAACCATCCGGCCGACGAGCTTTTCGGGATCGTAAGCCGCCTTGATGCCGGCGAACACTTGGCGATATTCGCCTCCTCCCAAGCTCAACTTCAGCTTCAGCAACTTGCGCGCCTCGGGCACCTGCTCGGCTTCGACCACGCGTACGATCCGCAAATCGACTTTCGTGAAATCGTCGAACGTACACTCATCGGCCAATGGCTCGGCCGCGAGGCTATCGCCCGGGTCGTTCCATTTGTCGCTCGCTAGCGAGCCGGAAGCGTCAGCGCCCTCAGCATTCGTCGTTTCCGCTTCGCTTTTACTCTCTTCAATCATCGCATGCACCTTTTCGGTTTCGATACGCTTCATCATGTGCTCGAACTTGGCCACCGGCGTGCCGACGAGCGGCTCACTCGCCTGCGACCAACTGGTAATCGGATCGCCCAACAGCTCGCCCGCTTGCTCGGCAAGCTTGGGCAACACGGGCGCCAGGTAGATGGCAATTTGACGAAACAGGTTTAGGCCAATCGTGCAAACGTCTTGCAACTGCTGCTCGCTGCCCGCCTGCTTGTTCAGCACCCAAGGCTGACTCTCTTCGACAAACGGATTCGCGGCATCGGCCAGCGCCATGATCGTTCGCATTGCCCGACTGTAGTCGCCCGACTCGTAGGCGGCGGCGATTTCGTCGCCCGCTTTGGCTGCGCCCGCGAAAAGTCCCCCGTCGTCGGGATAAACCTTCGACAACCCCGTCTCGGCGACAAACTTCGCGCACCGACTCGCCAGGTTCACCACCTTGCCCACCAAATCGGTGTTCACCTTCGCCACAAACTCATCGACCGCCAGGTCGAGGTCTTCGACCCGGCTCGTGAGCTTCGTCGCATAGAAGTAACGCAGGTAGCTCGGCTCTAAGTGGTTCAGGTACGTCCGCGCCATCACGAACGTCCCCTTGCTCTTGCTCATCTTCTCGCCATCGACGGTCAAGAAACCGTGGATGTGAACCTTCGTCGGCAGGCTATAGCCGGCCGTCTTGAGCATGCCGGGCCAAAACAGCGTGTGAAAATAAGTAATGTCTTTGCCGATGAAGTGATGGATCTCACTCTCGGGCGAACGCCACCAGTCGTCAAGCGACTCGCCATGGCGGTCACACCATTCTTTGCTCGAGCCGATGTAACCAATCGGCGCGTCGAACCAAACATACCAGTAGTTGCCGGGGAAGTCGGGCACCTCGAAGCCAAAGTACTTGCGCGGGCGGGTCACGTCCCAATCGCGGAGCGGCTGCAAATTGCCAGCGTCGTCTTTGGCATTCAGAAAATGCCCCTTCAAGTAATTGGCAATCTCCCCCTGCAACGCGCCGCTCGTGTCGACCCACTCTTCGAGAAACGGCCGCAGCTTTTCGAGCTCGACAAACTTGTGGGGCGCCTGCCGAAGTTCGGGCGTCGCCCCACTCAGCACACTGCGGGCGTCGATCAGATCGCTCGGCGCATAGTTAGTGAGGCACTTCTCGCAGTGGTCGCCATACTGATCGGGCGACTTGCAGTTAGGACAGGTACCACGAATCAGCCGATCGGCTAGAAACGTCTCTTCGACCGGGTCATAAGGCTGCTCGACAGCGCGCTCGGTCACTAAATCGGCGTCGACAATCTTGGCCCAAATCTCGTGACAAATCGCACGGCTCGCCTCGCTGTTGGTGCTGCCGTAGTTGTCGAACTCGATGCCAAAGTCGGCGAAGTCCTGTTGGTGTTCTTGGCTGACGCGGGCGATAAACTCTTCTTCGCTGACGCCGGCCTTCTTGGCCGAAATCATAATGGCGGTCCCATGCGTATCGTCGGCACACATGTAGAGGCAACGATGCCCCCTTAGCTTTTGAAACCGTACCCAAATATCGGTCTGCAAGTACTCGACCAAATGGCCGATATGAATCGGACCATTGGCGTAGGGCAATGCGCTAGTAACAAGAATGCGACGGGACATGCAGTGACGGACACAAAAGTGGGATAAAAGGCTCGCGGGGTGGCTATTGTAGCAGGAGTCGCCAACAGTGCGGGAGGGACTTCCGCAAGCGAACTGTAGCCGGATTCGCAAGAATTCGCAGGCGTTAACGCAGCGCCCCGAAGTGTTGGCCACTTCGGCTACGAAAGATCAGTCCGTTTGCGGACGATCGGGGACAAACGGAATCATCCCCTGCCGAAATGCCTCCTCCTGAATCTCTCGCTTCAAGAACCTCGCGTCCAAGACGAACCCATTCACTTCGATCATCCAGGCCATCGGGTTTTCGGCGATCATGCTGGGCAGCGTCCAGTCGGGGTCAAACGTCCCGATCCGGAACAGATTGCGGATCAGTTTCGACTTCCCTTGACCGGTACTCTCGGCAACGCCGAACGCCTTGTCGATGGCGGTGAGCTTCATATGGGGCTTTTGCGAACTGTCGTCGAGAAAGTTGACCCAGCCAATCGTACGGACGATACCGCAGGCCCAGGTGGTGGGTTTCCCGCTCAGCAAAGGAGACGGTCGTTTACGCGCCAGCTTTTGGGTGAGCTGCAGGCAGAGTTCGGCGTACTCTTCGTTGAGGTGTTCTTTGCAGAATGCGTCGACAAGCGAGGCGATTTTTTCGACGGCTTGGTTCTTTGTTTCGTCGTTCTTGGCGGCGGCGGTTGGTTTTCGTTTTGCCATGACAATTTTTCTCTCTTGAATTCGGCAACAGTATGTATGTCTTAACGGCTCACCTAGTCGTCCGAATCTGTTTTTTTCGTTAACGACGTATGCCGAACAAATGACGCCACCAATAGACGAATCGTTCGAGAGTTCGTCGCGTGGTATCGACCTTCGTGTCGAGTTGGGCTTTCACTAACGGCCCCGCGTCGGCGTCGAGATTTTGTGTGCCGCAAGCGACGCAAAATCGCACGCCGTCAGGCAGTTCATCACCGCAGCGGAGGCAATTGCCGTGGGATTCTGA
>JBGSWC010000389.1:0-2310 GCA_041752635.1 Pirellulales bacterium | reverse complement strand
GGTCGTTGTCGAGATAATCAACCAGTTCGCGAACCACCGGCAAGAAACTGGGCCACGCCGGCCACAACGTCCACGGCTGTCCGGTCGCCGGGTCGACCGAATCAAGCGAAGCGGCCGTGCCACAGACGGCGACCATGCCATCCCCCAACGGACAAGTCACCAGCAGCGGCGCGCCGTCGCTCAGTGCAAGGGCGACTTTTGCCTCGGCGTCGACGACCTCGAGTGGAGAATGCCGTGAGATGGGGGTCGAGAGCAACCCCGCTTGTTCACGACCGCGAAAGACTTGGGCGATGGGATGTTGGTAATCGAGTGGGTCAATTCCGTAGGTCGTTTGGCTCACCGGTGGCAAAATCTTCACCGGCAGCAGTGGCTGGGGCGATGCGTCATCGCCCGCGATGAGTTGCCCGATTAGCGCAGTTCGCGGATCGGGAATCGCGAATGAGAGTGGCGACTCACGCCATCGGGCGGCGTTGTAGGAATCAACATTCACAGCATCGCCCAAGAAAATGCCGAGCCCACCCCCGTCGCGGACGTAGGTGGCCAGTTGTGCGGCATCGCTGGCGGTCAGCTCGCCAACATTCGAGAAGAGCACACAACGGAAGTCTTCGAGTGGTGTATCGCGTAACCGGCCGGCCGAAATCACCGTCGGAACTATCGGACTGTCACGCTTGCCTGTGGGGTTGAGCGCGCTCGCTAAATAGCGGGCCGCCCCTGGTCGACCTTCGACGCACAGCACACGGACCGACTCGGGCAAGTTGGCGACTAGGTACTCGCGGTCGTCGCCTCGCAAAGCATCGTCGGGTAAGTGCAATTCAAATTGGTGCCAACCGGTTTCTTGCAAAGTGCGCTCGAAAGAAACAGTCACACTGCCAGCCGGCTCAATCGACACGCGACGTTCTTCGGCGACGACGCCATCGACTTGCAACTCGACGACCAAGTCAGTCACAACGTCGTCGGAGTGGTTTTCGATGACCGCCGCAATGGCGATTGGTCGCCCGGAGGTCGGGAACGCATCGGCCAGCTCGAGCTTGCCGACCGATAGGTTCGGGGTCGAAGCAACACCAACATCAACCACTATCAATTCTGTTGATTTGGGTAGCCGGCCAATGCCCGCGGCTTCGGAGTCGCCCCCGGCGACTTGCCCCCAGGTGTTCTTGCCCAGATCGCTCAAGCAAACCACCTCTTGGCGATCGAATGGCTCGCCCCGGCGGTCGGCATCGGCGATGACTTGGCTCACAAGTGCCAGCGTCGCCGGCAAATCGGCCGTGCCGAAGGTCGTGTCGAGCTGCGCCAACTCAGCCTTCACACGCGATTTGTCGGCGACTGGCCCCGAAAGCCTCACTTCAGGCGGATCGGCAAGCGTCACCAACGAGAAAGTCTCGCCCGGCCGCGATGCGTCGATCATCTCGGTCGCCAGCGACACGACCCGCGCGAATCGCGATTCTTCGCTCTCGACCGCTGCCATCGACAGCGACGTGTCGATCACCAACACCCGATGAACCCGGGTGCCGCCGCCGAGCCAGCCAAGGTCCGAGAGGAAAGGCTTGGCCGCCGCCAGCGCCACCAGCAGCAGAATGAGCGTCCGCAAAGCGAGCAACAGCCACTGCTGTAGTCGCATCCGCCGCGCCTGCCGCTTAATGGCCGCTTGCAAGAATCGCATCGCCGCCCAAGGCGCTTCGCGATAGGTGTGCCGCATCCACAAATGAATCAAAATCGGCGCAGCCGCCGCCGCCATCCACCCGAGGAGGGGAAGATTGCCGAAACCGAAAGCTAGTGGGAAATCCGTCAAGTTATTTAACCGCGGAGGACGCGGAGAGCGCGGAGGAAAATTGGCCACGGATAGGCACAGATGAACACAGATTGAATTGTGCCCGTCGCCAAGCTTTTCGACTGCTCATGCGATACCCGTATTCCTAATAAAAAGCTGGCTTTGGTGAATCCTTTTTTAATTTTATCTGTGTTCATCTGTGCTGATCTGTGGCTAACGAGCGTCTCTCTGCGCTCTTCGCGTCCTCTGCGGTTAATCCTCTACTTAGTCCGCTTACTGCGGCGGGCGAGGTAGTGGCTCAGCACGAAGCCGAGTGATTGGTCAGTTCTCAGTTGCACATAGTCGGCATCCATCGCCAGGCAGCCGCTGCGGAGGGTGGTGGTGAATTGTTCGATCTCTTCTCGATACGCACGCCTGAGCTGTGCTGGTTCGGCCAGAAGTTCGCCCAGGTCTTCGAGTCCTTTGAATAGCGTCGCGTGGTTGAAGGGAAAATCGAGCTCGGCCGGGTCGAGCACGTGCATCACAATCACATCGTGCCGCCG
>JBGSWC010000388.1:0-5035 GCA_041752635.1 Pirellulales bacterium | reverse complement strand
AAGTTGGCAAACGCCCCATTTGTCGAGATAGTATTTGCCACCGTTGTAGACAGAGCGGTAGTACTTCTTGCCGGGATAAACGGCCACGCTGGTCGGGATCGCCCGCAAGTTGAACGCGATGCGGTAGCGATCGGTCGTATTAGCGGCCGATCCGTGTATGCAACGCTCCGTGAAGATGATGAATTGACCCGGCTTCACCGGCAGCTCGACGATTTGGTGTTCGCTCTCGTTGAAGTCGAGCGAGAACGATGCATCGTAGAAGCCTTCGCGCCCACCAAAAGTGATAGGCCGAATGCGATCGTGGGTGCCCACAGCAAAGCGAAGGCACCCGTTTTCGGTCGTCGATTCATCGACCGCCACCCACACGGTGAGTTGAAATATCTCGCTGCGATCGGCGGGGAAGAGCGCTGGGTCTTGGTAGTCTTCAACCATGAAGGTGCTCGCCTGATGCCACTGAATGGCGGGCGCCTTCGGACCCTTATAAAAAATCTGTGACCGCCAGCATAAGAGGTCAGGGCCAAGCAATTGCGCGACCCGTTCGGTGATCGCCGGCGATTTCATGTAGTTCCACAGACGCGGCATTTCGAGGTGACGATCGCGCGGTGTGACGAAGCCGTAGGTCTGCGAAGGCTCTTTTTCGATCGCGAGTAAGTCGTTTTTGAAATCGCGCATCTGGGCGGGCGTGAACGCGTCGAACGGACCAAGGAAACCTTGTTGATAAAATCGCTTTAGTTCGGTCTGGCTTAGTTGAAATTCGGGAGCGACTACCGCTTTTGGCGCGATGGTGGCGGGCATTGTGAATTCGCACGGCTGATCGATGTAGGCTCGCTTCACGCCACTTTTGATCAGCATGGCGAACATATCGTAGTCCCAGTTGCGAACGATCGCCTTGAAGTCGCGAGGCAAAATCGCAGTGGGCAAATTCAATGCTTTGTAAGCAGCCATGGCGCCGAGACCTGCGGCGATGGGGGCACGCTTCCACCAGGGGCGAAGTTTTGGTTGCATGTTCATAACGCGACTGACTCCAACGAAATGGATGGGTTTTCTGAGCCGACACGTCCGGGATTGTTTTTGATGACTTTACCGGTCGCAGAGTTAATCTTGCCTCTGCGGGGCGTAGCTTAAAGAAACCCCTCGTACGATGCACGGTCAGTTATTCGACCCCTTGCGATCTTCCGCAAACGATTGCTCAATAAGGACTTACATCACTTTTGTGACGGCTAGGTCCGCTTGGTGAGCATATCGGCCGCCAGGAAGC
This sequence comes from Pirellulales bacterium, assembly GCA_041752635.1. GTDB lineage: Bacteria > Planctomycetota > Planctomycetia > Pirellulales > Lacipirellulaceae > JBGSWC01. Next base: position 3,777 of record JBGSWC010000388.1, on the reverse strand, counting down.
CGTCTGACTTCGCCGGATTAAGACTGCCCGAAGACAGGCCGGTCAAGTCAATCGTAACGTAGCGGAAGCCCAGGGCCCTCAGATGAGCCTCCAGCAAGTGCCGAGTGACAGGTTCGAGCAGACGCGAGATGTCGGCCGGTGGCAGTTCGATCCGCGCGAGGTCGTCATGATGGTAACGGACGCGGCAATCCGCAATCTTTAGGTGATCATACAGCCAGGCTTCGGCCGCTTCGACGCGCTCAAGTCGTTCGCTTGTGACCTCGACACCGATCGCGAAGCGGCTCGCCAGACAAGGCGCCGCAGGCTTGTCGGCAACGCTCAAGTGCCAAAAGTCGGCAATGGCTCGAACATCTGACTTGCGCAGTCCACACTCGACGAGTGGACTCACAATTTGCTGTTCGCTGGCGGCGATCAGGCCGGGGCGGTAGTCGCCCAGGTCGTCGCAATTGGTGCCGTTGGCGATGGCTTTGAAGCCATGATCGCGCGCAAAGTTGGTTGCGTGTTCGTAGAGTTCTGTCTTGCAGTGGTAACAGCGATCGCCGCGATTGGCGGTATAGCCGGGACGGGCGATCTCGTCAGTCGCCACTTCGACGTGCTGGATGCCAATCGCTGCGGCAACCTCGCGCGCCACGAGCAGCTCGCGCTCCGAGACGGCTGGTCCGATGCCCGTAACCGCGACGGCGCGATCGGCTAAAGCCAATCTGGCGGCTTTCGCGACAACCGCGCTGTCGACGCCGCCCGAGAATGCCACGACACAATTCTGGTAACGACGCAACGCCTCGACCAGTAAAGCAGCTGAGTGTTCGACTGCGGTCGGCGTTGTGTCGATTGATGTTTCGTTCATACCGCTATTGTATCGTTGGCGACGTTTCGTTGGCGACGGGCCTAGCCACCGAGCGGTCCTGGGGGGGGTGGCTCTTCGAGTCGGCGTAGCTCATCGCGCAAAGAGGCAGCTTCTTCGTATCGCTCCTCGGCAATCGCGGCGTCGAGTTTTTTCGTGAGCTTGTCGACCGGATCATCCTCGACATCTTCGTCGGCCACTTCGTCGTCATTCGCCAACTGTTTCGCGAGTTCCTTCCGCCAACGATTGAGGAACACCAACTCGCCCAACTGCCCTGCTTTGTCGGCTTGCCCATACTCTTCGAGAAATTCTTCGATCCCACGAATGCCCGCGTCGATCGCACCTATCGCTGCTTCGTACTGCTCGAGCTCGACCAGCGGTGTCGCCACGGCGCGGGCGTGCATCATCGTGACGTAGGGACGCCATTGGTCGAATTGTATTTTGTCACGATCGTAGCGTGCGTGTTCGCGAACAAAAGCGAAGAGCTGCAAGTTGCGCCGCGTGTCGCGGGCACACAACTCATACTTCTCGAGGTGCCAGAAGCTGACGTAACGGTGGTAATACTGCACCCCCTCGCGTAGTAACTGGGCACAATCTTCGGAATCGAGCAGAAACCGGGCTGCGTCGGGGTTGGCCGCGTCGTGGGCCACTTGGGCGCTGCGAAAATAGTCGAGCCACGAGGCCTCGCCGTGAATCCGCTCGCCATCGGGCCTCCCGTCGATTTCCATCTGCAACACACCCAGATCGAGCCGCAACTGGATTTTGCGTCGGCCATCGTCGCCGTCGATTTCACGAACGGTGATCGTTTCGGGATCGAACTGCCATTCGCGTAGCATGGAAGAAATATCGAGAGTCACAGCGGTAATATTCGGCAGGAGGTGCAGCGGACAACGCTTCAAGATACCCCGAATGGGGTCTCGCTAACCAGAGTGTTCGGGAGCCGGTCGAGCCATCTGTGTTCGACGGTCACCATTTCGCAACGGTATCGACTAGCTCGACGAATCATTTCGCGATGCGAGACGGTCTGGGTGAAGGCGGAACGCTGCCACGGGATGCGGCAATGGCACGCAATTGCGGCGGCGAAAATACCACAAAAAACTCCGCCAACAGTTTATACCCCCTGCCCAATCTCTGCTATTCTGATTCGATTGGCAAAATAGAGCGACTCGAATCTCCGCCCGTACTGTCGCCAAGTTGCCTCAGCCTTGCCGACTTACTTCAATCAATGCCGCACATGAAACTGTTTCCAATTGTTGTGTCGACCGCCCTGCTCAACTGCCTGCTGGTGGAGGGGCACTCCGGGGCCGCGCAAGCAGAGCTGCTCGATGCGCTCCGCATGCAGCACCCGCGTCTGATGGCGACCAACGATGATTTCGCTCGCATCACCGGGCTCGTCACGACCGACGAACACGCCAGACGGTGGCACGCGCAAATGAAAGCACGCGCCGAATCGATGCTCGACGAGCCGGTCGCCGAGTATCGGCTCCGCGACGGTAGGAGGTTGCTCTACGAGAGCAAAAGAGTTCGTGACCGCGTTCTGACTCTGGCGATGCTCGACAAAATCTCGCCCAATGATCGTTACCGCGACCGAGTGTGGGCCGACATGCAGGCGGCCGCCGGATTCAAGGACTGGAATCCCGATCACTTTCTCGATGTTGCGGTCATGTCGTTCGCTTTCGCCATCGCCTACGACTGGATGTACGACCGCTGGACTGACGACCAGCGAGCCACGATCCGCGATGCAATTGTCGAGCACGGTATCACGCCCGGGCTCGAGGCCTACGAACAGAGGGTGTGGTGGACGCGGACTCACATCAATTGGAACCAAGTCTGCAACGGTGGACTCATTGCAGCAGCGCTGGCTATTGCCGACGAGCGGCCTCAACTGGCAACGAACTTTCTCACACAGGCGATCGAGTCGCTGCGGCTACCGATGTCGCGCTATGCGCCCGACGGCGGCTACGACGAGGGCCCCGGCTACTGGGCGTTCGGCACTGACTACAATGTCTTCGCCATCGCCTCACTCGAGTCGGCGTTGGGCACTGATTTCGGGTTGGGAAATTCCCCGGGGTTCGACGTGACCGCCTATTTCCCACAGCAGATGTCCGGCCCCAACGGCGATTGCTTCAACTTTGGCGATAATACGCAAAAGCCTGTCTACTCACCTACGATGTTCTATTTCGCTAAGCGGTATAACCAGCCGGGCAATGCCTTCGCGGCGCTTCGGCTCGTCGAGGGATCGCCACTCGACTTGCTGTGGTACGACCCGGTGACAGCCAACGCCGAAGTGACCACACTTCCCCGCACCGCCGTTTTTAAGTCGGCCGGCGTTGCTGCGTTTCGCAGCGACTGGCATCGCAAAGATGCTTGGTACGTTGCTGCCAAGGGGGGACGCATCGGCTTCGGCCATTCGCAGATGGATCTCGGCACGTTTATCCTCGATCAGGGTGGCGTTCGCTGGCTGATTGACCTAGGGTCCGACGACTACAACCTGCCGGGCTATTTCTCGTCCGACAAAGGGAGTAAGCGGTGGTCCTACTACGTCAACCGCGCCGAAGGACACAACACTCTCGTCATCAATCCCGACAAGGAAGGTGGCCAGCGTTACGAAGGCCAAGCTCCAATCGACTACGCGGACGGCGCATTCCGTATTGACCTTTCGGAAGCCTACGACGGCAGCGTCCGTCGCGCGATCACACCCGACCCTGCTGCTAACGTTGTTCGCGTGTCTGATGAGCTGTCGCTCGACAGCCCTGCCGAGGTTTGGTGGTTTGCCCACACACGCGCGGACGTCCGGCTAAGTGACGACAGCCGGTCGGCTGACTTGGTGCAAGATGGCAAAACGATGCGGGCAACAATCGTGTCGCCGGCGGGCGCAGAGTTCACGGTCATGGATGCCCAGCCGCTGACGACCTCTCCGCATCCTCGCGGACAGA
>JBGSWC010000387.1:0-9491 GCA_041752635.1 Pirellulales bacterium | reverse complement strand
CTCAGCAAGGACTACGAAGAGTTGGTAGAGAACAGTGAGGCAATGATCCAAATCGCCATGATTCGACTCATGCTTGGCCGCCTCTGCCGAACCACCAAGCCGCAACAGAGATGACAGCAATTCATAAACACCTACTTAGAGTCGCAGTCGCGCGGAGCCTACCGGAGTACGATTTCGAAATGACGCACTAGTTGCGACTCTTGCGAAAACCGCGGTAAGCCACGGCGGCTACGCCGGCCAGCAGCAGGGTACTCGGCTCGGGTACGGCACCGCCGGTCACGCTGCCCGCTGTCAACAAAGCGACGAAGGGATCGATATCGAGCGTGTCGACCACATCGTCTATGTTGATGTCACCCACAGCCAGCGCGTCGATGCCCGGGAAAGCCGTTGCGTAGCCAGCCGGGTCTGTAAGCAGCAACACAAACGGGTCGATGTCGAGCGTGTCGTCGGTGCCGTCGTTGTGGGTGTCGCCGAGTATCGTAGTCGATGTCGGCGCGGGCAGGGCATCGGAGAAGCTGTCGGCGAGACGGATTTCATCGACAAAATACTTGATCCCCATGAAGGTCAACGTGTCGAGTTGCGTTTCGTCGATGTTGGGTTTGTGAAATAGCCAGTTGGCGGTGGAGAGGTTGGGCTGGGCGGCGATCAACGCATCAAAGTTGGCTTCGGAGATCGTGTCGGTTTCGAGGAATCGCCCGACCGAGAGGATGTCTTCGCCGCCGGTGTCGGCGTTCCACTCGATCTTCATGACAACGATGTTGACGGCACCAAAGAGGTTGGTCGTCGGGTCGTTCTCGACCCAGTCGAGGCGACTGTCGGCCGGCGCGCTCCAGAAGGCGTCGTCGGCCCCTTGAGTGCCACTGCCGAAGAAGGAGTTGTTGGGAATCTCGCCGATGACGTTGGTATACTGGCCTGCATTGTAGTGCATGGGGTAGAAGTGGACACGGTTGGTTTGGGTCGGGCCACCACCAGTGCCGAAACCTGTGTCGCCACTACCGATTCCACCATAGTCTTCGCCGCGCGAGTCTTCGGGCGCGGGTCCCGTTCCCAGCACGAGGTTGGGGGCTTGTTCGTTGCGGTCCCAGCCACGGACGGCGACGTAGCTGATCCAGGTGGTATTGCCGGTTTGGAAAGTCGCAGTAACTGACGGGTCGAGCGCGATGGCGCTGGTTTGGTTGCGACCGGGCTCGCCGGTGTTTGGCCCGTCGGGGTCGTTCCAGTCATCCGCACCCCAAAGCCCGACATACCCACCGGCGGTCGCTAGGTTGCTGACCGCTCCGTCCCATTGGTGCATCCCGAGAGGCTCAGCCGACGGGTTTTGGCCAGATAACCCAACGCCCGAGAGCGAGCCCTGGGCATGCACGAACCAATCAGTGGTCTTCGTCCATTCCGCTTGCAATGGCAAGTTGTCATGGGAGTTCCAGGCTCCGATGGTGCCCTGCACCCCGCCCTGTCCGGTGAGGATCGCGTTGGGCGTATAATCGAAGGGTTCGTAAACATACAGCGCTGCTGACGCTGAGGAGGCCAGAAGCCCCACAATAAAAAACGCCGCCAGTAAATTCATCATCGACTTCATCATTCGTACTCCCCTGCTGGTCTGGTTCGAATCACACAAGTCCGGGATTGTTGACGAGCAATCGAAGCAATGGTCCGCGCTGAAGCCCCCACATTCCGACCTCAGTTAACCTCGACAGATGTGGCCGCTTTGTTGGGCGACACCGCTACTGCGCCGCAGGAGAAGTGAGAACCCCCCAGAACCGACACGCGCCCGTACGAGAAAGCCGCCAAGCTCGTCGTACCACTAACGCGATATATTAGACTTGTTTTCGTGACGACACAACAATTTGCCCGGTATTTTTCAGAGGACGCGATTTTTTTGCTAGCCCTCTTTTAGCTTCGCCAGCTCATCGTCAATCGCCGCGATTTGCTGTTCGTAGTCGCGTACTTCCGACGGGTCGTCCAGTTGTTGCTTCGCGCCGGCGAGACGCTGTGTGAGATCGGCTTTCTTTTTGCGAAGCACTTCAATACGCTTTTTTGCTTTTTTGTCCATCGTGTTACGCCTTCTTTGTAAACGGTTAGTGTCGATTCGACGGCCGCAGGCTCGCAAGCCAATGACGTTTGCGTTATTGAGAAACCGTCTCGTCTACTTCTTCGACGAACGTTGTTGGGGGGGGTAACTTACTGAACGAACGCATCACCGCTCCGGTCGTGAAGATAAGAATGGCAATCGCAATCGCTACGTTCAGCCACTTCGCCTCTTGCCGCTGGACTTTGCGAGCCAATTTCGACCGCCCGGCGAGCAGGGCCGCGAGCAACATCAGCGCAAGTGCTAACAAGAACTTCACGCCCCAGGCGGCATGGTAAATGGGACTGAGTTTTTCGTATTGCCCGCTGAGCAGGTAGAGCCACGTGTTGTAGAAGCCCGACAGCAGCAGCATTCCTGAGGCAATTCCGATCCACATGGCCCAGGGGCGGCGCATCGATTCGTCGCCGCTGCGGTCAAGGTCGTTGCCGACGAGCACTAGGCGGCGGTAGAGCAAGCCACCGACAATCATCGCCGCGAACGTGATGTGCATCACACGCATCAGCAGGTTAACGACATAGAAACCGTCGACGATCGGTGGTTCGACGCGAGCTAGTAATTCGAGCATTTGTCAACAGATCTTTCGGCAAGAAACGCGGTGTCGATAGGAGTGCCGCAAGCGATGGGGCGACTGCCGTGATGGTAGGTTGCAGAAGGCAAAATGTCTACGCACTGCCCCGGCGGGCGAAGGCGATCGCATCATCTGGCGAGGTCAGTTCGCCCAATAATTGCGCGTCGCGAATCGAGTCGAGGATTCGCCCCATCGCCGGCCCCGGCTTGATTCCCGCGGCAATGAGTTGGCGACCAGTCACGAGCGGCGGCGGGTTTATTTGCTCGCGTGGCCAGGCCAACCTCGCAGCGCAGAACGCAACTCGGTCGTCTGCTGGCCCCAAGAGCGCACTCGCCATTGCCAGCAACTCCCCTGCTCGTTCGTCGGCGAGCGTCCGTTGCACTTGTGGCCACGGCAAGGCCGTTGCCTGGGCGACAATCTCGTAATGCGCGAGCAGCCAACCCAAGAGATCGGCTTCGCGGTTCGTCAGTTTCCACCGGCTTGCCAATGCGACGACGTTAATTGATGGGGCTCCGGCAAACAATGTCGCTAGCACGGTGACCATTTCCGGCTCGTTGAGCGTCGCAATCGCGGCAAGCCTCGCTTGCAGGTTGCTGTCGGTGAGCTGGTGGAATTCGGGCAGCACATGGGGCGACAGGTTGGTGGCATTCAATAGTTCGAATGCGCTGGCTCGGTTGGGGTGCGCGAGCATCGACCGCATTTCGGCACCAATCCGCTCGCCGCTTACTTGCAGAATATCTCCCGCGTAATGTTGAATCGCCGCCAGTGTGTCGGCTTCGATGTCGAAGCCAAAACGGGCGGCGAACCTCACCCCCCGCAGCATTCGCAGTTTGTCTTCGCCCAGTCGTGCCACCGGATCGCCGATTGCCCGGACAACACGCTGGGCGATGTCGTCGCGACCCTCAACGTAGTCGATCACTTGGTCGGTGAGCGGATCAAAAAACAACCCGTTGATCGTGAAGTCGCGCCGCTGGGCGTCGTGCTCGGCGGTGGTGTAGACAACTCCCTCGGGCCGACGCCCATCGACGTAGTTCAAATCGCTGCGAAAGGTGGCCACTTCAATTTGACCGGCCTCGCGCGGGCCCAGCACCGTGATGACGCCAAAGCTCGCGCCGATCGACAACGTGCGTCGTTTGCCAAAGACTTCGCGTACTTCGTCGGGCGTCGCACTGGTGGCCACATCGTAGTCCTTCGGCGGTAAGCCCAACACCATATCGCGTACACAGCCGCCCGCCCACAGCGCTTCGTGGCCTGTGGCGCGTAGCCGCTCGACGACCTCGATTGCAAAAGCTCGCTGCTTGGTGGTAGTTGCGTTGATCAATGTCGTTCAATGATGGCTGGTGCGACCGTCGCTAGACGGTGGATTTTGGTGGGGCATCGACTCGAATTTAACTATCGTTTGGCGACAGTGGTTCCATTTTTTTCTCGTCCGCTAGCGCTCTATCAATGGCCTCGTTGACCAACTCGAGCGCGCGTGATCGTGCGCGGTCATTCCACTCGAAATTGTAATCAACTCCCGGCCCCAGGAACGCCAATGTCATGCCGGCTGGCGACTCGCCGAGGGTTGTTTCGATCACATACGCATACAGGTGCATCTGCAATTCGTAGTTGGCTGCTAGCTCGGTGACACCTTCGTTGGTAACGCGGTTCGTCTTGTAGTCGACAATCCAGAGTCGACCATCGGCCGCACGGTACAACAGATCGATGTAACCTCGCAGCAGCAGCGGCGACTCGTCCCCGTCGCGCGTCCAGGGAAACAAGAACTCTAGCTCGCGTCTCACAAGCTGTGAGCCGGCAATGGCCTTGGCTAAATCTCCGCGGCAAAATTCGGTCACTAAGCTTGCCGCTTCGCTGGCCGCTGCGTGAGCATGCAACAGATCGTGGTACGGCGCTAGCCGCGCTGCCCAATCCCGGGCGTGATCGGGTTTCGCAAAATCGACGCGCTCGAGCACCGCGTGAACGAGCGTACCGAACCCGAGCGGATCGAGCCCGTCGCGCGATGATTCGATTGCATCGCTGGCCGAGAAGTGTGGTCGCTGGGCGACCAATTTTCCGCTGAGCCGGGTGACCGAAAACCGCCTTCGTGTTGTTGGGTCGACAGCGATTTCGCCGATCTCACTTGGCACTGGTCCTGGGCGTTCGCGGGCCGTGGTGATTGCCTTGCCCAGCCCTCGGCGGTCGCTCGCATGCGAGTCAAGCGCCCGGGTGTCGTTGACTCGATTGACCAGAGTTTCGGCGTTGCTACCGACCACATGGCATTCGCCCGTTGCGATGTCGAACGACTGGGCCAGTGTTTCGATCCAACGATCGCCCGTGCCGTCGAATTTGCACATCGCGCTGCTCAAAATTAAGTAGTCGGCCGCGCGAGTGCAGGCGACATAAAACAACCGGTCGAGTTCTTCGAGCGTGGCGGCGTTTTCGCGTCCGCTGAGCATTTGCTGTGCCGCATTGAGCTTCGCTTCGCCAACATCCGCGCCGAGCGAAACAACCGGCCCCAGGTCGGCGTCGAGTTTGGCGGCGACACGATCGTGTTGCCGCTTGCGATTGGTGTCAGCGACGACCACAACAGGAAACTCCAGACCTTTGGCTTGATGCAACGTCATCAATCGTACGACATTGTCGGCCGCGCCGCTGGTGCTGGCGGGTGGTTCGTGAGGCGGGTCAATTGTGTAGTCGGCCAACTGTGACGTGAATTCGTCGAGCGAACCGACACCAGCCGCCGTCGCCGAACGGGCCATTTCGATCAGCTTCTCGAGGTTGGCCAGCTTTCGCTCGCCGAGGAATTCGCCAATCTGCGCCGCATCGTACCCCGTTAGTTCGATTGCTCGTTCCAGTAATTCGGCAGGTGGTAACGAGGCTTTTCGTGCGCGAAGTTCACTGAGCACCGTGCGCGCGTGCAATAACTTGTTCGCTTCGTCAATCGGTAGGCTCGATCGCCAGTCATTGGCCAACAATCGCGCGGCGAGGTCGCCCGGCTTGGCGGCGAGCGCGACGAGCGCTTCGTCGGCGACGCCAAGCCAAGGGCTGCGGAATAGCCCCAGCAGACTTAGCGAGTCGCACTCGCTGGCGACGCTCCGCAGCAGATGGAGCACGTCGTAAATTTCTTGCTGCGCATAAAACGCGCGGCCACCAACGAGGTAGTAGTCGATGCCCACGTCGCGGAGCGCTTCTTCGTAGTAGCGAACGTTGCTGAGCGCGCGAAACAAGATGGCAATGTCGCGCTGCTCGACCGCGCGGCGACCATGGGCGTTGTCGGCGGTACGACGGCAACCAACAATTTCAGCTCGGGTGTCAAGCAACTCACGAATCCGCCGCGCAATCGTCACCGCTTCGTGGCGACGCTGGCGGTCGACCGACCAAGTTGGTTTCTCGTCGGGATACTCAGCCCACAGGAACTCGACTGCCGGCACAACTGTCGTTTGCTCCCGAGCCGCTTCGAGACGTTCGTAGCCAGCGAACACGTGGCCGAACAACGCATTCACAAAATCAAGAATTGCTGGCTGGCTACGAAAGTTCAGCGACAGCGGTAGCTGACCGCGAGGCGGCAGACTGCCCCGCAGCGCATCGAACACCGCCGGCGCGGCACCGCGGAAACGATAGATCGATTGTTTCGAATCCCCCACAAAAAACAGACCGCCGGTGGCGGCCGCAGCGCCTACCAGGCGCTGGAGTATCTCGACTTGCCGAGGATCGGTGTCTTGAAATTCGTCGACCATCATCAACTGCGTCCCCCGCTGGATCGTCGTCACAATCGCGGCATGGACGGGCGCGGTGGCCAGTCGGTGCATCTCGCTGAGCAAATCGTCGAAATCGAGCGCGTTACGCGACGCCTTCTCCGCCAGGTAGCGACGGCGAAACTCACTCGCCACGGCGAGTAAACTGTGGCCGAGCTTCGCCGCCGCAATCACTTCGTCGGCGGTCCAGTCGATTTCGGCCGCCTTGGCGAGTTGTTTTTGCAATGCTTCGCGCGCGGCGGAGAACGCGTTTTTTGCATTGGCGTCGGGCCACCGCTTGTAGTGGAGCGCGCCCTTAATGGCACCGAGTTCTTTGAGCGACGTCGTGTACTCGTCGAGCTTGTCGGCGGTTGGTGTCCACTCGAGCAATTCGATCAGGTTCGCGATGTGATCGGCGTCGTCCGCCGTACGGCGTTCGACGTCGGCAAGCGCGGCGATCATCGTTTGGGTGTGCCCGGCGGCGAATGCCTCGGCGATGAAACTTGGTTGAAACTCATTTGCAAAATAGTCTTTCCATCGCGCGATGATTTCATTCGTCGACAGCGCAAGCCACTCGCGCGCCAGGTCGTCGCGCCAATCCCCCAGCACGGCGCGGAGCCGGCCCCTGAGCCCGTCGATGCCCCATGCTTCGGCCACCGCCAGCACGTCGGCATCGGCCGCTTGTAGTTTCTCGCGCAGCAGCTCGGCAAACACGGAGTTTTCGATGCTGCGCGCGGCCCCCGGTTCGAGCACCGTGAACCCAGGATCGAGACCCAAGTCAAATGCATGCTCGCGCAGCACCGCTCCACAAAATGCGTGGATCGTGCTGATCCGTGCCGAATCAATCGAGCGCGACAACCGCCGCCAATAGCCACGCTGGTCGGGTGGGGCGGAGTCGAGTCGCTCGCGGCACATGGTGCGAATGCGATCGCGGAGCTCTCGCGCGGCCGCGTCGGTAAAGGTGATCGCCACCAGTCGGTCAATCGCCACCGGCCCGTTTTCGCGAGTCGGTTCGAGCTCGCTGAGATAGCGCTCGGTCATGACAAATGTCTTGCCACAACCGGCCCCCGCCGACAGCCCAACCGACACATCGCGCGTCGCGATGGCGGCTTCTTGTTGCTGTGTGAATTTGATGGCAGTCATGTTTCAACCGTTCAATGACGAATGACGAAGCACGAATGACGAAACAACCCGCCTCATTCGTCATTCGTCATTCGTCATTCGGATTTCGGATTTTGGATTTCGTCATTTCTAATCGGTGGCCACCGTTTATCGAGTGCCCGCGTCTGAGCCACTCGGCAGACCTGGGCATAGTCACAGCGGCTCGTGCAATGTTCGTCGGCGTTTTGCATCGGGAACTCGCCCTTGCGAATACGCGCGACCATGTCGGCGACTCTTTCGCGGACTTCGTCTTCCTGGGCGGGCCACGCCTCGCTGGCGGTGACTTCGGTCGCTTCGAGGCGGAACATCGTGAGTGTCGTCTTGTCGTGGAAGCCGCGATTGCGCAACTCCCAGTAACCAGCCGAAAGGGGGCGGGCCGTTTTGTCGGCAAACAGTAGTTCGGCTACGGCCCATGCATACAAGGGGAGCTGCAGTCTCAAGCCGCTGGCCACTTCGTCGACCTTGACCTGCGCGTTGGCCTTCGTCTTGTAGTCGACGATGTTAAAGACAATCGTATCACCCACGCGGCCAACGTCGATGCGGTCGATGCGGCCGCCAAACTTAATCGACTCGCCCCCCACGTTCAAGATAAACGGCCGGTCGGTCGAATCGCCATCTTCCTTTTCGTCGATCGAAGCCCGGCTCGGTTTTCCAAACCGCCACTCGAAGTGTTGGGGCACCGGGGGCTCGTCGAAGTCAACCTTGGCGTGGCTCTCGTGATAGACCTGTGACTGATCGAAATACTTGTTGCTCCAGGCCGTTACCTGCGCTGCTTCGACCCGCACGAGCGACGCGTCATTATTGGTGGTTGCCATCGTTGGCACCATCACATCGACCGACTCGGCATACAATTGCACGAAGTCTTCAAGGTCGAGCGTCAGCGGCGTCTTGTGTCCCAGCTCGTTCAGGCGACGATGCAATTCCCACAGCGCCCGGTGGGCAAGTTGTCCGCGGCGGGCGTGGTTGGTCGCCAACGTCAAATCGCCCAGCGGCTCGCAGCGGGCGACGTAGCGTGCCGCGAACTTGAACGGACATTCCGCGTACGTCTCAAGTTGCGATACACTCCATTGGCAGTCAGGACCGAAACTTCGCGCCAGCGCCTGGCGTGCCTCGTCGAGTTCGACGATCCCCTCGAATCGTCCAAAACTGTCGCCCCGGCTGCGGTCGTACACCACTTCGAGCGCGTCGACCAAGTGGCTTCCATTAGCAAGGCTCGCCAGCGACGCCATTCGATTGGGCTTGTTCTTGAGTGCATCGACAACCGCGACTCGACGCAACTCGCGTTCGCAATAGGGCGTTTCGTCGCGAACGACCGCAATGGTCGGTTCGGCTGCGAGCGTCGCCGTTAGCTGTCCCCCCGTCGCGCGATCGAGGTCGTGCAGATAGGGGCTCGGGGGCACGAACTGTGCCTTGCCGTCGAGTGCCGTGTAGCTACACAGCAAGACCTCGCTCGGGAGGCTCACGAGCCGATAGAACAGCAGCATTTGTTGGGCATAACGAGGTACGGGCGCGCCGTCATGGTCGGCGATCTTATGCCAGTCGGCCGCCGAGTAGATGCGCGCCGCCGATTCGCGGGCACTCAAGGCCCCTTCGTCGAAGCCGACCAACACCAAGCGGCGACAACCCATTCGCGACGCCATCGTCAGCGGCACGACACGCACGCGGCCAACCCGGTCGAACGAGCTATCGAGTGGCTGCGTCGTGGCGACATCGCTCAATAGCTCGACAAAGTCGCCGAGCGAAAAGTCCGACGCCCCATCGCCCACGACCGTTGTCCACGCTAGTGCCTCTTGCAGCACGTTCCAGCCATTCGGTGCGCCGAGTGTCAAGTCGAGCCCGACCGCGGCGGCGAGACTCGCGATTGCGTGACTCCAGCCACTCGCCGACGCCGACTTGGGCAAATCGTCGAAGGCCGAGGCCAGCAGGCTTACCGCGTCGCGAGTGGCGAGCGCTCGCCACGCTC
>JBGSWC010000386.1:0-87739 GCA_041752635.1 Pirellulales bacterium | reverse complement strand
GAATGTTCTTACGCAATTGCTTAGCTTCGTTTCTTGTATCGTGGTCTTCGTCGTGATTCCGCATTGTGCCGGATACTCCTGTGGGTTGTCCGATGAGCGCATGAAAAAGCCCCGCTGCCAAAGCTGACAGCAGAGCTGAAGGAGAGTAGGTTTTGGTACTAGTTCGAACTAAAGCTCGCCTGCATCAGGACGACGCTTGAACTTGTAGTTTTTGTGCTTGTGGCGGCGTAACTTCGCTTGGTCGGTCGGCGGCTCGTCAAGTGGCTGGTACGCCTCCGCCAATCCCGACTCGTCCATCCGCCGTTGCAACAGCAGGGCTTCGGAAACCGCCGCTTGGCTGACGCCGAGTTGCTCGCCGATCTCGCGTTGCTTCATGCCATCGAAGCCACCGACGGCTATTGCTCGCCGGATTTGCTCTCGTTGTGGAGGGTCGAACAAGTCGACCTCAAGCTCCACGTTGAGCGTCTCATCGACGAGCTTGCCGACATAGTGATCTTCGCACAAGCTTGCGAGTCGCAGCACAAACCGTGCTTTTAGCACAGGCTTGCCGCCATCGCAAAGCCGATAAGGGAAGACGACAATTCGCGGCACGAGCGCACGCATCTTGTCGCCAAAATCGTAGCTGTCGCGTGCAAGGTCGCGAAATGAAACAATCGCCATTTCCTTGAGATTCTCGACGGTCGGTAACTTGAACTGATACTTGCGTCGCTGCCTCAGTGTCGTCAATTGACGGGTATAAGCGACCTTGTCGCGCTCAAGCTTTGCTAGCTCTTCGCGAAGGGTTGTACTATCAATGCCGTCGCGCACCAACCGCGTCACGTTTGCTAACCCTCTTTCTATTTCAGCAAGCGCCGCTTCGCAGTTGCGGATTTCGCCTTCCACGTTGCCGTACAGCTTCGCATATTCCTGCTGGACATGCTCGATAAACACGGCGTCAAAGTCGGCGAGGTTCTCAATCGCCTCGAACACCGCATCGCAGATTCGCTCGACGGCCAGCTTGGCATCAACGCTGATGCCGTTCCAACAGGTATGATGTAATGCCCCGCGACAGAGCAAGCATGGTCGTTCGCCGGAGGCGCCAAAGACATACATCTCGCCACAAATGCCGCAGTACACACACTGCCCCGGAAACCGGGTTTTCTTTTTCGAGATCCCTGCGCGAACATCGCGCTGGCCGTTGCGAACTCGGCTGTAGCACGCATTGCGTTCTTCGAGCATCGCGCTAACACGATCGAATCGTTCGGCGTCGATAAACGCGAGGTGCGGGCACTCACGCTGCAGCAATTCTTCGGGCGGTGCTTTGACGGACTTACGTTCGCCAGTCTTGTTTATCCGTTTCGACACCCGCCGATTACGCTCGCGAACCCCCTTCAGAATCGGATTGCGGCTGATTCGACCCACCATGTCGTGAGTCCATCTTTGCGTCCGAGAGTAAGGACCAGGCGGCACACCCGATTCGTTAAGCCAATCTGCAATCCGGGAAAAGCTCTGGCCATTTTCGAGCCGAGTGAACCATTCATCGTAAATCGCTTCGGCGGAAGAGTCTTTCTGCAACTCGTCGTCGGTCTTGGAACCGGGGGGCTTGATGTAGCCGTAGATAACTGTGCCGACTACTCCGCCTTGCATGAAGCGATTGCGATGACTGCGGCGAATGCGCTTTGATGTGTCACCATTATACATTTCATGGCGCATCGAAGCGAATATTGCGTTCATGCGCCAATGATCATCAGCCGTATCGACGCCATCGTTAACGGCTATGACCCGCGTGGACGAATCCTCGGCTGCCTCGCAAAACGTAGTCGCTTCCATTCGCCGCATAATTCGACCGAGGTCTTCGCACAGAACTAGGTCGAAGTCGCCATTCTCGACAGCGTCAGACGCGTCGAACAGTTCTTTGCGATTGAGACGTTCTCCGCTGCCCGTACCGCGGATCACACGAACGTCCGTCGGTCCGGTGTATCGTTCTTTAATCCAAGCTCGCAGCATATTTTCCTGATCGTCGAGCGACCGTATATCCTGCTTCCCCGGACCGGGGCTGCTAACCCTACATATCATGAGTACGTGGAGTGAATGACCCGATTTGGGCGTCATGCCCGAGAAATCGAAACTAGCCATTTTATGGCCTCCCTGCTACGACACAAAAAGTCATGAGCAACGAAGAGGCTACCGCCAGATCAGTAAGCGATGTCGTCTTCGGCCGCTAGTCGCGGGCCGAATAAAACAATTCGCCTGTAAAATAAGCAGTTTTGCGCAGTACGCGCATCACAACTTGCTCTGGCAGCAAGTCGTTAGGAAAGCTGCATCGCGTGTCAGCCCGACTGTTTTCAGAAATGAGCCCGTCGGCGAGTACTTCGAAGGGCTTTCTCATTGCCACCGCACGATTTGAGACTCGACCATCGAGTTCGACTATCGAGCTGGATTTTTCACGATTCTGGATGAGATGATGTTGTTCGTTTCACAGTCGGGCGATGCGCAGTTCAAATCCTGTCGTCTGTCGCCATTCAATCCGCAATGCGCTTGCCATGAAGTTGGCCCCGAATATACTGCGAAGGTCGTCGGCAAGTAGCCAGCAGTACCGAACAAAAAGTTGTAGCAGTCCGCCACCACTCAAGCTGGTTCGGATTTGCAGTTCCCTTTGCGAGTGGCTAAAGAACTTTAGCGATTGGCGGGATGCGGCGTTAGCCAGGAGAAGTGCATGATGACGCGAGCGGCTCATCCACTTAAGCCCCCACGCCCTCTCACCCCCGATGAGCGGCTAGCACACGTTCCATTCGCGTTCCAGAACACGAGCGAGACGCTCGGCTGGCGTGGACTGCGGGTCGAACACGACCCGCAGCAACCCCCAAGCGACTTGGTTCACCCGCCCCTCGAATGTATGCTGCTCATCCTTAATGGTGAAACCGTTCCCCAGCGTGCCGATCACCTATGCGACGATGTTCGCTACCAAGGAGACGGCTTGCCGCAATCGGTGACACTCGTGCCGCCCGGCGTCGAGAGCCGATGGCGGTGGCACAATACGTGCGACTCGACCCAGTACCAGTTGTCTCCAGCCCTAGTCGCCAAGGTGGCCGAAGAGGCATTCGAGCTCGACCCGGCCCGGGTTCATTTTCCAGTTCGCTACTACGACCAATCGAGCCCCGAGGTGATCGACACCCTCAAAGCCCTTCGCCGCGAGCTGCTCACCGGTGGGCCGGGCGGGCGGCTGTGCGCCGAGTCGCTGGCGAACGTGTTGGTTGTGCAACTGATTCGACAGATGTCTAACAGGCAGGGTTCGAACGGGGTCATCCGTGGCTCCGGCGGCCGACTGGCGCGGCATGTGTTTCGGGCGGTCGAAGAGTACATCCACGCCCACCTCGACCAAAACATCGCCTTGGCCGAGCTTGCCGCCGTCGCCAACCTGAGCGAATTCCACTTCGCCCGGCTATTCAGGCAGACGACCGGCCTGCCGCCGCATCAGTTCGTCATCCACCAACGCGTCGAGCGCGCCAAGCGACTCATCGCTGCGGGGCGGCTGTCGCTGGCCCAGATCGCCATCGATGTTGGCTTCAGCGATCAAAGCCAACTCAACCGGCACTTCAAAAGGCTCGTCGGCGTCACGCCCAAGCGATTTGCCTGAAGACAGCAAGAATCGCCAAAAAGTCAGCAAGAACCGCCGATACCCTCCGGATCTGGTCATCTATTCTGTTCTCGAGACATCGCGGTGTCGCGGTGCGGAACAGAGCACTCTTCAGTTCAGGAGAAATTCATGACCAAAGTCAACCAGTGGATGATCGACCCCGACGATGCGGTGATGCTGCTCATCGACCACCAGAGCGGGCTATTTCAACTGGTCAAGGACATTGAACTCCCCGTCCTGCGGTCCAACGTCATCGCCCTGGCGAAGGTGGCCCGTCTCGCCAAGATTCCGACTTTCACGACGGCCTCGGTTCCAGACGGGCCGAACGGCCCGCTCATCCCTGAAATTCACCAGCAGAACCCTGAGGCGATGTACATCCCGCGGACGGGCCAAGTCAACGCCTGGGACAACCCGCCGTGGGTAGACGCCATCGAGCAGACAGGCCGCAAGACGCTGCTCATCGCCGGCACGCTTACGAGCGTCTGCATGGCGTTCCCGGCGTTGAGTGCGGTGACCGCCGGATACAAGGTCTTCTGCATCATCGACGCATCTGGCAACCACTCCCAAATGGCCACCGACCTGACGCTCGCCCGCATTGCTCAGGCCGGAGCGATGCCAATCGACACGTTTGCCGTACTGGGCGAGCTGATGAGCACCTGGAACCGCCCCGACGCGATGGACTTTGCGGCAGTTATGGTCGACCTTCTGCCGCACTACAGGACGCTGATGGAGAGCTACGACAAGGCGCAAAGCGTGCAACGCGACGGGCACGAAACTATGCTCGATAAGGTCGAGGCCGGCGTGGGCGAAGAAATGATCCACGCTCGCTGAGGTAGCAAAGACGTCGAATCAGACGCTGCACCTGACCGAGGCCGCATGGTCGCTTTTTTGGAGTTCATCGTCGCTTGCCGGCCCCGGTCGCTTAGCTGGATCGTTCATCGCGTTACAGAAATGAGGATTGCAATGAAAGCGATCGTCCTCAAATCATTTGGTGGCCCGGAATCGTTTGAGCTTTGCGACGTCCCCAAGCCCGTACCGCACGCCGGCCAGGTCCTGGTCCGGGTCCATGCAACCTCGATCAATCCGTTGGATTACCAGGTCCGACGTGGCGATTATCATGACTTGGTGCAACTGCCGGCCATTACCGGACACGATGTATCTGGCGTTGTCGAAGTAGTCGGGCCGGGTGTGACGACCTTCTCTCCCGGAGCTGAAGTCTGGTACACCCCGCACATATTTGATGGGCCAGGAAGCTATGCCGAGTACCACGTTGCCGCCGAAAGCATTATCGGAAAAAAGCCTCCCACGCTAAGCCATCTTCAGGCGGCCAGCCTGACCTTGGTTGGCGGGACAGTGTGGGAAGCACTGTTCGTCCGTGCGGCGCTAAGAGTGGGAGAGAGCATTCTGGTACACGGCGGCGCGGGAGGAGTCGGTCATGTGGCGATCCAGCTCGCAAAAGCCATGGGAGCGAGGGTGTTTACGACCGTGCGCGAAGCAAACTTTGAGTTCGCACGAAGCTTCGGTGCGGATGTGGTCATCGACTACAAACAGGACGATTATGTCGACGCCATCATGCGGGAAACGGGTGGCCGCGGAGTCGATGTCGTGCTAGACGCCATCGGCGGCGACACCTTGTCACGCAGTCCCGACACGCTCGCGCAACTTGGCCGCGTCGTCTCGATCGTAGACACTGCACAGCCACAAAACCTCATTCAGGCCTGGGGCAAGAACGCGAGTTATCACTTCGTGTTCACAAGACAAAACCGCGGCAAGCTTGATGAGTTAAGCGCATTGATCGAGCGAGGTCAACTGCAGCCACACGTGGGCGCCGTCTATTCGCTTGCCGATATTCCGCTCGCCCATGCCCGGCTGGAGAGTGCCCATAACGGTATTCAAGGAAAGATCGCGATTGCAGTCGACAGTCGGCTCAGGGAATCCTTGGAGTAAACAAACGAAATGGGCGTTCACGGTCTCTCGCTTGTAGCAGAGTTGAATCCGCCGACAACTGTTCGGCAAGTGACTTAGGAACGGACGTAGAATAACTTCCCGATTTCGGCGAAAATGGCCCTTTCCATCTCGAAAAGCGCGGGTACTTGTTTACCGCCCCAAAACCGGCAGCGGTAGCAGCAGCCGGGTTGGGCTGACGAGTTGACGGTGGAAGAAGACGAACGGATCGGCCAGCGTCGGGGTCAGTAGGGGCCACGGTCAAAGTGGTGGCGAATTTATTCCAATCGTCTGCACTCCAAAATGCCACGCCAAGACCGAGGACGACAAAGAGGGCGACCACGGATAGGTACTTGAGGCGGTTCATATTCAGTCTCGAATATCAAGTTGCAGAGATGGACGAGATGGAGTTTGCAGGTGGCTCCACGACTTCGAGATCGGTTGGCTTCTCGAATACAACCCGTGCCCGCTCTAACGCCGCCGTGAAGTGCGGGCAGACGTTGTCACGACCGACATGCCGCTCAAACTCGGCCTGCTGCATAAACCTAGCTGGTTGCGGCCTCGCCCCGCACAGAATTAAGTGGCGACCTGCAGCGTGGAGCGTGTCTGCGAAGTCTTCCAGTGCGAGCAGCCCGGTGGCGTCGATGGCCGTCATGTTCCGCAGCCGCAGGATGACGACCGGTGCGAGGTCTTCCATCTGGTCGGTGACAACAGACAGCTTTTCTCCGATGCCGAACAGAAACGGTCCGTGGATCCGGACGACGGTGACATAA
Source organism: Pirellulales bacterium (assembly GCA_041752635.1). Classification (GTDB taxonomy): domain Bacteria; phylum Planctomycetota; class Planctomycetia; order Pirellulales; family Lacipirellulaceae; genus JBGSWC01. The sequence goes on along the minus strand of JBGSWC010000386.1, from coordinate 81,406 downwards.
TCGGGAATTTGCTTTTCCTGCAAGACGTGCAGTCGTCCGTCCTCGATGTAATCTTTCGTCACCTTCTCGACTGTCGTGGTATGCGCCACCTTGCGGATGAACAGCAGAGCGGCGAGCACGATTCCGACTTGCACGGCCACTGTCAGGTCGGCAAATACGGTCAGCGAGAAAGTTGCGAACCAGACGGCGATAGTGGCCCACGACATCTTTACGAGCTTGGGAATTTCCCGCCATTCGCCCATGTTGTAGGCGACTACCAGCAAGATTGCGGACAATACGCTGAGGGGGATGTGACGGGCCAGCGGCGCAGCGAACAACAGGACGGCAAGCAACGTCAGTGCGTGAATAATGCCCGCCACAGGCGTCTTGGCTCCCGACCGAATGTTCGTAGCGGTACGAGCGATGGCCCCGGTTGCCGGGATGCCGCCAAAAAACGGCACAACGATATTCGCTACCCCTTGAGCAACCAATTCTACGTTCGGGTTGTGTTTGTCGCCGCTCATCCGGTCTGCGACCACGGCTGACATCAATGACTCGATTGCTCCCAGCAGGGCGACTGTCAAGGCCGGTGAGAGTAAGGCCAGCATCATGTCCGGCTGGAAGTGCGGTACCATGATGGCAGGAAGGCCGCTGGGGATACCACCGAACCGAGTGCCGATTGTATCCACCTGCAGACCTAATGCCACCACAATGAGCGTTCCAATTAGCAGGGCGGCGATGGACCCGGGTATCTTCTTGACGAACTTGATGCAGAAGATCACTACGGCCAACGCCCCGACCGCAAGCAAGGACGTGGTCAGGTCGATCGTGTTGAGGTGGGTCACGACGGCGTTCATCCGACCAACGAAGTCGCCCGGCACGTTTTCGATCCGTAGCCCGAAGAAGTCCTTGATCTGTGTGCTGGCGATGAGCACGGCAATCCCGTTGGTGAAGCCCACGACAACCGGACGAGGAATGAACTGCACCGCCGTGCCCAGGCCGGTCAGCCCCAACACCACAAGAATGACGCCCGCCATGACGGTGCAGACCAGCAAGCCATTCAATCCGTGCTGGGCGACGATCCCGAAGACGATGACCACGAACGCCCCGGTCGGCCCGCCGATCTGAGTCTTGGAGCCACCCAGCGCCGAGATGAGGAACCCCGCGACGACCGCACAATACAACCCTGCTTGCGGCGGGACGCCAGACGAAATGGCGAAAGCCATCGACAGCGGCAGAGCGACAAGGCCAACCGTCAGCCCAGCGATCAAGTCCGAGAAGAAAGTTTTGAGGTCGTAGCTCCTCAGGGACTCGACCAACTTTGGCATCTTGCTCCGCTTCATCGCTTCGCCGCCTGCGGACGCTTCCTGGCCACTTTTTTCTCCTCTCGAAGTACTTCCATCGCCTCGTTCATGTGGGCGAAGAAAAACTCCCGCATCTTCTCTAGTACTTCCCCCAGCAACGGGTCGCGGAGTCGGTAGAAAATTTGATTGCCTTCCTTGCGGGTTTCAACGAGGTACTTATTCCGCAGGACCGCAAGATGCTGGGACGCATTGGCCTGTTCGATCCCGACCGCATCACACAGCCCGCTCACCGACATCTCGCAACGGCTAAGACACTCCACAATGGCGACACGTGTGGGATGGCCAAGTGCCTGAAAGACGCCAGCCTTAAACTGTCGCATTGACTCCAACATAGTGACACCTTCAACCCGAGTTGGTCGATAATTTTGTTATATTCTAATAATCGAATATAGTATGACGGATGGCCAAGTCAATGGCGTCTCGCCAGTTTTCATCAGCTTTCGAAACTTTTGAGAGGGACTGGAATCTGATCACGATTCCCGACAGAGAAGGTCTACCCGGGGCACTTTGTTCTGGAGGAGTAGAGCGGGGGATGCGTTGACTGGGCGACTCGATCGCCGCTAGTGTTTATGGCAGAAACAGCAAATGCGATGGCATCGCCCGAATTCCGCTACAGAAAAGTTCTTTTGCCGTCGTTTCAGCCCGACCTGATGTAAACCCTGCCGTGGTCTAGCGACCAGCAGCCTATTGATTTATCAGCAGGCTGCTTCGCCGCCACGAAGGCGGCGTCAAAACAACGGCTGAGAGCTGATGTTTTGCGATGCGTGAGCCGCTTGCTGCGAACTTGCCGAGGTTGAAAAACGCCACGATGGCGTTTTTCAACGGGCTGCTACGCCACGATGTCATGGATCACATTGCCATGTACGTCGGTTAGGCGACGGTCGAGGCCGTTGTGGTAGTAAGTGAGCCGTTCGTGGTCGAGCCCCAGCAGATGCAGGACAGTGGCGTAGAAATCCCATACCGTGGCTGGCTTTTCTACCGCTCGGCGGCCAAACTCATCGGTAGCTCCGTAGCTCACACCAGGGCGGATTCCGGCCCCCATCATCCAGCAAGTAAAACCGTCGGGATTGTGATCTCGCCCTTGAGTATTCGCCTGGTGTGTTGGCATTCGGCCAAATTCGGTGGTCCACAGGACGAGCGTATCGTCCAGCAATCCCCGCTGCTTCAAGTCAGTCAGCAGCGCCGCCGTCGGTTGGTCAAAAATGGGACCATGACGTTCATAATCGGCTTTGAGCGTCTTGTGGGCGTCCCAATTCAAAAGTCCATCGGCTCCCGACGCGCGTGAAGCACAGTAGAGATTCACGTACCGCACTCCGCGTTCCAGCAGCCTCCGCGCTAGCATGCAATTGCGGGCATAGCCGGCCTTTAACTGATTAGCGTCGTCGGTGCCATAGAAGGCGTGAGTGGCGGCCGACTCGCGAGCGAGGTCATATGCTTCCGGCGCAGACATTTGCATGCGGCCCGCGAGTTCATAAGCAGCAATTCGGGCGGCCAAGTCGCTATCGCCAGGATGTTGTTCCGCATGTTTGTGATTGAGCAGTTGCAAAAACTGCAGGGTGTCGCGTTCTTCGTCGCCACTAATCGATGGGGGCGTTTCAAGATTCCGGATCGGCTGTTGGGCGCTAATCATGATGCCCTGATGAGTTGCCGGTAAGAAACCACTGGCCCAGTTTGCCTTGCCATTAGGGGGCTCGCCCCGCACGTCGGTGATTGCCACGTAGGCGGGCAGGTTTTCGTTCTCGCTCCCGAGTGCGTAGCTGGTCCACGCCCCGGCACTGGGAAAACCTTCGGTGGTGTGGCCGGTGTTCATGAACACACACGCCGGTCCATGGGTGTTCGATTTCGACTGCATCGAATGGATAAAGGCGATGCTATCAACGTGACGCTGCATGTGGGGAAACAAGCTGGTGACCATTTTGCCGCTTTCGCCGCTCGCTTCGAACTTCCAGGGGCTCCGCATGAGGTTGCCGTTCTTCCCCTGAAAGCTGAAGAAGTCTTCTTCTCCCGGCAAAGGTTGGCCGTGATATTTTTCGAGCGCCGGTTTGTGTTCCCACAAATCCATATGCGATGCAGCACCAGGGCAGAAGATTTGTAGAACCCGATTGGCTCGAGGCCTGTAATGCGGCATCGGGGCGCCGCTGGCCCGTGTTTCGCGGCAGACTAGCTGCGTGAGTCCCACGCCAGCAAGCCCCGTGGTAACGTCGCTGAGAAACCCACGGCGAGACAAGGCGCGTTGGAGAAAACCATCAATCGGCATGTTGTTCATGTCTTACTACCGCCTTAAGGCGTCCCGCTCATCAGTCGATATAGAGAAACTCATTGGAGTTAAAGAGCGCACGGCCTAACGCCTTCGCTCCGTGGGTTTCGATTAGCACCACCGCGGCTTCAGCCTCGTAGGGCTCCGGAGGTCGAGCGTAGGCGAGCCAAAACGCTCGCTCGACTTGCTTTCGGGAATCGCTGGCGTCCGATTCGGACGCCGCACGTTCGGCGAAGGCCTCGGCCATCTTCATCGTGAAGTCGTGATTTAAGAGCGTCAATGATTGCAGCGGTGTCGTGGTGTTCGATCGCTGCGGCACAGCGAACGCGCAGTCGGGGGCGTCAAACTCAGACATGAGGTCGATTTGCGTCGCCCTGGCCCGGTGTTGATAGACCGACCGACGGTAAGTATCCGGTGGATGGGTGTCGAGAGGGTGATAGGTCGCCACGTTATCTTGTATGTATTTGAACAACCGAAACCCAGGCCCACCCATTTGAAGGTTAAGTTGCCCAGCGACCGCGAGCATCGAGTCACGAATCTCCTCCGCAGCGAGGCGACGTGGGGGAAAACGCCACATCAACGTAGCGTCGCCGTCCATTGCCGCCATGTCCGCGCGGTTACGACTCGCTTGGCGATAGGTCTGTGAAAGCATGATGCGTTTGTGCAAGGGTTTCAAATGCCAACCGTTTTGGCGAAGCTCGACGGCAAGCCAATCGAGCAGTTGGGGATGCGATGGTTGTCCGCCGAGGAAACCGAAATCGCTTGGTGTGCTGACAATGCCCTGCCCGAAATGCCCCTGCCATAAACGGTTTGCTTGCACTCGCGCTGGCAGTGGGTTCTCGTCGGCGACTAGCCAATCGGCGAATGTTTGACGCCGATCCGCTTCGGACGAATCATTCGACAATCGGTAGGGGGAAGCCGCGCGGATGGCATGAAGGCTCGCGGGCTGCACTTCGACGCCAATTTGTTGAGGGCTTCCGCCGATGAAAACGTGAAACGGACCACTGGCCGGCCGGAAATTCCCCTTCCAGGGCTGAGGAATGTCGCTGGCCGACTTGGCTTCGCTGCCCAGCGATTGCGGGTTGTGTTGTACGCCGGCAAACGTCGCGTACATTCGGTAGTAGTCTTGCTGCGATATCGGATCAAACTTGTGATCATGACAGCGACTGCAACCGACGGTCATGCCAAGAAACGCCTCGGCTGTGGTGCTGATCAGTTCATCGATCGTGTTGGCCCGAATCTGAGCCGCCGCCTGCGGGTCCTGGTTGCCCACATTGTCATAGGGGCCACAAACCAGAAAAGTCGCTCCGACCGCGACTTCGGCATTTTCTCCACTGATCGTGTCGCCAGCCACATGTTCGCGGACCAATTGATCGAACGGCTTATCTCGATTGTAAGATTCGATGACGTAATCGCGAAACGGCCAAACGTTCATGTGAATTACGTTCCGTTCGAAACCATTGCTCTCGCCGAACCGCACGACGTCTAGCCAGCGGCGCCCCCACTGTTCTCCGTAGCGCGGCGACGCCAGCAGGCGATCGAGCAGTTTTTCGTAAGCCGCCTCGCCAACTTTCCCTTCTTCACCTGTCTCCGCCAGGCAGGCCGCAATGAATTCTTCAACCTCTTCGGGCGTGGGTGGTAGGCCCCACAAATCGAATTTCGCCCGCCGGATTAGCGTGACCGGGTCCGCGGGACCCGAGGGTGTGAGCCCCTGTTCGGCGAGTCCGTTGTAGACGAAGCGATCGATTTCGCTGGCTGCCCATGTGGTAGGCAAATTTGGCGGGTCAGGAATCTCTGGCCGAGTTAGTGGTTGTAGCGACCACCAATCGTACCCCGCACGCTTGCCCGTAGTACGCGCCAACGGGTCGAGTGGCTGCGGGGGATAGTAGGCACCGTGGTCGATCCACTCTTTAATGGCCCCCCTTTCGACTTCCGAGAGCGACTCGCCAGGTGGCATCTGCTCACTGGTGATGTACTTGTACAGCCGACTTGCATTCGCGCTGCCTGGGACAATGGCTGCCCCGCTGTCGCCGCCCCGCACGGCCCTGCTGCGAGTTCGAAGGTCAAGGCCACCCTGCTTTGCATCTCCGTGGCAACTAAGGCAACGAGCTAGCAACGTGGTTTCGACATGTTCGTGGAACTGCGACGCAACTGCATCGTCGGCCTTCGTCTGTGCAGCGCAAAGAGCGACAAGACAACCGAACATGAGTTTCAATCCAACCAACCGCTCCATGCCGCGCCCCTCGAAGTGTAGAGAACCTTGAAGCATGTTAGCATTTGAAGATCGGGATCGCAAAAAATCTATCCAGCAGCAGGCAGAATCGACGGCCCAGGCATGCTGCATAAGATATCGGCGTGACTGAGCGAAGCCGATGGGGTGATTGCGTGCAGTAAGCCCGCATGAAATACGCTGGTGGCGGTCGGGTCACGTACGGCGATTAGCAGTCCGCAAGGCTTTTATTGAGTTTTGAAGTTGCATTGCTTATACTTCGGAACCCCAGTCGGTCGGACGATGAAACCCTGACGAGGGACGATTAACGCCCCCCCAAATCATCGCTCGACGAGACGTTCGATGACAGCGTTTGACTGTGTGCGATTGCTGACTCTCGTGTCCGCGTTACTCGCCGTCTCGCCTGCGAGAGGTCAAATCAGATGGCGATCATCGTTTCGACTAAACAGCGCACAGATTTCTTGTCGTTACTTCCGCGTTGTGCTTATTGATCACCTTACTCTCACTTTCGCCCGTTACTTACTTACAAGAAAGCCCCACTACTTGAGTATCCGCCGCAGGCAATGTATCCGTCAATGATTTCGGGCAAGATATTTCATCACACCAAGGAGAATAATATGAGCACCGATTTCAAATATCGCCGTCTCGACAAGAATGATGCAGCGGTCCTGCTTGTCGACCATCAGTCGGGCTTGTGCAACATCGTAGGGGACTTTTCTCCAGATGACTTCAAAAACAATGTGTTGGCGTTGGCCGACACTGCCAGATACTTCAACTTGCCAACGATCTTGACGACCAGTTTTGAGAACGGACCCAATGGTCCGCTGGTTCCGGAGCTCAAAGAACTGTTTCCCGAAGCGCCCTATGTCGCCCGCCCTGGGCAAATCAATGCCTGGGATAACGAAGACTTCGTCAAAGCGGTGGAGGCGACCGGCAAGAGGCAACTGATCATTGCGGGTGTTGTTACCGAAGTCTGCGTGGCATTTCCCGCATTGTCGGCGATTGCGGATGGCTACGAGGTGTTCGTGGTGACCGACGCATCGGGAACTTTCAACCAGACGACCCGTGAGGCAGCCTGGTCTCGAATGGCGACAGCCGGTGCGCAACTGATGACCTGGTTTGGCACCGCATGTGAGTTGCACCGCGATTGGCGGAACGACGTCGAAGGGCTGGGGGCATTGTTCTCCAATCATCTTCCAGCGTACCGAAACTTGATCACGAGCTACAACGCCAAACGGTAGTCCATCCCTCCAATCGGGTTCTCAGGCGAGCGGTCGATGAAAACCTACCAGGATACAGGCACGACGCGCAAGCGAATGAGTTCCGAACCCATCGGCTGACGCTGCGAGCTGGTATGTTCGTTTTTGGCCGATCGCCCAACGAGGAAATTTAAATGAAAGTCGTCCGCCAAATCGTTCGGGAAATTCCGCAGCATTGGGTGGGCGACGGGTTTCCGGTTCGCAGCCTGTTTTCCTATGCGCAGGCAAATCGGTTCGATCCGTTCCTGTTGCTGGATTACGCTGGTCCGTACGAGTTCGCACCGGCTGAGTCGACGCGGGGCGTCGGCGAGCATCCGCATCGAGGATTTGAGACGGTAACGATCGTTTACCAAGGTGAACTAGAACACCGCGATTCGTCGGGCAGCCAAGGTTCGATTGGGCCCGGTGATGTGCAGTGGATGACAGCAGCTTCCGGCGTCGTTCACGAAGAATTTCACAGCGAGCGGTTCACACGTGAGGGGGGCACAATGGAGATGGTCCAATTGTGGGTAAATCTTCCCGCCAGCCTAAAGATGACTTCGCCACGATATCAAGCGTTACCAAACGCAAGCATTCCCTGCGTCGAATTACCCCATCAGGCAGGAAAAGTCCGTGTGATTGCCGGTGCGTTTCAGGGGACTTCTGGTGCTGCCCACACCTACACCCCGATGAACGTGTGGGACGCTCAGCTTGCCGAATATAAAGAGTGGCATTGCGATCTTCCTGAAGGACATACCGCAATGATTGTTTCGCAGTCTGGGAGTATTCGGGTCAACGGCAGTTCGCTCATGCCGATGGAACTTGCCGTCCTCGATCGCGAGGGAACTCAAGTGCATGTTGAAACCGAAGCGAATGCGAAGATACTGGTACTGTCAGGCGAACCGATTGGCGAGCCAGTTGTCGGGCAAGGGCCGTTTGTTATGAATACGCGCGAGGAAATCTTGCAGGCGATTGAGGACTACCGCCAGGGGCGAATGGGCAGCCTGTCGTGAAGGCTTTTCATTCGGCGCTACTGGAGCGTCGCATTCCAACATCAGATGTAGCAAAGTGAGAGCTCGAGCGATGTGTCAACGATCCGTGTTCACGGCACAATGGCTTTTGGGCTGGGCGGGGGCATCGGCGTTCTGTCGATCAGCGGGTGGTGGAACGACGCCGCAGCACAGGACGGGAACCTCGAGCAACTGTGCGTGTTGACGCAGGGAGAGACATCGAACGACGGGGCTGTCTCCGTCGATGCTCACGATCAGGAAGTGGGCTAACTGACTTTGCTATCTACCTCTTGGGCGCTCAAGATGAATTCGATCGACGAGTCGTACGTGGACTCCGCCGCGCCGAATGCGGCGGCAATTAAGAATGGACGTGGATTAGTAATGAAGGGCAAGTTCGTCGCGCTTCACAAGTCCGCAGACGAATCGATTATCTTCGGCGAATGCAAGGGAAGCGGTGCGTCGAACTATCGCTGCTCGTGCGATTTCGTTCGTCCTGAGACCCCTACGCATCGCTGCAGTTGCCCAAGCCGCCAGTTTCCCTGCAAGCATTGCTTAGGGCTGATGTACGCATGGGCTCAAGGCAAGCCGTTTAGCGTTGCGGGTATTCCCGACGATCTTGCCGAGAAACGGAATCAACTCACCGCCCGTCGCGATAAACAAAAAGAGAACGCCGACAAACCACGAATTGTGAACAAGGGGGCACTGGCGAAAAAAATCAAGGCGCAATTGAGCGGGCTCGACCTGCTGGAAACCCTGACGCACGATCTTGTGCGAATGGGCATGGGGAACACCAACTCGAAGACGGCGAAACAAATCGAAGAGCAAGCGAAACAACTTGGTAACGCCTTTCTTCCGGGAGCGCAGTCGGCCCTGCACAATTACACCAAACTGTTTGCCGACGAGCAGGGGCATGTCGACGAGGTCGATGCCGCCCAACGCGAAGCGATCTACAGCGAGGCACTGGATCAATTAACCCGGTTGCATACCTTGATTAAGCAGGGTCGCACGTATCTTAAGCAGCGACTCGACGATCCGGAACTCAAGCCCGACACCAGCTCGTCGATTGCCGCCTGGCTAGGACACGCCTGGCAGTTGCGCGAATTGCGCGAAGCCGGAATGGTCGAGAACGACGCGGAGTTGGTTCAGCTCGCATTCAATTCCCACGACGATGTCGCGCGCCGGGAGTATGTCGACACCGGCATGTGGATGAATCTCGCCACTGGTCGTGTCGTTCTGACCCAGACTTTTCGCCCCTACAAAGCGGCCAAATTTATCAAGAGCGAAGACAGCTTTTTTCAGGTGGCCAAGGTCAACGAATTGTTCGTCTATCCGGGCGACGTCAATCCCCGGGTTCGCTGGGAAGAGATGTCGCCGCGGCCCATCGAGAAAAAGGACTACTCCACGATTCGCAAACGGGGGTACTCCGACTTCGCGGCCGTGATCAAGGATGTGAAAGGGCAGTTAAAGGCTCCGCTTGCCGACAAGCGCCCTGTCTACGTTTTGAATTACGTGGCGATGGGCGTAGTACCCAGCGGTGAATTGGTGATCGAAGACAAAAAGGGCGAACGGCTTGTGCTTACTGATTCGGGTATCAGCGAGGAACCTGCAAGTTGCTATCTCCTTCGACTGATACCCAAGGACTTGTTTAACAACCACTCACTTGTTGCACGATTCCATCACGATCTCGACACGCATAAACTAAGCGTCAAACCGCTCGCGATCGTCACCGACGCAGCAATCGTGCGGCTGACTTTTTAATGGCTCAAACTGCCGACAGTGCCTCGGAAAGGCCACCATGAGCATTGCGATCCTCACTGATGTTTACGATGAAACACGACGTCTTGCGATCGCCGGAAGCGGATTGTCGAGTGGTGATTTTCGGCTGAACAAGCTAATTGCGCCGCTAAAGCAAGCGAGCGCAAAGGCACCCATCTTCGGCAAAGTCGCACAAGCCATCGGCAACGTCGTCGAGAGCGATGCGAAATCCGCATCGGCCGCACTATTGGAACTTAGTACGCTGGTGACCGCCATACTCTACACGCAGGGTAACACCGGAGCGGAGGGAAGACTCGAACCGATCGTAACGAGCGGCTTCGCTATGCCGACATCCGATTCGAGCGCTCGGGTCTTGAAGCCTTTGATCGAGGCGCTAACCACCACGGGATCGGGACGCATGGAGGTCATTCAGGATGCCTATGAGCGGGGAGCTTTTGTAGATCTGCGACTTGTCAGGCCCGCCTTGGCTGCGATCGACGACGTGTATGGCGAGATTGGAGAATTCGTCGCCAACAAGATTCTTCCGCTCTATGGCAAAGCCATCTTGCCCGATTTGCGTGCTTCCTACGAAGCGAAGGGAAAAGGGGGCCATGTGCGGCGGTTGTGTGTCATGCATCGTCTCGATCCCGAAGGGACTCACGATTTGGTGGAACTCGCCTTGGAGTCTGGATCAAAAGAGATGAAGGTCGCCGCCATCGGTTGTCTCAAGGGTTCCAAGGTTCACGTTCCCTCCATGCTGGAACAGGTGCGGGCCAAGGCCAAAGATGTCCGGCAAGCCGCGTACAACGCTCTCGCGCGGTTCACGGAAACCGAAGTCGTCGATGCGATGATCAAGGGACTTTCTGGCGGCGACATTGAGTTGGTGGCCGGCCCGGCGAGCGAGAATCGAAGCCCCCGACTCCTCGAGCACTTGCTGGCAGAAGGTCGCAATCAACTCGAGGCGATGCTCGCGCAAAAGGACAAAACGAAGCAAAAAACGGCGATTTCGCGCTGCTATCAATTGCTGGCCGCATTCCATTCGCGTGACGATAACGAATCGATCAAGTTTCTCAATACGTGTTTTGAACAGCGCGAGGCGATCGCCAAGCTCAAGGGGGGCGCGGTCAATGGAGAATCCGTCAATCAACGTGTGGCCTCGCTGATGGCGAGATCGAATGCGCAACCAGCGCAGAAGGCCCTGGTCGACGCACATGAGACACTGCCGCCGAATTCACTCTATTGGGCGATGGTCGCGGCCACTCACATCGGTACGCCGAAACAAGTGTATAAACAATTCATTCCCTATTACGCCGCGGATGTTTCGAAGAAGCGTGGCAAGAACCCGGCCCAAGAGAAAAAAGAAATCGTTCGCCATGTGTTATCCCAACTCGCCGGCAGTCCCCGGCACCACTATTTTTGCCACGACGATTTCGAGGTCGGCAAGGTCCTGGACGAGGTGTCGAGCATAGCGAAGCTCGACCCGGCTTGGCTCGATGCGGCGGTGGAAGCTGACGACGTGGCGATCGTTTGCGCACTCGCGAAGCCTCGGCACAAGGCGGCGAATGCTTTTCTCGCCAAGACGATGGAGCAACGCCTAGCAAAGTCGACAGATATGGACTACGAATATGCTGAGATCCTTCGCACCATGATCCGCGTCGATCATCCCGATACGCTCGATTTTTTCCTTCGATCACTCGAAAAATCGAGCAAGACGAACTCGCGATATTACTACGCATGGTGGCTGGTGCGACTTATACCCGACTTGCCAAAGTCGGCCGCACCGAAGATCGCAGCGTTGTTGCCGACGTTGAGCGAGCGGATTGTCGACGAAGTTATTCCGCACCTCGAAGCACTCAGGATCAAGTAGTAGCGCCCAATAGGAACGCCCAGTAGGGACATCGATCGATGGCAAAGAAAATGACGGCAGTCAAGTCCAACGGCAGCGACGTTTTGCGGAAGTTGGCCGAAGAGTTGTTTGCAAACGAAATCGAAGCTCTCATCAAGGCCGAAGTACACGATGTACCAGCGGGCTGGAAAATGTCGCCGCGGTCGGTCCTGACATATATCGCCGGTGGCAAGTGTGGCAAGTTAGACATCACTCCCAAGTACATTGGCCACGAGCGTCTCGTCGAAATTGCAATATCGACGCTGGTCACCGATCGCGCGTTGCTGCTGATCGGCGAGCCAGGAACGGCCAAGTCGTGGCTGTCGGAACATTTGACCGCCGCCATCAACGGAAACTCAACGCGCGTCGTGCAGGGCACGGCGGGAACCACTGAGGAGCAGATTCGATATACGTGGAACTACGCGATGCTCATCGCTCACGGACCCAGTCACGATGCCCTGATCAAGAGCGAAATATTTCGGGCCATGGAAGAGGGAGCCATCGCCCGATTCGAGGAAATCACACGCTGTGCATCGGAAGTGCAGGATGCCATGATTTCGCTTTTGTCGGAGAAACGCATCTCGGTTCCGGAATTGGAAACGGAGGTGGCGGCCAAAAAGGGCTTTTCCATCATCGCCACCGCCAACACGCGCGACCGCGGTGTCAACGACATGTCGGCGGCGCTCAAGCGCCGTTTCAATATCGTCGTGCTCCCCTCGCCCAGGAAACTGGAAACTGAAATCGACATCGTCTCCAAACGAGTGAGCGAACTGGCGAGCAATCTGGAACTGAAGGCGCAAGTTCCTACCGCCGACGCTATCGAGAAAGTCGTCACCATCTTCCGGGAATTGCGTACCGGGCAAACGCTCGACGGCAAGAACAAACTCAAGTCTCCCTCGGGTGTGCTTTCGACGGCCGAAGCGATTTCGCTCTTGGCCAACAGCATGGCGCTAGCCGGTAATTTCGGCAACGGTGAAGTCGGCCCCGAAGATATTGCCGCCGGCTTGCAGGGAGCCGTTGTCCGAGACGAAGAGAAGGACCACATTGTTTGGCAGGAGTATCTGAAGAATGTAGTGAAAAAACGTGGGGCTGCTTGGCGTCCATTGTACAACGCCTGTGTGGATCATCATGTCTGAATCGATTGATATGGTCCACGTCTTTGGCGTGCGCCACCTGTCACCGTCTGGCGCGTGGCATTTGCGTCGGTTTTTGGATCAAGTCGAGCCCGAAGTCGTTCTGATCGAGGGCCTGTCCGACGCCAACGACTTGATTCCGGACATGACGCGAAAAGATACCGAACCCCCCATCGCGATTCTCGCCTACACCGACGAGATGCCCGTCCGCACTCTCGTGTATCCCATCGCCCGTTACAGCCCTGAGTACCAGGCGCTCGCTTGGGCCAGCGAGAACAACGCGGTCGCCGAATGGATTGACCTTCCGTCCGATATCTTTTTGGCCTTGCAGGCGGAAACTCACTTGGAACGCGCGCCGTTGCCCGCGCACGAAGAGGAAACTGCAGCAACGACCCCCAAGGATATCGAAGCAGAACCGTCTGCCGATAGCGAGAAATCGGAAGGAGCAACACGACTTGAATCGCCGTCCGAACGCTCTTCGCTGTACGAACGGTTTGCTCGACAAGCAGGCGAGAGCGATTACGAAACTTACTGGGAGCGCAATTTTGAGCACAACTTATCGGACGAAAGCTATCGGCTGGCTGCGTTCGAATTTGGCCGCGGCTTGAGAGAATTGGATCAAGACACGCCGCATGCGGCTGCCGAGAATCTCGTCCGCGAAGCATTCATGCGCCGCCGCATTCAGGAAACGATTGACGCCGGCGTGCGCCCAGACCAGATCGTGGCCGTGGTCGGGGCCTACCACGCGTCGGCGTTGGGCAGCGATTTACCTCCGATGTCCGATCACGAACTGGCATCTTTGGCACGCCGCACCAGCAAGTTGACGCTGATGCCCTACTCATATTTCAAGCTTTCTTCGCAGTCGGGCTATGGGGCGGGCAACCATGCGCCCGCCTACTTTGAACTTTTGTGGCAGTCACTCGAGGAGGGCGATCTCCAATCACTTTCGACTAGATACGTTTCGCTTGTTGCCCGCCACATGCGTGATTCCGGTACCCACCGTTCGACAGCCGAAGTCATCGAAGGGGTGCGATTGGCGCGAACCATGTCGGCGCTGAAGGGTGGACACGCTCCAACCCTGGCCGACTTGCAAGATGCGGCCACGACGCTCATCGGTCACGGTCAGCGTATCGCCGTCGGCGAGTCGCTAGCGAAGGTGGAAGTCGGTACGGCGATTGGTCGCCTACCGAAGGGAGTCAGTCAAACTTCGATTCAAGACGACTTCGAGCGCGAGTTGCATCGGCTGAGGTTGGAGAAATACCGCGGCACAGTGCAGCAGACAATCGGGCTTGATCTACGTGAGAATCGCCGGGCCAAGAGCGCAGAGGCAGCGTTCTTGGATTTGCATCGCTCGTCGTTCTTTCATCGCTTGCGTATTCTTGAAATTCCCTTTGCTGTACCTGAAAAGTCACGGCAGGAATCCACGACTTGGGCGGAGACCTGGAAAATACAGTGGTCGCCCGAAAGCGAAATCGCGCTGGTCGAGGCCGTCTTGCTTGGTGAAACCGTAGAGCTAGCCACGGCCTATAAGTTCAAGAACAAGTTGGACGGCTGCACTTCGATCGCCACCACCGCCGAGTTGGTTTACGATGCGTGCCAGTGTGGTTTGATGAAGTCGATGGAGTCGGCGCGCAGGAGGCTACAGGAATTGGGAGCGACGAGCAGCCAGTTCGATGCCCTGGCTGCGGCTGCCTGGCAGTTGAGCTTGGTCGTCCGCTATGGCGATGTCCGCCAGTTCGACGCCGAACCACTCGTCCCGCTGGTGCAGGAGCTATTCGTGCATGCCGCGATGGCGCTATTTGCCGCGTCGAACTGCGACGAGCGTAGTGTGAAAGGCATGATCCAAGCCATCGACTCTCTGAACAAAGTCGCTCTTGAGTTTCACGACCGCATCGACGAACCGCTGTGGCTGGAGCGCTTGCGGCAACTTTCCGAGTCGGACGACCGCAATCCGATACTCTCTGGCTATGCATGCGCCATCTTGTTAGAACGCGGCGCAATCGAGAACGATGACCTGTCGCGCGAAGTGTCTCGCCGCATCTCTCCCGGTGTGCCCGCCGATATGGGCGCTGGCTGGTTCGAGGGGCTAGCCCGACGAAATCGTTACGCGCTCTTGGCCCGCCAAAGCCTCTGGGAGCAACTGGCCGAATACATCGCGTCGCTCGACGAAGACGAATTTCGCCGCGCCCTCGTGTTTTTGCGGCGGAGCTTCGGCGCCTTCAATTCGCGAGAGAAGCGGCACATCGCCGAAAACCTCGGCGAATACTGGGGTGTTCACGAAGACGTTGCCAGCGACATGCTTGAAAAGCCCCTCACGAACGAAGAAGAAAAGTCACTCGAAGACCTAAACGAATTTGATTTTGACGACCTGTAGGGTGATTCCCGATCAATGGCCAAACGAGAAATCATCGACAAACATGTCGATCTGGAACAAGTCAAACGCTGGCGTTTGATTTTGGGCGAAGCGTCTCAAGAGGCAATGAACGGCATCTCTGCCGGGCGCTGCTCGCTGTCCGCAGAACAGTCTGAAATGGACGAGGCGCTCGCGGCGCTTTACGACGGCGATTCTGGTCAAGAGATTAGCCGCGAAGATTGGGAAACAAAAAAGATTGGGCCGCATGGAACGGTTAAAGGCCGGTCGATACCGAAGGTGGCAAAGTGGCTTGACCAGATTCGCAATTTCTTTCCCCACGATGTCGTAGTGTTGCTTCAGCACGACGCCATCGAACGCAAAGGCATGAAGGAACTGCTGTTCGAACCCGAAGTGATGGCCAACGTCGAACCATCTATCGATTTGGCCGCCGCCGTGTTGGAGCTAAAAAATCTCGTCCCAGAAAAGGCCAAGGCAGCCGCGAGAGAGTTGGTTGCGCGGGTCGTGGCGGAACTGCGGCAAAAGCTGGAGTCAGATTTCGCCAAAGCGATTCGTGGATCGCTGAACCGCAACGAGCATTCGCCGTTTCGCAGCCTGCCCAACCTCGATTGGCCACGCACCATCCGCCGCAACCTCAAGAACTATAATCCGACACTTAAGACGATCATTCCCGAACAAATGTCTTTCTTTAGTCGCCGTTACCGCCAGAACGAGTGGAACGTCATTATCGCGATGGACCAATCAGGTTCGATGCACTCTTCGCTAATTTACGGCGGGATCATGGGTGCCATTCTCGCCACCATGCCCGCTGTCGAAACGCATGTCGTGGCGTTCAATCACAATGAAGTCGTCGATTTGACCGACCAGTGTGACGACCCCGTCGACCTATTGTTCGGCGTGCAACTTGGCGGCGCCGAAGATTATTGGATGGCGACGAGCTACTGCGAACGCTTCATGCACACGCCTGCGAAGACGTTGTATATCCTGATTGCGGACCTTCACGATACCAGCCCCAACGAAAAACGGTTCGTCCGCAAAATGGAACACCTACTCGAAAGCGGAGTTCGTGCTGTTACGCTGTTGGCTATTTCGGATCAGGGGCAACCCTCCTACAACCAAGACCTAGCGAGCAAACTGAGCAAAATTGGTATGCCCTGTTTCGGCTGTATTCCCGATCGCCTCCCCGGCTTGCTAGAAGCGGTTCTCAAGGGAAACGATCTCGATAAATTCGCGGCAGAAGTTCGGCTCGGCTGAAACTATTTGGCTTATCAATATCCCCACTCACTTGACCCGACCGACGACCGCGTTGGTGCGGGCCGAGCGGCAGCGGGCAGCCCTTGAGGCGGTGTCTCGTTGCCCGCGAGAGGCGTGCGGCACGGGGCAATACTCAGCTTCGTTTGCCTTGGATTTCGAGCTTGGGATCGTCCATCGAAAAGACCAAAGCCATGGCCGCCGTGAGGTGCAGGCGCGACGACATGTAGTAGCCTTTGTCGTACATGTCGCGGCCGGGCAGGGACACGAACGAACCGTCATGGCAACGGGCCATGTTCAGCCAGGCTTTGTTGTAGTCCATCATATCGCGAGTGGCCTTGGTGTCGCCCGAAACGTTCGCCCCCATCAGCCCCCAACAAACGGCAAGCACATTATCTGCATGGGCGTCGTTGAGGTATTTCTTCGAATTGCTGAGCCCTTTGGCGGCCAGCTTGATGTAGTCCCGGTTGGTTTCGTTGTCTTTCGCCAGTCGGTGCGCGATGATCGCCAAGCCTTGGCGACCGACCGGCGAATAGGCCCCCTTCTCGGTGTGGTAGCCGATGTAGCCCTCGTCGGTCGTGCTCACACGCAGGTAGTTGTAGGCAAGCTCGACTTTATAGGGATCGACTTCCGCCCCACATTTTTGGGCGAGCTCCCAAGCCGTAAGCGCCAGCGCCGTGGTAATGGTCATCGTGCCATAGCCGCCGACGTTGGTGTTGTGCCCAAAACCACCAGTGCGAAACTTGTGGCCCACGTTGCCCATGTTGCCGTGTGTGCGGTCTTTGTAGTCGGCCATGTCGGCGACTTGTGCGCCCTCGAGAATCGTGGCCAACCCTTGGATGGTATCCAACACGGCCCCGTCTTTCGTGGCGAGGTAGTACTCCGAGAGTAAAATGCACTGATAACTAACCGGCCAGACCCACACCCCGGGCCCTGGCAGTTCGTTCCACGAATAGACAAGGTCTTTGGCCTGATCGAGTTCGCCGGCGGCTAATAGTGCTAGGCCGCTCATGCACTTGGCGTGGCATTGTTCGCGCTTGATATATCTGTTGTGCGAGAGATACTCCATTGCGCCCCGCGCGAGCAGAGCCGATTTCTGGCAGTTAAAGGGGTAGGTGTCGGAAAAAGTCCCGATCGGTTTCAGCTCGATCACTACATCCATCGGCTCGTTGTCGCGAGTCACGCTTAAGGTCAGTCGCCCATCTTTGCCTTCCGATTCTTCAATCGCATTACCAAAGTCCATCATCGGTCCTTCGTAGCCGATGTCTGGGAACTTCTTCATGCGGGTCAGGTGGTGACCAAATTGATGGGGCACATTAAATGGCTTGCCGTTAACTCCTGTGATCACATCATTTAGCTGCAGTTGACCATCGGCGGGGGAGTCTTCGAAAACGTACTTGACGATAAACGATTGACTCTCCAGAATCGCCCGCGCCCCGGTGGGACCGAGGTTGACCAAATAACCGGGCACATCTTTATCGGGCCCACTTTTAGTGGGCTCATCCCACCGGTTACGGTTGTTCTCTTCGATGGCAGAGAGCTTTGCGTTGGAGCAGGCGAGTAGCAAAATCACCAGCGATACGTAGCGAATGTTGGTGGGACTCATATGGGGGATACCTTGGTAGAGGGGGGAAATCGCTTTTTTACTCGCCTCAGCATGACCTGCGCGGCGCCGGGAGGCAAGGTCTTCTAAGAAAGGTGTTTGACTGGACAGCTCCAGGTTCCGCGTGCGAGCGAGCGACAACCATTAGCTGTTTGTGAAAATCGGCCTGCATCAGCGTTTCTTGGATAATTGACTTGGCGCTCTCCAATTGGGGACCAAACGTGTGGGCGGCAGATAGCTGCTAAGCTCGTTGCTCGAGTGAGTGTTTCCCGACAGCGGGCTTCGGCGCGAAGCGATAGCCAGCGGTGGCGGTTGTCCCCGTTCACCCGTTACTCGACGTTCGCTTCAGTCCGCGAGTTTTGATGGTTTTGACTCCGAAATGGCAAACACGATTGGAGGGGACAAAACCCCGAATTTTGTCTCGCTCGCGAATTGAAAAAACCCCTTATTTTCCAGGCGATTTCGCACATCGCCAGTGAATTTCGTACCTGGGTTTTGAACGACCAGTTTGTTCAGAACTGGTCAAAACCAATGTGGGGGGTAGGAGCTGTGAGCGAGGGGCTGGGGGATTGGTGACGTTATCGACCGACTCAACCACCGCGTGCGGCTAAGCCGCCGAGCGGTATCTTGCCCCCACTTTTTATCACAAAGCACAAGCAAAATCGACAACGATTTTTGGCCGATTTTCGGCCAAACAGTGCTAGCCAAGCGGCAGTTGCTTCCGTTGCATGAACACCGCGTCGGCGATCTTTATCGTACCACGATCTCACACAGGGGAACGATCGGGCTGGTGGAATTGACTAGCTCTTGAATGGTGACGCTGGCGAAAGCTGTTTCTGTTGCGGCATAAGCGCAATCGAGTTTCGCATGCAACGGGCAAAGCTCGGTGTGTGTTTTTAGTCCGAGCGGACAATGCGTGATGCGCTCGATCGGTTCGACAGTGTTAATGATGTCGAGGATGGTCAGCTCGTCGGGGGACGCGACAAGTTCGTATCCGCCCCCTGGGCCCGGTCGAGACCGGACGAGGCCGGCGGTACAGAGGTCCTGCAAGACTCGCGTCAAATAGCGGCGCGGCACTTTGGTTTGTGCGGCCAACCTATTGGCAGAAATCGGCTGGCTGGGCGTACTCCCCATGCAGGCGGCGGCTCGCAGAGCGTATTCGGCGGTCTTAGAAATCATCGCTTCCGGCAAGTCGGGTGAGACGGGCTCGAATTGTGCATGTTGACATGTAGATATTCAAAGTGTACCTTTAGGTGCATGTGTGAAGTCTAACTCGGCACGATGGCCACGGCAATCGCAAGGCGATATGTCGTAGTCGCCCGCCAGCAAAACGGCTGGCCAACCTTTCCGACCGCCTCGACTCCGGAAATCGACTATGCACCGACTAACCCACTGCATCGCCTTTCTTACGATCGCTGCCGTCGTATTGGCTGTTGGCTCGCGGGCGGCGGCGCAAGGCGACTACGAACGACCGCCGATTGACTATCGAAACGCCGAGGTCCATGACCCGGTCGCGAAATTGAACCGCAAACTCGAATCTGGCGAAGCGAATTTGGAGTATGACGAGCAATACGGCTATTTGAAGTCGGCGCTCGCGGCGCTCGATGTTCCGGTCAGTTCTCAGATGCTGGTGTTCTCGAAAACCAGTATGCAGCTCCATCGCATTTCGCCGCTACGACCGCGAGCGCTGTATTTCAACGACGACGTCTATGTTGGCTATTGTCAGCGCGGCGACGTGTTGGAAGTGGCCGCGACCGACGCAAAGCAGGGAGCGACCTTCTATACGCTGGCGCAAAACAGTGACGACCCGCCCAGGTTTGTCCGCGACAAGGGGACTTGCCTCTCCTGTCATGCATCAAATCGAACCCAGAATGTGCCGGGCTATCTGGTACGTAGCGTCTTCGCCGACGCCGACGGGCGGCCCCTCTTAAAAAACGGATCGTTTACCACTGATCACACTAGCGATTTCAAGGATCGTTGGGGCGGTTGGTACGTCACTGGCAATCACGGTGACATGCGTCACATGGGCAACACAATTTGCGCGGCAGACGAAGTAACAATTGATCGCGAAGTCGGTGCCAACGACGACGATTTGGCCGACAACTTTCCTGCCGATAACTACCTGACACCACACAGCGACATCGTCGCGCTGATGGTGTTGGAGCATCAGACTCAAATGCACAACGCAATCGCGGCGGCTAACTACGAAACTCGGCAGGCATTGCACCAGTCATTTGAGATGAACGATATTCTCGGCCGCCCCAAAGATCACATCAGCGAAAGCGCCCAGCGACGCATTGATGCGTCCGCCGAACGGGTACTACGTTACCTGCTGTTTTGCGATGAGTTTCAACTGACCGATCGCGTCACCGGATCGACCACTTTCGCGAAAGAATTCACAGCGCGCGGCAAGCGCGATTCCGCTGGCCGATCATTGCGAGACTTCGATTTGGAATCGAGACTGTTCAAGTATCCGTGCAGCTACCTCATCTATTCCGATGCGTTTCAGAGCCTGCCCGAGCCGGTTCGAACTCTCGTCTTATCTCGACTCGCCGAGATTCTCGAAGGCCGCGATGACTCGCCCGAATTCGCTCACCTCAACAGCGACATGCGGCACGACATCTTACAAATACTGCAAGAAACAATGCCCGGCTTCAAAAGTGGGTTCGCTGCTTAGGAGCGGGTCAAGAATAACATGGCCATTCCCTCGATGACCGACATCAAGAATTAACCGCAGAGAGCACCAAGAACGCGGAGAAGGCAACATGAGTCATCGCTGAACCGCAGCAATCACAAGTGTTAGCTCGACAGCGTGAAGTCGTTGATCAAGGCAGCGCAGATAAACGCCGATTATTGCGGGTAGTCAGCGTTCGTGCATCGTACGTTGACGGCTGGTTCGCTAAGGGCTCAAGCCCAAGGAGGTGCGACTGTCGCCATTCATCGCATTTTCCATAAACATCCATCCGCGACGATCCCCGACGGTCCGCGTCCATCGGCCCGCGTCCATTGGCGTTGGCTGGAATCGGTTGCATCGCGAACTGGCGCTGTTCCAACCCAACGACAACTCTGGCATGCCTCTACGCAGTGGTGATAATCAACGTCGATCAGTGCTCCTGTAATCTTCTCCGAGTCCTCTGCGGTTAATCAAATCCCGAAGTTATATTTGATTCAATCATAAGATACTAAAGCGTAGCAGCGTCATCGAAATCTCTGGCACACCAAGCTGCCGGCAGGGCTGGTTGTCGCGGTCCAGGCCCCCCACGTTCAGTTCGTTGTACGCGGAAAGCTCCCATTTTCGCGACCCCTTCCCCGGTACCACCGGCACTCTCTTTGGGGGTAAAAAGTCTCACAATTCGCGAAAATTCGGGGAACTTTCCGGCTCTCTGCCGCGACTAAATGACCGACTCCACGCTGCGTGGGGCTACACTTAGAGAGTTGCAGCGGCTCCTTCACATAGGGCCTGACATCTGGCCATCGGTACAGCTTTTTTGCACTAAAGAGATAACTTTAATGAAAAACTCGCCCCTCGTTTTCTGCGTCGCGGCATTCGTTTGCCTTGCTTTTTCTGCCCATTCGGCTTCTGCCGACGACGAGATTGGCTTCGTCGAGACGTTCGCGTTGGCCGAAGATCGGGCCGAAGTGCTCGGGCAGTTGATACCGGGGACCGAGGAATACTACTTCTATCACGCGCTCCACTACCAAAATACCGGACAGACCGAACAGCTTCGCGACCTGCTCGACAGGTGGCGGAAGCGGGTCGAGTCGTCGGAACTTCGCAACCTGATCGACCGCCGCGAGCGATTGATGGCGTACGACCGCGACCCTAAGGCGACCCTCGAGTGGTTGCGCAACGAACTGAATATTCACTTTGCCCACCAACGCGACCGCGAGCCGGGGCAGAAGCCTAACCTGCCAACGACGCTCGACCCGAAACTCGTCAGCCGCGAGGCGTTCATTCAGCGGGCGACCTCAAACCAAGACAACCTCAATGGGTTCGAGGATTCTTCGCTCGACTGGATTCTTCGCGATGGGGGAGTCGAGTTGACCTCAGGACGTCGCCGCGCGCTTTTGTCGCGGCTCGACCGGCCCGACTACGACAAGCTCGTTGAACTGATCGTCGCCGACTTGCGCACAAAAGAGAGCCGAGGCTTTGGCGAGTTCAATATCCATCGCAACCTGTTGAAGTCACAGCTGGACACGCTGCTCGATCTCAAGCCCGATCTGCGCACGAACACAAACTTCATCCACACCTACCTGACGAAACTCGCCCCCAACGCCGACGCCGATCCCAACGATCCGCAGGTTCGCCAGCAACACCTCGAGCGGATGTGGGCCTTCGTCAAAGACTTGGCTCCGGCACACAACTCGCTCAAAGCCCATGTGCTGCACGCACTGCTCGATCATCAGCGGAATGCGGGCAATTACGATCGCGAACTCTTTCTCACGTATGTCAAACTCCCGCGTTCGATGCCCTACGTGGAGCCCAAGTATTTGCAGAGCGACGAGGCGCGTCGCTTTCAGGCAAACCTGGGCCAGGACTTCGCGGCATTCACGCGTTGTCCGCCGGTGGGCAACGATACGACGCTGGTTCGCGACTACTTGTTGCATTTCTTGGTCGACCAGGATGATGTAGCTCCTTGGACCGAGTGGGTACGTGACACGTTTGTAAAACCCTTGCTGGCCGAGGCAAAAATCGTGTCTGGCGCACCCGACCCTGAGCGGTGGGCGTCGATGCTGTCGCCGTCCGACTACCAGGCGCTCAAGGACCGAGTCGACATCGATCTCGCCCTCACCAATCCGCCGCAGTTCGCCGTCGGCGACGAAGTCAAATTGTCCGCCGACATCAAGAATGTCGACAAGCTGCTGGTAAAGGTCTACGCGATCAACGCTTTTAACGTCTATCTCGCTACCGAGCGCGAAGTGAGTACCGGGCTGGAGCTCGATGGTCTGGTCCCTGGGTCGCAACAGCAGTACGAATACGACGAAACGCCATTTCGACGGGTCCGCCGCGAATTCGAGTTCCCCGAACTCACCGACAAGCGCGGCGTTTGGATGATTGAATTCATCGGCGGCGGACGCAGCAGCCGCGCCCTGGTCCGCAAAGGTGGCTTGCACCACTTGTCGCGACAGGGAGTCGCCGGAACGGTGCTCACGATTCTCGACGAGAACGATAAGCCAGTGCCCAACGCCACCGCCTGGATTGCCGGGCGCGAATACAAAGCCGACGAAGGGGGCGCGATTACGATCCCTTATTCGACCCAGCCGGGTCGTCGACCGATGATTCTCCGCAGCGCCGATGGCTTCGCGTCGCTCGCTCAGTTTCAGCATGCGGCCGAAACGTACACGCTCGATGCCGGATTCTTTGTCAACCGCGAGTCGTTGCGTATGGGAGGAGAAGCGACGTTGCTCGTGCGACCGAACTTCCGGGTCAACGGCGTCACCGCTCCCCTCGACCTACTGGAGCAAGTGAAGCTAACCATCACGTCGACGAACCTCGACGGCATCAACACCACTGCCGAGGTCACCGACTTCAAGCTCCACAGCGGCAAAGAGAGCGAATACAAGTTTGCTGTCCCACCTCGACTGGCGACGCTCACATTTCGGCTTGAAGCGACGATCGAACAAGTGAGCACCGGACAGAAGTTGTCGCTGTCGGCCGATGCCACCCGGGGCGTGAACGGTATCGACAAGACCGACCCGACCTTCGACTTACATCTCAGCCGCATGGACGGCCATGCCGTGGTCGAGGTGCTCGGCAAGAATGGCGAACGACTGCCCGATCGCGCGGTTCGGTTCACGCTTCAGCATCGCGACTTCAAAGGAGCGCACGGGCTGTCGCTCAAATCCGACGAGGCGGGACGCATCGATCTTGGCACACTGCCCGACATCGTTCGTGTGACCGCTGCGGCCGATGGCACAAACGAAACGACATGGGATCTTACCGAAGGAGCCGATGCCCACAGTCGTCCGGTTGTGCTGAACGCAATCGAGGGGGACACCCTGCACGTGCCTCACATTGGTGGCGACGAACTCTCGCGGGGCGACTATTCGCTGTTGAGCCAGCGAGGCACCTTCATCGCCGATCATTTCGACAAGTTGTCGCTGGCCGGCGGTTTCCTGCTCATCGAAGGACTCGAAGCGGGCAACTACAGTCTCAAGATCAAGCGTGAAAATCGCGAGATCCCGATTCGCATCACCGCGGGCGAAATGATCGGTCGCTTCGCGGCCGGCAAGCGGCGTATTCTCGAAACAGCCCACCACTTGCCGCTACACATCACCAGCGTCGTCGAAGACGACGGCGATTTGATCGTGAAGCTGGCCAACGCCGGCGAGATGACGCGCGTGCATGTGCTCGCGTCGCGATTCAAGCCCGCCTTCCCGCTGCATGCCGCACTTGGCCCTGCCTATGATCCACCGGTCGCGATGATCACACGACCATCGTTTCGCAATCTCTATCTCAACGGTCGCGACATAGGCGACGAATATCGCTACATTCTCGACCGCCGCGAGCAAACGATTTTTCCCGGCAACATGCTCGAGCGTCCTGGGCTATTGCTCAATCCGTGGGAACTACGCGAGACCGACACCGGCGAGCAAAAGGCGGCCGAGGGAGCCGATTATGACGACTTCGCCGGAGGAGCGGCGGGCGAAGCAGAGCTCGCAAAGCAGTATGGCGGACAAGCGGTGCGTCAACTGGTTGACCCGTCGAATCTCGATTTCTTAGCGAATGCTGGCGTTGTGCTGGCGAACCTTGTGCCCGACAAAGAGGGGACGATTCGCATCGCCAGCGACAAGCTCGGTGACCGACAAGACATTCACATCGTCGCCATCGGCGCGACCGACACGGTCTTCCGCCACGTGTCGATGGCGGATGCGGGTGCGAAGTTTCGCGACCTCCGGCTCGCTAAAACGCTCGATCTCGACAAGCACTTCACCGAGCGCAAGGAAGTGGCACTACTGAACGAGGGAGACGTGCTCAACATTCCCGACGTCCGCTCTGCCGACATGCAGGAATACGACACACTCGCATCAGTCTACAGTCTCTACTTGACTCGCACCGGCAATCCGACGCTTGCCGAGTTCGGCTTTGTGCTCGATTGGAATTCGCTCGACGATGCCGCCAAGCGCGAGAAGTACTCGAAATACGCATCACACGAGTTGAGTTTCTTCGTCAGTCGCAAAGACCCTGAGTTCTTCAAGCAGGTGGTGCTGCCCTACCTTCGCAACAAGAAAGACAAGACATTCGTCGACCACTATCTGTTGGAAGACGATGTGAGAGAATTTACTGACCCGTGGCGTTACAGCCGACTCAACATGGCCGAGCGAGTACTATTGGCCGACCGCCTTGGTAAGGAGGAACGGGCTGCAGCGAAGCGGCACCTGGCCGACTTGTTCGCGCTGTTGCCTCCGAACCCATCGCTCGAGGACGACTTATTCACCACCGCTTTGCGTGGCCGCTCGCTGTCGAAGGATAAAGGGTTAGCTGGCAAGATATTGAGTACAGTCGAAGGCTTGAATGAAGAAATGGCAGGTGACGAAGCCGACAACGCGGTAGTTGGTCGCTTCAAGGCCGAAAATCGCCCCGATCCGACCTCAACTCCTCAGTTTGGGGCCATGTCCGACGCAGCCAAACCGATGAGCCGCGCTGCGGTCGAGAGGTTGGCAGATAAAGAAGCTAGCACACTCTACCGGCGAGCGTTGGAAGAAAAAGCGAGTCGATATTACAGCGAATTAGAGGCGAATGGCGACCTTGGAGGAGAGTGGGGTTTTTCCTACGGTGGACGGGGCGTCCTTAAGATGGACGGCCGGCGTCGCGAAGACGTGCGTGGGTTCTATCGCAAGATGCCGTCGGTCAAGGAATGGGCCGAGAACAACTACTATCACGTTCCCATCGAGCAGCAACTGGCCGATCGCATTTCGATCAACGCTTTTTGGCGCGATTATGCGGCCTTTCTGGCCGATGGGGACGCCAATGGGAAAGATGGTCCGTTTCTATCGGAGCATGTCGCTGTACCGACGTCAAACTTTAGTGAGATGATGCTTGCATTGGCAGTGCTCGACCTGCCGGCAAAGGCCGACGAACCGGAGATCACCACCGAAGATGCCTCGCTGACACTCAAGGCCGCTTCGCCGACCATTGTGTTTCACAAGCAAATCAAGGAAGCACCGATCAGCGACGACAAGACACCGGTGTTGGTGGGCCAGAACTTCTTCCGCAACGGCGATCGTTACGTGCAGGTCGACGGTGAGCAGCGCGACAAGTATGTGACCGAAGAGTTTCTGCCGGGCGTTGTGTATGGTTGCCAGGTCGTCGTTACCAACCCAACCTCGGCGACGCAGAAGCTCGACGTTTTGGTACAGATTCCCGAAAAGGCAATGCCGGTGCTCGGCAGCGAACGGACCCGCAGTCTGCCGGTGCAGCTTGGTCCTTACGCGACCCAGAAGTTGGAATATTACTTCTACTTCCCACGTACGGGCGACTTCGCACACTACCCGGTACACGTCGCTCGCGACGAGGCGCTGGCCGCCTGGGCCGAGCCGTTCACGTTCCATGTGGTCGCGCAGCTCAGCAAGATCGACACGGCCTCGTGGGATTACCTGTCGCAATGGGGCACACCTGCCGAGGTGCTGAATTATCTCGAACAGAACAACGTCCATCGCATCGATCTTGGTCGGGTTGCCTGGCGGATGCGCGACATCGATTACTTCGACAAGACGCTCGACCTGCTGGCGAAACGTCACGCCTACAATCCGGTATTGTGGAGCTACGCGATTTACCACAACCGGCTCGATCGCATTCAAGAGTATCTGCGGACCAACGATGGATTCCTGCGGCGATTCGGCGATCGTATCGACACCACGTTGGCGACGGTCGATCCCGTCGAGCGCCACTGGATTCAGCATCTCGAATACAGCCCGCTGGTGAACGCTCGCGCTCATCGCCTGGGGCGCGAGCGCAAGATCGTCAACTCGGCGTTCCGCGAGCAGTACCAGCGACTGCTGAACGTGCTGCGCTACAAGGCGGAGCTGACCGACGAAGACGAGCTCGACATTGTCTATTACCTGTTGTTGCAGGATCGCGTTGCCGAGGGGCTGGCGTGGTTCGACAAGGTCGACGCCAAGCAGTTGCCGACCCAGTTGCAGATCGAGTACTTGCGTTGCTACGTCGCCTTCTATCGCGAGCAGCCACGCGAGGCCGAGCGAATTGCGAAGCGCTATGCCGAATACTCGGTCGACAAATGGCGCGATCGGTTCGCCGACGTGCTGTCGCAGGTGGGTGAAATCGGCGGGGGCGAAGTGGCCGAGAGCGGCCGCGACAAAGACGAGCGCGAACGGCTGCAAGACCAGCTTGCGTCGACCGAGCCGGCGCTCGAAATGAACGTCGATGGAGGTCGGGTCAAACTCACTTTCCAGAATCTCGAAAACGTGACGGTGAATTACTACGAAATGGACCTCGAGTTCCTGTTTAGCTCGAATCCGTTTGTAGAAAGCGAAGCCGATCGCTTCGGTGTGATCAAGCCGAACCGCAGCGATGTTGTTGCCTTGCCGAAGCAGGGTACGACCCACGCGCTCGATATCCCCAATGAGTTCGCCGGCAAGAACGTGCTGGTCGAAGTGCTTGGCTCGGGCCGCCGCGCGGCTCAGGCCTACTACGCGAACAACCTGAAGGTGCAACTCGTCGAGCAGTATGGCCGACTTGAAGTCCGCCATGCCGAGACGAACAAACCACAGTCGAAGGTGTATGTGAAGGTCTACGCCCGCACGTCCGAAGGGCCGCGGTTCTTTAAAGATGGCTACACTGACCTACGCGGCAAGTTCGACTACACGAGCCTCAACACCGACGATATGGGGAACGTGACGGAATTTGCCGTGCTGGTAATGAGCCGCGAACATGGAGCGGTGGTGCTGACGGCAAAGCCGCCGCAGCAATAACGCGCGGGCAGCGCAATTTCGAAATGGTCCGAGAATTAGTGAATCACGCAGCCATTACGGCACTCGCTCAACGTGTGCACTATCTGCAGGCTTGTTCGAGCTGTGGATTGCCCGCGATGCCAACGTCAATCGTGAGAGGTTCGATGGCAAGACTTCTTACATCGATCGTCGCCTCTTGACGCTCGAGCCGACCCGCTATGCACTTATCGACAAACCGCTCTCGGGCGCGAAAGTAACCTTCGGAGAAATACGCACTGCTGTTCGGGAGCGAAAGCAAGTCAAACTTGGCGTGCTAAAGACGGATTCATCAACTCGATCACGAAGTGCCGTTTCTGCATCGGCAAATCATGGCGTGGGGTTGATAAGTCGCACCTACTTGTATTTCCGCCCGTCGGGCCACCACACCTGTTCTTGAAAGCTCGGAATCCGGGGATCGATCTCCTCGGGCGAGTGGGTGTCGACGTGGCCGTCGGCATACAGCACATTTAGCACGCCCAGGTGCCGAGGGGCGACCATCGCGTCCCAAATGTCGCGGGCGTTGGGTCCGGCCACGTTGGCGATGGTGAGCTCATATTCGAGCACGAGAATCTTGCGGCCGTCGCCCTGACCCACCATGAACTTCGAGGCGATGTTGTTCATCGCATAGCTCGACTCGAAACAATCGACGACTTGCGACGTGGTAGGGTGAAAGGGGTTCTTGATAAAATTGCCGTCGGCGTCGGACATCGCGAAGCTGTAGCCCGCGTTTTTCTCGACCGCAGTACAGCGGCATTCACGATTGCCGAGCGGCTCGATCAATACCCGCAGGTCGTTGAAATCCCAGTCGCCACCCACGAGGATATCCTCGAATTCGAGTCCAAATGATCCCGGCCGGGCGCTGGCTCCATACCGCGACATGACGTGGCTGCTTTCGCGACAGTGGGAGTGACTGGCGTCGAATGGTATGTCGTGGTGGTCGCGATGATTGGGATTATTGGGATTCACCGTCAGAGTGACATTCGCCAGTCCGCCGGCGGCCGGCTCTTCGTCATTCGGACAAAGATACATGACACCTTGGCTTTCCATGTAAGGCATCAGGCGATTGAGCCACCCCCCCGCGGTGATCACGTCGCGCTGTTTGGGATAAGTGGTTCGCAGGTTGTGGTAGGCGATACCAATTTGGTGCAAGTTGCTCTGGCAGCTCGCCCGCCGCGCGGCCTCGCGAGCTGTTTGCACCGCCGGCAGTAATAGCGCGATCAGAATGCCGATAATGGCAATCACCACCAACAGTTCGACCAACGTAAAAGCACGACGCAGCGAACGATTATTCATGGCTTTCTCGCAATCTTCGTTTGAGTTCTTCGCGATCTTCGGGTGTCGCGTTTTGGATTTGTTGCCAATCTTCTCGCATATGTCCCACAAGCGTTTCGCGCTGTGCAACCGATGCACTCGCAGCGTAAGGACGTGTTCGGCCAGTCATTCGCATGACCGCCTGAGCCGCTTGACCGCGAACCAGCGGCGAACCCGACTCGGCCATATCGAGCAGCAAGTCCATGCTCTCGTAATCCCAAAGCCTCGCCAGTCCCTGCAGGCAGATGGCCTGCACGGGCGGGTCTGTTGTTTCTTGCGCGACATGCCGCAAGAACTCAAGCGACTCGGGACCATAATCAGATAACTTTGCTGCGGCCTTCGCCCGTTCTTCTTCCGACTGTGCCGTCAGCGCAAGTTCGGCTAATTCTTCGGGCGTAGCGCGAGTCTCCCACGGCAGATAGGCCCAAGCGAGTCCTGCCAGGCCTAGCGCAAGTATCACGAATAAGATAACGCGTTGTGCCATCGTTACAGCCCATCGTGTTGCAAAGCTGCTTCCCCCCATCCCCCATGCCAGGGCGACCCGATCGTTGGCAGATCGGGCAGGAAGAGAGCCTAGCATCGAATGGATTCACCCCATAGTCAGTCCGCTTTCGCACCCTTTTGCAACCGAAAAATGAGAAATCAAACTGCTGAGTTCGTGTCGTATCGATAACCCCGATGCAACAAGCCCGAACTTGTTTACCTGAAGCCATGAGCCAGTAGCCAACGGCACCGGGTCGACACACAGCATGATCTGACGAGCGTTCTGACCAAGAACGACCCGACGCCTTCGGAACAACAGGGGCCGTTCCTGCCCCGATGACAGCAAGGCTGGTGTCAATTCTGAGCCTGTGGTGGTGGGGTAGCGCGGGCCCGAGTCGGCACCACCGGTTTTTTTTCACGCCCCAAGCGGTAAGCGCTTGCACTCACCCATTGATACGCAATCCCGAAACTGTTGAATCGGGAGAGACTGTATTCCTGTGATAACACGGGTTGAGAAGACCTAAGCGCAGCTAGCCTCCGGCGGCATTTGCGTTAGATGCCGCGCGCAATTTAGCAGCATTCAACGGTCGCCACCGCCAATGGTTGACATGCTTCGGTAGTTGGCAATGTCGATTTCGTCTTCGACAAATGTCACGTGTCCGTCGGCGTAGGCGAAATTTGCGCCGCCGGGATGTTGGCTCCCGAAAGCACCGTTTTGTCGATCGTAAGTGTATCCGGCACCAGGCTGCGTGTTCAAAGCGTTGGCTGTCGTCCGTAGGCAATCAGCATGGGCTAAGGCATAGGTCCAGGTGTTCGAGGACTCCCAGGTGTCGGCAAGCACGACTTCGCCCAGCAAGAACGTGTTGGAGGTGCCGTCGGTCAGTTGCCGCAGCTTTCGCTGCCTTACGTAGATGAACGCCCCGTTGTTTCCGTATTTTGTCACTGCAAGCGGTTTGCCTGGCCCCAGAGAACCTTGCGACAGCGCATAGCTACCAGTCGCGGCGATTACGGGGTCGTAGACGTTACTCATCTTTTCGGAAGTGTCGCTTGGGCAGCGGAGCACCGTCGGTTGCTGCTTTATGCCTTTGCACTTTTCCATATCGCTATACCACCCCAGGTCGTCGACATTCCGATTCCACAATCCACCGACTTCGACTGATAGTTGATCGTACAGCGCTTGTTGCTCAAGTTGGGGCAGGATGGAAACAAACCCGCTGGCGGCAGTTTTCTTATCGGCAGAAAGACCTTGGGGACAGACGTCGATGGTCGAGGTGTCGCCCGTGTCGTCACAGCCAATGCGGCCGGGGGGCAAACGTCGGTGGGCCTGCTCGAAATTCAAGATTGCTAAGGCAAGCTGTTTTTGATGATTCACACATGCGGCGCGACGAGCCGACTCGCGAGCCGACTGTACTGCTGGCAGCAAAAGTCCAACAAGGACGCCGATGATGGCGATTGCCACCAACAATTCGACAATCGTGAAACCACGGCGGCGACGGTTGCTTACTGGCGCGTACATCACGTAACGTGTTCAGGCGAGAGAAAAAGTGACTGATTGGGTGACGAAATTGCCTGTTCGAGTGCTCCAGCAGATTCATTGACGCAGCGTTTGCAATAGATCGGCAAACTCGTGACACCTGTATGATGAGCGGTAATGAGCAGTCCGCAAGAACCAATTTCCGAAAGTATCCAAAAATTGTCGGCACATTCGACGGTTGTAGAATATGCTGCGCATTACGAGCAGGCTTACCCTCGATTAACTGCGGTTGCTGCCGGAGTGTTGGGTCGGCAGGAGGGGGCCGAGGATATAGTTCAGGAAGCTGCGGGCATTGCGGTGTCAAAAGCAAAACAGTTTTCCAGCCCACACGCGTTCGTAGCTTGGATGGTTGGCGTGGTGCGTCGCTGTGCCTTGAACGAGCGCCGCAAGACTTATCGCCGACGCACCTACGCCGCTGATCCGCTGGATATCTCCGAAGTCGCTGATCGGGCAACGTGTGAGACACAATCGGTTGATCCGAGCTCTGGCGAGTTGCTCGCCGGGCAGATTGGTTTTACCGATGAGGTGCAGGATGCATTGCAATACCTTTCCGACGATGCCCGTTGTTGTTTGCTACTTCGAGTGGTCCACGAACTGAGTTATGCTGAAATTGCCGAGTTACTAGGCTTGCCACAAGGCACGGCCATGAGCCATGTGCATCGCAGTCGACAAGAATTGCGACGCCGGCTCGGGCTCACGCAAATGGCTCGTGATCGCGATTCCAATTCAAAGGCCACCACGCCTGATGCACTCTCCTAACAATTCCGAAGACCAGCGAATAATCGAGAACTATCTCGACGACGCCTTAATGCCGCACGAGCGGAGAGAGCTTGAGGAGCGCCTGCTGTGCGACCCACAATTGGCCTCGGAAATTGAATTGCAACGACGAATCGATCGGTCCTTAGGAGAACTGTTCCCCCTCGCCCCAGCGACGGAAGAGCACGTAGCCACGATCGTGAACCGGGTGAGCGATACGTCGCCCAGGACGCTCCGATTTCCGGGACGGATTTGGTGGGTCGCAGCGGCGGCTGTGGGTGGCGTTTTGCTGGCGTGGGTTTTTTCTCAAGAGCGAAATGCCGAGCCGTTCTTCAAGCCGATTCCACTCACCCAAGTGTACGCCAGCACGGTAGCGCAGGGTTTCGAGCCGTACTACGAATGCGAAGACCCCGAACGTTTTGCTCAGGTGTTTGCCAGTCGACAAGGCCAGCCGCTCCGCCTGTTGGCGATGCCAGCCGGCAGCCGCATGCTGGGCCTTTCTTACCCCGGCGGACTTAGCCGCGACACGACGGCTATACTTTGCGAGGTCGACGGCATTCCAGTGATGGTGTTCGTTGATCGAGCGACTGCCGATCATTCGGACGCGTCCGAAGTGCTAAGCGAAAGCTCCGATTTAAACGTTTTCCGTGAGGAGCGAGACGGCTTGGTGTTCTACGAGGTCACGCCCTTTGACTCGCCGCGAGCACTTGAGTTTCTGGTGGCATTGTAAGCGTTTCGACGCTTCTTAATCGCATCGCCACAAATGTTTCTGGACAAACTGCAATATATTTGTTTGCCCGTGACACTTGTATAAGCAGACGCCGACTGTGCGGCGAAACTTACGGCCGATTCTCGCAATGCAATACTGCGAGATTTGCGCTTACTCTACGATTTGGGAAGGCGACCCATGATACGGCTGAGCGACTTAGCTGTGGTGATCGTATGTTGCATAACCGCGCACGCTGTGGCTCAGTTGCCGTCGATTGCGCTTAAGCCTGTGTCGGTCGGCGAGATTGTCTCGCCGGTGGGAATTACGAATGCTGGCGATGGGACCAACCGACTGTTTGTCACTGACCAACGGGGAACGATTCACGTAATCCAGAACGGCAGTTTATTGGCAACGCCGTTCTTGGACATTGAGTCGCGGTTGGTGACCGAACGAACCGGTTTCGATGAGCGTGGACTTCTGGGTCTGGCGTTTCATCCTAATTACGGGCAATCGGGTTCACCGGGCAGCGACAAGTTTTATGTCTACTACAGCGCCCCCTCCATGGATCCTGGCACGGCAGCAGATCCAATCGACCACCAAAGCGTCTTAGCCGAGTATTCGGTCTCTGGCAACCAGAATGTGGCGAACCCGGCTTCCGAACGCATTTTGATGACATTTAACCAGCCGCAGTTTAATCACAATGGTGGCAATCTGGCCTTCGGGCCAGATGACATGCTGTACATTACGACTGGCGATGGTGGTGGTGGTGGCGATGACGAGCCAGGGCATACCGGCGGCGGCGCAGGCAATCCAATAGGCGGACTTGGCAACGCACAGGACTTAACCAAACCTTTGGGAAAAGTGCTGCGGATCGATCCCCTCGGCAACAACGGACCGGGTGGTCAGTATGGTATCCCCGCTGACAATCCGTTTGTCGGTGACCCAGGCGTGCGCGAAGAGATCTATGCTTACGGGCTTCGTAATCCGTGGCGAGCTACTTTTGACGGCAATCAGTTCATCGTCGCCGATGTGGGACAAGGTCTGGTCGAAGAAGTCGACTTGATCGAAGCCGGTGGCAACTATGGCTGGCGGATCAAGGAAGGCACTTTCGATTTCGACAACACGGTGTCGCCGAATCCACCTGCTGCTTTGCTGGACCCCATCGCACAATACTCGCGGCCCAGCGGGGGAGGGCCAGGTACCGGCTTGCCTCAGATCGGCATTTCGGTCACCGGCGGTGTCGTCTATCGCGGCAGCGAGTCGCCAGCCCTCGATGGCGTTTACATCTTTGGCGACTTTAGTACCAACTTCTCACCAGCAAACGGTACCTTACTGGCGTTGACACCAGATATCCTCAACGGCAACGCCTCGCTTCCGGCTGACCCCATTGTGCTCGATGTCATCGGCGGAAATCCGATCGGCGAATACATACTTGCATTTGGGCTCGACGAAAATGGCGAGGTCTATTTGGCAACGAAGTCGACTCTGGCTCCCAGCGGCACCAACAACGGTTTACCGACCGGAGCCATCTATCGTTTGGTTGCGGTACCGGAACCTGGCACGCTGTTAATTACGCTGGTTGGCCTCGCAGCGTTGGCGTGTGCTCGTTGGAGGTCGATTTAAGTAAATCTGTTTGGACTTGGGGGAGATTTGATATGAAAGTAATACGGCCTTTTGCATTACTCGTCGCGAGTTCGTTCGCATTTACCGCGCAAGCTCAGGAAATTTTTTTCAATGCGACCTTTGCTGGTGCCGATCCCAATGCGACGGGCTTTGCCAATTTGGTGCTGTCTGAGGATCACTCGACGCTCAGCTACGTTATTCAGTTAACCGGTGTTGACCTCGGAGGTCAGACGCCGTCGGTGGATGACAATGTGATTGGGCTGCATTTCCACAACGCGCCGGTAGGGTTCAATGGACCGGTTGTGTTTGGATTGTTGGGGAGTCCCACCTTAGGAGGCACGCTGAATCCGGCGCTCACCGATGATGCCGACGATTTGGTTATCGATGCAGTAGCTGGAACTATCACTGGCGCGTGGGAGATCTCCGATAATCCCGTCCTGACCCTCTCACTGCTTGATGAGTTGAGGGCGGACCGGTTGTATCTCAACGTCCATACCGAGGCCTTCCGGGGCGGCGCGACACGGGGCCAGATCGTGCCCGAGCCATCGGCATTCGCACTTTCCGGGCTCGGCATAGTCGCTCTTTATTGCTGGCAACGACATTGCTGGCAACGACGTCGGGCTGCGGGGCGGCAATGAGTTGAGTTGGGCCGCGTTAACTGTTCGTAATCTCTTACAACTAACATGTTTACTAGCGAAGACAACCCTATGATGAACATCGCTCAACGGGCCGTGGTGATCACTGCCATTTTTTTCCAAACGAGTCTCGTAAGTGCTTCGACTATCTGGAGTGGACCACCACTTGCTTTTTCCAAAGGGGCATTCGCTGATCCCACGCTCATGGCTAATCAGGATCGAATCACAGATAGTGTGTGGATAACCCGAGGAAGCACACAAGGACTCTACAATGCCTTTAACGAGCCATTCCAAAGCACCGATAGCCCCGCCGGGACCATGTGGGCCTTGGGGACGACCGACGATCTAGGATCACTCACTTTCGGAACTTGGCTGGATGTGTTCAGCAAGTCGGGGCCTGTGGGC
Source organism: Pirellulales bacterium (assembly GCA_041752635.1). Taxonomy (GTDB): domain Bacteria; phylum Planctomycetota; class Planctomycetia; order Pirellulales; family Lacipirellulaceae; genus JBGSWC01. The sequence continues at coordinate 45,923 of JBGSWC010000386.1, read as the reverse complement.
GGTCCCCCCAACTCGGTAGGTCAAGACTTCGTTTTGCATCTGGTCGATGATGACATCTTTATCGATTTACGGATGGATGCATGGGGAGAGGGGATGGGTGGGGGAGGCGGAAGCTTCGCCTATACTCGTTCAACTCCCACCCCCATTCCCGAGCCTTCGACTCAGGTAATTCTCGCTGTTGTTTTCCTAGCAGCACTGAACGTGAGACGTCGACGACCTGATCAGCGTTCTACTACCACTTTTTCCTAGTGCTACTCGCCCAACGTTGCAATTCTCATTTTCTTCCGAGTTAAGCGATCTCGCCTTCCGGCCAGACCAAAAATTGGGAATCATCGCAGCGGCAGCTTTGATCCAGCCTTATTACGCCAAGGCTGGTGCAAACAAGGGAGTGCGAGATTTCGCAGGTTGCAAATTATCGAGCAACTGCATGAGTTCGCCGAGTTGAATCGGCTTCGACAAATAGCCGCTCATTCCCGCTGCTTCGCAAGCGGCGTTAATGTCGGCGCTGGCGTGAGCCGACAACGCGATAATGGGCACGGCGGCTGTCGAGTTCAATTGTTCCAGTTCGCGAATACGGCGGGTGGCTTCGAGTCCGTCGATTTCGGGCATTTCGATATCCATCAGCACGCAATCGAACGAGTAGTCGGCAAACTTCTCGAGCGCATCGCCGCCATCTTCGGCTGTCACCACCGTGTGTCCCGAGAGTTCGAGCATCCCTTGCGCCACTTCGCGGTTGATGAGGCTGTCGTCGGCGACGAGAATTGTCAATCCCGAATCGCCGGCCTCGATGTCGCATTCGGCCTCGCTTGCCGTTAGGTCGTCCGATGTGCTCAGCGCCGTCAGTAGAACCGGCACCAATTCGGCGGTACTGATTGGCTTCATCACCGACAACTCGATTCCCGCCTGCCGGCAATCGTCCATCGCGGCAATATTGCCGGTCGGTGAAAGTGCGACCACTGGCACCTTCGCGTCGAGACCAGCCGCACGCAGCTTGTGAAGTGCGGCACTGCGAGCGCTATCGTCGGCAGGTATGTCGATCACCACACACTCGACTTTCTCGGTCCTACCAAGCGCATTGATGTCCAGTTGTTCAACGGCGAATCCTTGTTCGCGTAGCAGCTCGGCGTAGGAATCGGAGGCCTGATCGATGTGAGATATCAAGTGGATTTGTCGACAACTCCGCACCGCCTGTTCGACGATGCGCACCGGGGTATCGTCGATCGCGAACGGAACTTCCAATTGGAATGTGCTGCCGACTCCCACTTCGCTTTCGATCCACATTTCGCCCCCCATCAGTTTGGTGAGTTGCATCGAAATCGAGAGTCCCAGTCCGGTACCACCATACTTGCGAGTGGTCGAACTATCTTCCTGCGTAAAGGCATCGAAGATTGTCGCACACTTGTGCGGCGCGATTCCTACACCCGTATCCTGCACGGTAAAGTGCAGCCGGGCCTCCTTCGCGGTGCGCTGTCTAACGGCCACACGGACGATCACATGGCCGGTCGCAGTAAACTTCGTCGCGTTGCTCACGAGGTTAACGATGATCTGCCGCAGTCGATTCGGATCGCCAAATACCCGTCGAGGCACATTGGACTCGATTTGACAAATCAGCTCGAGCCCCTTGCCAAATGCCGTGACGGCCATCACCCGCACGGCATCAGTGATCGTGTCGCGGAAATCGAACGACACGTGCTCGAGTTCCATGCGATCGGCTTCGATCTTCGAGTGGTCGAGAATATCGTTTAACAGCGAGAGCAGTGCATTGCCCGACTGCTTGACCGTGGCGAGGTAATGATGTTGTTGTTGCGTCAAATCGGTGTTGAGCACAAGTTCGGTCATGCCTAAGACGCCATTCATGGGCGTACGAATTTCGTGGCTCATGGTGGCGAGGAAGCGACTCTTCGCTTCGTTCGCAAGCTCAGCGGCCTGTTTGGCGGCGCGCAACTCGTCTTCGGCCTCGCGCAGCTCGTTGGCGGTACGCTCGAGTTCCGCGTTCGAAACAGCCAACTCTTTGGCCCGCGATTCGGCTGCCGCCGTGCGATCAGCGACGCGCTGTTCCAGCGTGGCGTTGAGGAGTTGAAGCTCGGCAAAGCCTTCGGCGTTTTCGAGCGCCGCTCCCGTGATGGTGGCAATAAAATCGGCGAGTCGCACTTCGTCGGGGCCAAATAGCCCACTTATACTGTTGTGCGTGACATAGAGGCACGACTCGATGCGACCGCGGACATTCACAGGGACACACAATTGCGATCCTGAATTCACCACGACGTCATTCGCTTCACCGTCGCTCGCTTGCTCCAGCACAACTGCTTTGCCCGCCTCGATGGCTCGCTGCACAAGTTTGGGCGTAATGAATGAACACGAATCGCCCATGTCTGCTTGTTGTTCGCCGACTGTCGTGCATTCTTCGCGACTGAGTACGACACTGTATTCGCCCCTGAGCAAGTAGAGGGCGGCATTTCTCGCCTGTTTGTGAATCGTCTCTGGATCGAGCGAGGCGGCGATCGCACGCCCCGTGTCGAGAACGGTATCGAAGCGGTCGATGAGTGATAAACTCGGCTCATCGCGTTGCCGATCAGAGTAAGCAATCACATCGCTCGATCCAGTGGTTGGCAATTGCAGTTCGCGAAGGCGTGTCTCGTAACGAGTGAGTTCTGGCCAACCCGCCTCGTCGGCGACTTTGATCGCGTCGCGAAGCGTTGCCGCTAGTTCACGCCGCTCGCACAGCGACTCGGCACTAGCGATGCTCTTGGCGAACAGCGTTCGCGACGCACGAAGTCGACCCGTCGATGCCAGCACAATCGCACATTCACGCAGCGCCCGGGGCAGGTCGTTACGACAGAGCCAACGGCGGCGAATGGCTGCGCGTGCAAAGCGTTCGGCGCTGCGGAGTTGATCGCGGCGGCGCTGCGGAGTGACATCGGTATTGTGTTCGGCGCTCAGTCGATACGATGTCGCCGCCCACGCATAAGGTGGTAACGTATAGGCGTTGGCGACGCCCGCTTCGCTGGCAACCGCGATGGCTTCCTCGAGCGTCTGCGAAGCAAGCTCGTGGTTGCCTTGGCGAAGCTCGGCAACCCCCTTCGCCAGCAACACTTGGCACGCACCTTGAGCATCATTGCGTTCCCGGCTTAGCTCGACCTTAAAAGCGTCGCTCGGTATCGCGACCTGTGACGCACGGGCCCAGACATCGAAGATGATGCCTGATGCCTGCCAATCGCCCGTCTCGATGCCCGATCGGTAGTTTCGCTTCGCTTCGTCGACGGCACCTTCCATGTCGCCAAGATAGTAAAGCGAAGCAGCAATTTGATAGCGTGCCATGTGAATTTGCCAGTAGTCGCCCATTCGCTCTAGTATCCGAATCGCAGCCCGGCAATTCTCGATGCACTTGTCGAACTTGCTTGCTGCGAAGAGTGCAATACCATAAAGCACGAGCGATTGACCGCGACCCCAGTTGTCGTCGAGACGCTCGCGCATGCGAATCGACTTTTGGGCGTAGTGTTCGGCCCGCGAGAACCAACCGACTATCGTCATCGCAGGGCCATGCTCGGCATAAGCATGGGCGAGTTCATCGCTGGCGAGGTATCTCTCGCCCAGATTGATGTTGCGCAAATGCGACCACAACAACAAGACGCGACGCCGCGAATACCAGCAGCCATGTGCGAGATGGCTCAATAGCCGCATCGTAAGCCGTTCACTGGCGTCGGGCTGTCGCCTAACACGGTGCAAGAACATGCCGGGAAGCACCGTGTGCAGTGTTTGCACCACGACTTCCCAAACGAGCATGAGAGTAGCAAGTCCGCTCCACTTTGGCACCTTCTCGCCTTGCGACCTCAGCGCCGATTCGAAGTGTCGGATCGCTTCCTCCATGTCGCCTCGCTTGAAGTGCAACTCGCCCAGCTTCGCGTGTAGCTCTGACTGCGTAAAGCTCGACTCGGCCAACGGGGTAGCAGATTCAAACCACTCTTGGGCCTCGTCATACCGGCCCCGCAGCATGTGGGCGTACCCCAGGCCGGTCATGATTTTGAGTCGATCTTCGGGCGACGACGACCCTCGCAGGGCTATCTCGTATTGCTGTTGTGCGACGTCGAGCGCGTATTGACCACGCGCCTGCTCGGCCGCCTCGACGGCATAGCTATAGGCGGCTCCGCTGTCGTTGCCGGCATCGAAGTGATAGGCGATTTCAGAAACACTCTTCGGGGCAAACGTGATGAGGTGTTGGGCTGCTTGTCGATGTATCTGTTGGCGGAAGTCCTCGGGGTAGTAAGCTAGCACCGCTGCGCGAATCTTGTCGTGAAAGAACACGCATTCCGACTCGTCCGAACGCATCCAAACGAGCTGTCGCTGGCGTGCATGTTCCAGCGCCCGAATGGCATCGTCGGGGGTCACCTCGGCTAATTGTTGTGCCAAGTGCAGGTCAAAACTCTTACCTAACACGGCACCGACAAAAAGCAATCGAATTGTGTCTTCGGGCAACAACGTCAGTCGCCTCGCGAGGAACGCGCCGGCTTGATTCGATGAGCCGACACCGGCCAGCTCGATGGCATTGACGGTCCAGCCTTCGTTGTTAGGAACTAGCGCTCCGCATTCAACCAATCCGCGCAATACAGCCGACGCCATGAACGGGCTGCCGGCCGACAACTGCGTGAGGGCATCGATGATTGTCGCGGGCAATTCGCCCGCCATCGACTCGGCAAGTTGTCGGATTTCGCTCGCTTCGAGCGGCGGCATCTGGATAGAAGACTCTGTTTCAATTTCGCGAAGCGGGTGATCGATCGCGACTTCGTCAGAGCGAAATGCCAGCACCAAATGAAGACAAGTCGTGCTTTCGCCCGCGCGGTTCTTGTCGACGGCAACACGTTTCAGAAGTCGGACCGTCAGATCGTCGGCCCACTGACAATCGTCGAGCAACACCAGCGATGGTTTATCGAGTTCGCCAAGTACTTCGAGAAAACGAACGAGTGCTTCGATGGTACGAGCTTCACCCGTTTCTTCGGGCGCGGCTTGCGACGCAACGTCGACCGACAAAGTGGTCGCGAGTTCGGGCAAGGCCGCGACCACTGCACCGATACGATCACCAAGCAGTTCGGTGATTTGCTCGGCAAGAACCGGCTGAGCCGCGATTTCATTCCGCAGTCCTTCGACGACCCCATCGATCAATCGAAACGGTCGCAGCGAAACTTCGCTGGCACCGATCCCACAGAACACTCGATAGCCGCGTCGCGATGCGAGTCGCAACGTCTCGCTCAACAGCCGCGATTTTCCCGATCCCGATTCACCCTCGACCAGCGTGATGACTCGCTCGCCGGCTGCCGAACGGTCCATGTTTCGCTCGAGCACCGCCATCTGCTCGCGACGCGCGACGAAAGCTGGTTCAATCAGCGACACGCGGCGATCCTGTTTTCCCAAGACGATGCTGGTGTCTTGTTCGCCGCGGGCTATGGCAGCCGAAATCAAATCGAGATCGGCCAGCGCCGCCGCCGCCGTTTGGTAACGATCACGATGGTCTTTGCGAAGCAGTCGTTGGACAAAGTCTTCGAGCGGCAACGGCACTTCCCAGCCCAGCGCAACCGGCCTTGGGACCGGCTCGGTCATGTGCTTAAACAGCACCGAACCGACCGTCTGTCCAGTGAATGGCGGTTGGCCGGCAATACAATGAAACAGCACGACGCCGAGTGAGTACAAGTCGGACGCCGGCGAGACATCGCAGTCGATCGACCCGGCTTGCTCGGGGGACGAGTAAATCGCCAGCTCCAACGGCTGTTCCTTCAGGCTCGTGCTTGTGTCGATCGCTGCTGCGAAGCCTAAGTCGACGAGCTTGACATCGAACCGGTCGCTCTTGCCCCGCTGAACCACGATATTCTCAGGGCGAACGCTGCGATGTAGCACTCGCACTTCGTGTAGCGCGCGGAGCGCTTCAAGGATTCCACGACAAACACTTAGTGTTTGCTGCAAACTTAGCGGTCCTTCCGCAAGCCTCGATTGCAGTAACGTGCCTGGGACAAACTCGCTAGCCATGTAAAACGTATCGTCGTCGCGGCCACTGGCAACGAGCCGTGAGAGCGAAGTGCAATCAATCGCCTCGACAATGCGTGTATCGTATTCGAGTCGCATTGCACTTGCTGGCGAGAGCGCCGCTAGGGGCCACGATTTGACCACCACCCGGCGACCCGTTTGCAGGTCGTGACCTTGAAAGTAGCTGCCCCCACTACGCCGCGGCATTTCGCGTTCGAGCGTGAACCTTCCCCCAATGACTCGACTGACTTGGTCGGGTCGATCGTGGTTCTTCGATGCTTCGGAGTTCGATTGATCGACCATGAAACTTAGCACTTTCGTCGCCGACGAGGCGGGTACATTAAACGGGCAAATCGCGGGTCGAGACTGAATCGTTCGTAACCGGCGCAATTTACCTCGTGAAGTGTAGGTCACTGTGCGCGCTGTTGTTTCGCACCTGCGCGCAAATCAAACCTGGATAGGGCCTGCGCAACCCGCAAAGCCGTCGGACTGTAACGATCGTATGGTTTGTGGCTTTCGGCTCCCCGAGAAAGTCGACAAACGAGCGAATTTTCTCTCGTATTCGTCTGCGCGATCTGTAAATTGGCGATCGAGATTCATCGCGAGTGATCGACACACGGCTGTCGAACCTCCGCGAGAATAGTTTTGGTGCTTTACATTGGGGTAGGATGTCCATGAATGAAAATCAAATCGTAGCGAAACGTCCACCACTGTTCGAACTGACATGGGAGCAAGACTTACAGTATCGTACGAATCCACCGATGTTCACGGCACGCCTACGCGAACAGGTTCCGGTGCTCGAATTCGTGAACTGGGAAATCCGTTCGGTGGCCCCCGGTGAGGTCGAAACCGTATTGCCGCTCAATCCATCGTCAACTAATCAACACTTCACCCACCAGGCGGCACTCATCGTGCTGTCGGCCGACTATTCGGGGGGCGCCGCGCTGGCTTCGCTGTTTTGGGGCTGGCCGGTTGTTGGTGTGCATCCGGTCGACTCGCCCAAATCGGTTTCGATGTGGCTGTTGAAGGTCGACATGAAGTACCTGAAGCCAAGCACGTCGGATCTGTATGTCCATGCACGGGTCGATGAGTCACGGCGCGAAAAAATTCAACGACGATTCCTCAACGGCAAGCCGGTTATCGAGTCGATCACCATGCAGTTCATGAATGGCGAAGAGGTTGTCGCCGAAGGGACTTGTACGTACTTCGCCCGCCAGTCGACCGCCCTGCGCGGCGATGGCATCGATTCGGGCAAGATCAACTCGCTCTATGCGCTCAAGTTGACCTCGTCGGCCGAGATGATCGCTGGTGTGCGTGCTCGCGAAAGTGGTGAGCTCTTCTTCGATCCTTTCGCCAAAGATATGGCCGGGCAACACGGCATGGCCGTTGCTACGCGATTCTGTCAGAAAACTCCACAACTCGGTGGTATGGTGGCATCTCGCACCCGGCACCTCGACGATGTCGTCCGCCAATTCGTGAAGGCGGGCGGACGCGACATTGTGAATGTGGGCGTTGGCTGGGACATGCGGCCGTTCCGACTTGACCTGCCAATGGGAACGACGTTCTACGAACTCGACTTTCCCACAACGCTCGACGAGCGTGCCCTTCGACTCAATCGCCACCACATTGCCGACCCACCCGGAATCGAGCGCGTTCAGATTCCCGTCGATCTGCGAACAATGACGGTGCGGCAGGCGCTAGCCGAACGAGTGCCGAGCGATCGCCCAGTGCTCATTATGTGGGAAGGGATGAGCATGTACTTTCAAGAAGCGGAAGTCGAAGCGATTCTCTGCGACATGCAGCAGTTGCTGACTCACGCCGACAGCCTACTGTGGGTCGACATCATCGATCGTGGACCAATTGTCGATACGCCATCGTTTCCGAAGGAAGTGCAAAATTTCATGCACGGTATGCAGGTCTTGGGCGAACCGTTCACCTTCGGTAGCGATCGGCCCGAGGAGTTTATTGAAAATCTCGGACTGCGATGCCTCGAAGTCGTTACGTCCGACGTCTATTTCCCCGACGCGACTGATCCCGTCTATTCGATCTATCAATTTTGCACGATTTCTGGGGGTTGCGCGAACGATCCGATGCCCGCAACTTTTCGGCCGACGGCCGTCTCACACAACGGCACGCCCGTACCAAAGCCACACTTCCACTTGCCGCTGACAGCGAGTTCGCCGGTGATGCAAGACTCGGCAGAGCAATTGAGTTGATTTGAGCGAAAGCGTGCTTTGGCTGTGCGACAACTGGCCCGAACGATTGCTAACGGCAACAGGAGGGCCCCAGTGCGCGCGACAGACCGAACGAGATCGCATGCGACCGATTGCGATGGACACTTTGATCGAAGTCACCCCCGATGAATGCGCTGGTGCCGACTTCAACAGTGGGACCGAACGAGTACATGTAGGCGAGGCTGGTGTTCCAGCCGCGCCAATCGAATCCGTAGCCCACCGAGAATGCATTCTCAAGTGCTCCGGGAATCCAAGGTGTGATCGTGCTGGCGGGAATCGGGCTCTTGTGATGCACATAGCCCAGCCGGCCGACGTGTCCGTTACAAAACTTGTATTCCAAGCCGACACGAGTCGACAGCGTATCGCTCCAGTTTAGGGGAAAACTCTCGACTGCCGCGGGCGGATAAGCTCCGTTACTTGGATTGCGGAGACTCAGTTCGATCGAGTCGAAGGCGTTCGACCAGTTGTACCAGATCAGGTCGGTAGCAACGACCACACGGTCGTTTAGTTGGTGGCGGATACCGGCACCCAACGAACGAGGCCAGGCGATCGACGCATCCGCGTCGTAGGTTGTCATGCCCAGTGGCGAAGTCAAGCCGACGGTTCCTTCGGCATCGATGTTCACTTCGCCTAGATACGAGAAACCGATGGTCGTATCGCGCGTCAATTGACACGACGCGCCGATGCTCCAGGTGAATCCCACACCATCGACGCCCATGTCGAGCAACGACGGCAATCCCGGCGCGGTTGGACCCTGCAGCGTATAGGGGCCTTCGAGATTGACGAAACTGAGTCCAGGACCAACCGTGGCACCGATCGAAATGCAATCACAATCGCAGGGAGTGTACGAAGCTCCGATCAGCATCTTGGTGAGTGAGCCGAACGACTCGTACTTTTGTACTCCGTTGAATGGCGCGGGTCCGTTGAGTCCGTAGATCGAACCGAATCCGGTGGGAGTATAGATGCCCGCACCAAGCGTCCACTCGTCCGACATCCGTTTTATGTAGCCAATTTCGGCCAATGGATAGACTTGATTCTGGGCGCGGTGCTGACCGTTGTCGGGGTCGCCGTAGTCGAATTGGGTGAACAGAAAGGTGCCGCCGATTTGCAGCATGCCATCGCCCGCCATTTGCCCCATCGCACCCGGGTTGTCGTGCAGCACCGAGGCGTTGTCGGAGAAGGCGAGATTGGTGCCACCGCGGCCGATAGAAATGGCCGACACGCCGTCGAGCGTGATTCCGTCGGCCCACACCGGTACCGCGGCGCTGGCGAGCAACATCAACAGCACAATCCGCAGTGGCCACTCAACTCTGTTCAGATACATGATTTGTGACTCGAAAGCGAGAAATACTAGCGAGCGGACAACAGACGACGCTGCCGAACGAAAGCCGGGTGGGGATGTGCGCCCGTAGAGGCCACAATGCCCCTAGTATCGAATCGACCGCAATAGGCGTTTCAATTAGCCGCCTTTGTCGCGTGGTGGCAGTCGCAATCGAGTGAGGCGAAACTTGTGCGGGTTGCGAAGACTCTTCAGGTGAGCCATCTGCCCGCCACGCTCTCGGCTTCGAGCAAACCGAACGACTGCTAGCTGCCGACTGGCACTAGTTCTGCACTCTCGGGCAAGGCAATTCTTGCTTTGGGCTCGACCGGTTCTTCGAGAGCATTCGAGATCTCGATGAAGTGGTGTTCGCGACGCCGGAAGGCTTCGACCACACGCGGGTCAAAATGGCTACCCGATCCCTCTAAGATGATTTCGCGAGCCCGTTGGTGGCTGAACTTGGGTTTGTAAACACGTTTTGACGTCAAAGCGTCGTAGACATCGGCGAGCGCGGTAAGGCGTCCGCAGAGGGGGATGTCTTCGCCGATCAAACCATAGGGATAGCCTGATCCATCAAATTTTTCGTGATGGGTGAGGGCGATGTCGCGTGCGATTTGCAGGTAGCGAGCCGACGGATTGACAGCCACGGCAGCCGCGAGTGTATCGCCCCCGATCTTCGCGTGCGACTTCATGATCTCGAATTCTTCGTGCGTGAGCTTTCCCGGTTTCAACAAAATATTGTCGGGAATGCCAACTTTACCGATGTCGTGCATCGGCGACGTGAGGTAGATGAGCTGCACGTAGTCGCCATCGATCTCATCCTTGAACTCGCCCCAGTTCGACATTTCGTGAGCCAGAATGCGACTGTATTCGCGCATCCGCTCGACATGCAATCCGGTTTCGTTGTCGCGCGACTCCGTTAGTTTCGCCAGCGTAAAGAGCAGCACATCGCGGCTTTCGAGCGACAAAACACGTTCACCCGTTCGTAGCCTTAGCCGCAGTTCCTCGGGTTGAAATGGCTTGATCAAAAAGTCGTCGGCACCCGCTTTTAAGCCACCGACTAGGTGGGTAAGGTCGCCGTGTGTTGTGAGCAGAATGAAAAAGATATAGCCGCTGCCGTTTCGTTCGCGCACTTTGCGACACAATTCGTCGCCTTGCATTCCCGGCATTTCCCAGTCAGAGATGACAATCGAAAACTCACCGGTACGAACATATTCGTAGCCTTCGATACCATCGGATGCACATGTGACTTCATAGCCCGAAGCGAGCAGTGTGTTCTTCAGTAATTCGGCCGACACAATGTCGTCGTCAACTACGAGTACTTTCATCTTGATGCCCCTCGTTTGTTTGGGAGTCTCTCTTCACTCAATTTGTCACATGACGTCCCAATGAACCAAGCGACGCTCGGTCGATCTAGATCACATCGAGCGCGGAAGTCGTAAATTCATCCCAGCCATGCCGCAACCGGTTCATGGCTGTGTTCGCGGTCTCGTATTCGCTGTTGCGTGCTGCGCGGCAGACATCGTCGGCAAGCTGGCTCAAGCGATGGGCTGCCGCGTTGGCGAACGCCCCCTTGAGTCGATGGGCGATGCGGCAGGCGTCGTCACTGTGATTGAGCTGGAGGGCGCGTTCGAGTGCGTCGATCTCGGTATCGCACTGCGCTGACAGCAATTGCAAAATGCGACTCGCAAAGTCGATATTTCCCATACAGCGATTGACGAGTTCGTCGGTGTCGATGATCGAAGCAAATCGGTCAAGGCATTCGGCTGTCATCATTAGTTGCCCCGTACAGTACGCAAAGCGTTTTCTTAAAGGATATTGCTGGTCTCGCGGTCTCGCGATTGCTCAGTTTAGTCGTCGCCGATGTACCGCTATGTTCGGTGATTCCGACTATTCTAAAACTTAGCTTTCATTTGGGACCTTTGTGTCGCCAATTGGCAACAATGATCGAGGCTGCAATTTCGTAGCCCGACAATCGTTACAGGCGATTCGAGCGGCACAATGCGGGCGCGCAAAGGTGCTATGGCGAGCATGGTCGGTCTACCCCTGGGGCAGTTTACGACGCGAAGAATGCCGGCCGTGGCGGCTAACGGATCTGCCACGAGTGACGCGATGCCGACTGCCAATCGCGGTTCACGTGAAAATTCATTGCGAGGTCAGCCACCGGCAATTTGTCCTTCGCACTCGCCAATCGCAGCGACTGCGCGTATGTCTTGCCATTCGATGTCGCTGCGGGTCTGCAACCGACTTGCGGCAGCATGGACTTCTGGCAAGGCGTCGGCAATCTGCGCTGCCAGAGCCACCGCGGGTAACTTGCGACCCAAGACCGCCAGGTAAGAATCGGGCATCGACGTCGTGCGTCTCGCGATTGACGGGAACCGTTGCTCGATTGCCGCCAGGTCTATTGTGGAGTCGTGATTAGCGGACATCGCAAAGACGCTCGCGCGCTCGTAGCCACAACCGAGCGGACGCATTTCGGCGAGTTCTTCAATTCGCTTTAACATGCCGGCGTGCTCGTCTAAGTCGTCCGCCAGTTCTGTGGTAGTTTGACCGAGAGAATTGTGCTGATCGTGAAGCTCACCGGTGTTAATGCAGGCGAAAGTCGATAGCGAAAAACCCGTGTCGGAATTCGCGCAAAGCTGCTTTACGCCGGGGGCTCGATCCTCGATCATCGTTGTGACAAACTCGGCAATCGACTTGAACGCAAACTCCCGCTCCGTGGCTTGTGAACGCGATGCGATCGGGACGATGTTCACCGTGTCGAAGGGCCTTTGCCGCGACTCGAATCGCGATGCCATTCCTGGCGGTGTGTGCTCGCCCTTATTGCCGTGAGTCTGTGCGTGCATGATTTCGGTGAGAAACGAATACATATTTGCACCCGCGAGCATCTCGTTGCCAGTTGGTTCGAACGTACTAGCCAAGATCGCGTGAACGTCGACAGCGACACCAAGATCGTTGCCTACCGATCGTGTGGCTGCTGCCAGATCGATCGCGGTTCCCGAACCGGTGCCCCCGCTCATTCCGGCCAATACAAGTACCCTCACCGTTGGCGTGTCCGATTGTGAGTCGGCCAACGAACGGAAACTCGCACCCAAGTCGCGGAGAACGTCGTCGGCGTGGTCGACCAGTGCGAGGCGACCGAGTGGTCGAAATCCGTTGGTCTCTAACGAACGAGGTATGTTGTAGAGCCACCGTCGGCTAAGCCACCGAAGCAGATCCTGCGACGCATCGCGATACTGCCGCGGTCGCCGCAAGGGAATATGCCGCGTTGTCATGGGCAAACCGCCATCGCCCGACCTTCGCAGTGATTGCAGTGATTTGCTATCGACGTCGATGGCCAGCAACGAGGTGACGGTTTTGGCGACCGAACCGTCGGGCAGCGAATCGATTCGCCGGCGAATATGCATCGCCATTTCGGTGCCGAACCCACCAATCCCCACCACAAGAGTCGGCACAACTTGGTTGGCATCGCCGCTCACATCGCCGTGCGATTCTCGGTCGATAGCGACATCGATGATTTCGGATGATACCGGGGGATACTCGAGTTCGGGGATATTAGCCTCGGCTCGCCTGGCTTGCTCGGGCTTTGCGACTTGCTCGGAGTGCCTCGCGCGGGCAATCGCTTGTGCGTGCTGGGTATCTTGCGTCGCCAAAGCCGCCATACGGTGTGTGTCTTCGGCCGATTTGAGTTGTTCGTGCCGAGCAGTGGTGATTAAGGCGCTACGCTCGTCGGACTGCTTGTGGGGGTTGTTGCCATCGCGCAGCGCTGTCACGAACGCCCGGCAGTTGGCAAATCGCTGTGAAGGATTCTTTTCGAGAGCCCGGCAAACGATTGCTTGGTCGGCTGGTGGCAACGGGCCAACATCGGGAGCCGCTTGGGTGTGCTGCTTGGCCAATTGGGCCGGTGTGCGACCGGCGAAAGGCAACGTGCCCGTCAGCATTTGCTGATAGACGATCGCCAAGCTGTACTGATCGCTTTGGGCCGACGGATTATCGTCGAAAATCTCAGGTGCCGAATAGACGGGCGTCATTCCCCCCATCATGGAATTCAGAGTACGCGTCGTTAGTTTTTTCACTAACCCAAAGTCGGCGACGATACCGTGATCGCCGAGAATGAGTATGTTCTCGGGCTTCACATCGAGATGCTGCAGCGAGTGCCGCTCGGCGAGGCAGTCGAGCGCGTCGGCCGAGTCCCAGAGATAACTCAGCAACTGATCGCGTGGAATTCCCCGCTCGCCTTGTTCGGTGAATTCCTTATGCAAATCACTCAAACTCTTGTCGGCGAGCTCGGTCACAATGACGAGTCGCCCTTCGACAAGGTCAAACCGCTCGACCGACAACAAGAAGGGGTGTCGCACCGTGCGGATGCGTTCCAGCGACTTGAGTTCCCGTTCGGCAAACTCTTCGTTAAAGTGGCCGAACACAACCTTGATGGCCTTCTCGACACCACCTGGCGCAATGGCTTTCCAAACTTCGCCATATCCTCCTGCGCCGATCCGTTCGACGATGGTATAGCCAAGCGGTACAGCAATGGGTGGGGCGACAGAAGTCGACATACGTTATACCGAAGGCGAGAAATTAGCAGGACGGGACCGGTGCGAGCCGTTGGGGTGCGGCGTCTCGAAACGCGTCAACGACGAAGCCCTCTGACATCAACTGATCGAGCCCCAACGCGCCACATGCTTGGGTGGCCGCGATCGATAAGCGACTCGGCAAGTAAAGTGGAATATCGAGCGACTCGCATGCGAGTTGCACATCGCTGAGTTGCTGGCCTCGTCGCGGATGGCTAAGGACTCCTTCGACAAACGTAGTGCTCAATACCAAGAACTGGGGGCGAGCCGAGCGCAGCGTATCGATGCCTGATGCAGCACCAGAAAACCCTTTGATCGCATACAGAATTCCTTGTGTAGTGAGCTCGTTGGCGAGTTGGTGGAGATGCGAATTGGCACTCGCCGGGTTCCAGGGAAGCAAAGCCCCCCATCGACAAGCCAACGGGAGTTCGGTCATGGAATCGGCCAGGTCGTCGATTACCGTCGAGTCGACGCAGTGGACGTTCTCGATGCGGGCCAGAACGGTGCCGTTCCAGTTCGAAGCGGCGACGCGCTCGGCCGCCAATCGCCAGGCGATGGACTGTAGCCGAATTCGCGGCCGGCTGTGTTCACTGTCGTGGGGTGTTTTCATAAGCGCGGCAAGTGGCTGGTCGATTGCTACCGTCACATTGTCGCGCTGCGGAGTCGTGGTCCAACGCAGGGGTACGCTCTGCCACAACACGGCTTCTTGCAGGCTGCGCGCCGCTAACGAGGCGGCATCGAGCGTCGACGAATTTACCGAGCGCGATGCATTCCGCATGGGCTGAGTCACAATTCGCTGCAGTCGTCCCATCGACGAACTACAAAAAGTAATATTCACATCGGCCACTCGGATGGCATCGCCATCCATAATGACTGCTTCATCGATCGGTTGTCCGTTAACCTCGGTGCCGTTTGTGCTGCCCAGGTCTTTGAGTCGAAAACCGGTGCCGCTACGAAGAATTTGCGCGTGCTCGCGAGAAACGCTCGTCGAAGGGAGCGGTAGGTCGACCCCTTCACAGCGGCCAATCGTAAACGGCGTGTGGTCGATATACGCCGTTTTACGCTGCGAACTCTCGGGCGCATAAAATTCGAGCCGTGGTCGAGAGTCAGAATCGTGTTGAAACATCGGGATCACGGCAGCACCTATTGTCGCTTATACAAGTGTTGGTAGCGCAGACCAGCAGTAGAATTGAATTGGTGGTGAGCGAAGTAAAAAATTCGCAGGGCGTATTGTGTCGCGTAACGAGCGCGCAACTAAACAAACCCTAGCATAAAAAACGGAGCTCAAGACATCTTCGTTTTCGATGCCGTCAATCCGGATGATTTCGTGCTAGGCTTACTTCGCAGACTTCGAATTGCGACGCAGCCTATTCACTTCCGCCCGCGAGGCACTCATGTCAGCCACTAGAATCGCGCCACCCGTTACGATTGTGTCGAGTGACACCAACCTGTTGTGCGACACCGCTTGGAATCTCACCGCCCTGGGTTACCAAGTCTCCACCTCTTCGGATTGGAGCGTGAACGCAATTTGGAAATCGGCTGCGTCTGATCGCATCGTCTTACTCGATGGGCGTGACTCCGAAGAGGTCGATGATTGGTTCTCGGCACCTCGCAACAGCTCGACCAGCATTCAAATCGTCATTCGTCCCGCCGCACAGTCAAAACTCACGAAAAAATACTTGGCCGCCGGTGCCGACGACATCATTGACTATCCCATCAATGCTTGTGAATTGTTGGCGCGGCTCCGCTGCGCGGTTCGGCAACTAGAATTCGAACGTCGCTTTCGCTCTACCGGCGGTCGAGATGCCAAGACCCGAGCGATGACGAAGTGGGGCTTCGTTCGTTATCTCGAGCGGCAGCTCACCATTACCTCGCCGGCGGTAACAAGTGAGCTACTGCTGGTTTCGCTCGACAACGTCGACGAAATCGCCGCACGACACGGACAGCAGGCGATCGACAGCATCACGGCTGTGCTGACTCGCTCATTGGCCGAACATTTTGGTGCCGGCAAGTTCGCCGTTCTGGGCGAATGCCGGTTTGCGGTTGCCATTTTCGATGGCTCTGGGGCCGAAACACGCGCTCTTGCCCAGCGCGTCATGCAAGCAGCCAATGACAGCAACGTGGAACACGGCACCCCGCGATTCGTTCCCTCGGTCACGGCATTGATTCACCCAATCATTCACGACCGCCCCGTCGAACAGCAACTCGAAAGTGGACTCGACATGCTCCTGAATGGCAGGAGTTTTGGCGGCAACATTTTGCTAGAATTCGAGAAATTAAGCGAGACCATCGAAGCTTGGAAGTCGCGTATGGAGTCGGGTGGGCCATTCGAGCAGGTGGCGGCTCTTCACATTATGGAGGCATTCTGCGTCCACATTCCGCACGACCGTATGAGGTCGGCTAGCCAACTATATCAATGGGCCGTCGAATCGAAACAGCCGCACTGCATACCCCCCTGTCTTCCTGTTGTCGATCGCGACGACGTGGTCATTGGTGTGTTATCGACCACTAGCTTGTCGGCAACGAGTCAGTCGTCGCTTCGGGAAGCGGATCTGATGAGCCCGCTGCCCGCGTCCGTGCGTCACGACCAGCCGATTCACGAGGTCTTCGACGCATTCGCACAACACGATTGCGATCTGCTGATGGTGAATGAGGGCAGCCGCCCGGTTGGTTTCGTGACTCGCGAGAGCCTCGCGTCGTTGGTGGCCGACCCGATCGACACGCTTACCTACTACCGCGACATCGACGACTACGCGAGCACGAGAGACCTTGTTGTGCCACTCGAGGCCCCCCTGAAGGCTCCGTCGGTGCAATTGAGTGCGAACTCAACCTATTACGACGAGTCGCCGTCGATTGCCTAGCAACGGGCGGGGATTGTGATTGCCTAGTTTCAACTAGGCTGTTGCTGCGCCATCACTCGGCCGACCCACCCGCCATGGCGGTAAAGTAGTTGGTAACCGCGTGGTCGAGTATTTCGGGCGTTGCGACTGGTTGCAACTCGTTGTATTCGCAGAAGTGCGCGACTTGGTCTAACAAATCTCGTGCTTGGCAACGACGAAACGGACGGCCACAACTGTCGTAGTGAGCGGCCAGCAGATACTCGATCGACTCGATCGGGCAATCGACTTCTAGCTTTTTTGCAAAGATACCGAACAGCTTGATGAATTCGTCGCGTGACGGCGCGCCAATCTCAATCTTAAATGGAATCCGACGCAAGAACGCATCGTCGGCCAGGTCGTGAGGCTCGAGATTCGTCGAGAAGATAATGAGCTGCTCGAAGGGCACCTCAATCTTCTTGCCGTTGGCGAGGCTCAAATAGTCGATCCGATTTTCCAACGGAATAATCCATCGATTGAGCAGTTCCGTCGGATTGATGCGTTGGCGCCCGAAGTCGTCGATGAGCAGACTTCCGCAGTTGCTCTTGAGTTGTAGCGACGCCTCGCTCACGTGACTCACCAAATCGTGTTTCAATTCGAGGCTATCCATCGTCAATTCACCCCCCACGACAACAGTCGGTCGCTTGATGCGAATCCAACGGCGGTCGTGATCCGAGGTCATAAGCAAGCTGCTGGCTTTTGACTCGACCAGTTCGTGACACGACGCGTCGTAGAATTTGATGATCTGGCCCCCTTCGACAATCGCATGAGGGATCAAGATGTTTTGGCCAAAGCATCGCGTGATTCGCTGAGCCACGGTTGTTTTGCCATTGCCGGGTGGACCATAGATAAACATCCCTTTGCCGGCGCTGATGGCCGGGCCGAGTTGTGCGAGCATTCGCGGCTCGACGTTGATGTCTGAAAAAGCCTTTTCGAGTTGAGCCCGTTTCGGTTTTTCGGATCGAATCGTTTGTGCTTGCACTGAATCGAGATAGTCTTCGAGCGGAACGGGAGCCGGACCGGCGTAGGCACACTCTTGTGCCGCGAGTCGGGCGCGCTCGCGTCCCGGATCGGTCAGTTGATAGACGTGGTCGCCCAACAGGGCAGATCCGGTCGGTGTCAGGTACTGCCGTTGGCGGAGCCCATCGAGACGATCTTCGAGCACTCCCTTCGGCAAACAGAGTTGCTCAGCGATGTCGCGTCCCGAGAGCGATCCGGCCCCTAGCAACACTTTCAGAATCAGGTCGTCGACGAACGCCCCATTGAGACCGGTCTCCTTGAGCGTTCGTGGCTCTTCGGGACGAAAGCTGTCTTCGAGCCCAAGCGCTGATAACAGCGACTCTTTCTCGCTTACCGCTTCGGTGTTCCACAGCGCCGAACTTGGCAGCTCGGCCTTCTGTTCGGTCGGTGGTGTGGGCTCGCTGGGGGGTGTCGCGTCACTACTATGGTGCGCCGTGTCATCGTGTGTCAATTCGTTGTGGGCTAGTTCTTCGTGATCGCGTTGCAGGCAAATGGTGGCACCACCGGCGACTTCGGAACCCGTTGTCGGCTTCACACAGAATCTGCGGCTCAGTTGCCAGCCAAAGTTGGTGAGCTCGAAGTGCTGGCGATCGCGCGTTTCTTTCACCAGCAATAACTCGATCAGCTCTGGTACCGTCTCGCGACATCGCTTCGCGTAGTCGGGGTCGTGGGGATCGTAGAGTTTGGAGTGACCCGCGCGAATGGCGGGCCCGCGTGTGTCGGCCCGGGTGGCAATCTCGAACACGCCCCGATTCTTCGCCGCGAGTTCGACGATGGCCTGTCCCTCGACCGACAGCGATTCTGGCGTGGCAATCGTATGCATGAGATCGACTCACTCAAAAGGAAGTTTCGTCACAAGTCTAGCTCAACCAAGCGGGCAAGAATGTCTTCTGAAGTTGCGAAGACCGCGAATTGCCGCAAGCCGAAATCCCTGCCATTGGCCATCGCAAAACACCACCGAACTGCGCCGCTCAGTCGCTTGCCAGCGTTGCCGATTATTGCGGAATTAACGACGGGTGCGGTGGGTGCCTGGCTAAAAACAGCGGTTTTCCAGCTTGGCAGCCGACCGGTCGATCGGCGATACTGGGCGGCGTCGATCGGAAAAAAAGGCCTCGCCATGCCAGCGATCAAAAACTACGCCCTCGTCGCTTTCACTGCACTCGCGTTTGGTACATCTGTATCCGCGGAGATGATCTACGAACACAATGCGGCCGCTCAGGGTGCCGCCGGTCCGCACTGGTTCGACTGGTACCTCCTTAGCCAAGGGGTGACGTCGAGCTATGTTGCGAACGTGGCCGGAACCGGACAGGCGGCAACTCGGATGTCGACCTCGACAAATGGCCAATATGGATTTTACATCGCACCACTGTTTCCCTCGCATGTTAACGACGCACTCAGCGACGGTTGGCGATTTGAGACCAACGCTCGCTACGAGATTCCGACTGGCCAGACGGTTGTCGATCGCAACTTCGGCCTGCAGATCACACTCAGCAATCGTATTTACTTATTTACGCTTGGCCACACTTCGGCTGGCCTGTTGCGAGCTGGCCTATGGAATTCAACAGGACTCGACTATCGCGTGCTCACATCGAGTCGATCTGCGACGGAGGCGTTTCATAGTTTTGCCTTTGCCTACGACCCGGCTGTCGCAAAGGTCGCGTTCGAATTCGATGGACAGCACGTTGCCTACATCAATGGACTTTCGGGCCTTCACGATAATAGTGTCGAATGGGGCAACTTCGGCCAGCAACCCGGCATCATGAATTACAACTCGGTGAGTTTCGCCGTCGGGCCATTCGCCGAAAACCAACCGGGCGACTACAACAGCGATGGCCGCGTCGACGCGGCCGACTACACCGTGTGGCGAGATTCGCTCGGTTCGCAAACGAAACTCGCCGCCGATGGCAACGGCAATCGCGTCATCGATGTCGAGGACTACCAACTTTGGCGATCGAACTTTGGAAAATCGCAAGGTGCCGCAGCAACCGTCGGCACCACAGCCGCCGTTGTTCCGGAACCGAGCACGCGGATGATCATCGTGGCCGGCGTGATCGGGTTGATGGTGGCTCGAACGAATTTCACAGGATGGTTCCATTGCCCCGTGACACCGTTTGAACGTCGTCGGTTTTGATCGTTTTGACCACGAAATCGAAAACACGATTGGAGGGGACAAAACCCCGAATTTTGTCTCTCGCCGAAATCGCAAAAACGTCTTGTTTTCCAGTCGATTTCGAGCATGGCCTGGGGATTTCGTACCTGGGTTTTGACTGACCAGTTGGCGACGTTTTGGACAAAACCCATTTTTGAGCGTCGAGAGTCGAGTGTGGAGAGTCTAGTAGAAAGGGTTGAGGTGCCGGGTGCGACTGTCTGGCTCGTCCAGTGCAGCGTATCGAACACATTTTTCAGTACGCCCTTTCTACCACATCGGGTGGCCGATTTCGACAACAATTATTGGCCATATTGCAAGCTGTCTCAGCATCGGCCAATCCCATGATTCGAGCCTGAAAGGCTCACTCTTTCAGCCCAGTGCGAAGCACTGGGAATCGCTGTGCCGTTCGCTTGTCTTAGCTTGTGGTTGGGGAGACAATTGAAGTTTGAATTGGCGGGAATGTGGATCGAGCTGAAGACATCGACCCTGGGCAACAAAGCCGGAAGATACCAGCTTCTGGCACCGATTTTGACGGGAAAGGCCACGAGGTGAGTATAAATTATCCGATTATCGGTTTTTGCGACGCCACCTTAGCTGTCTTTAACTCAATCGAGGAAATGCGATCAAACGTTGAAAGTCCAGATATCGAGAATGGATTATGGCAACTGTACGACGCCACTGGGAAACCGATTAGGTTAGAACTGGAACCGCCGAAAACCAGTAACAAGAACTGGCTTCAGATTAGCATAGTTGACCCAGTTTATAGCGGTGATGTGGTCGTCGAAGCGGTCGCATTTCCCGACCAGCTACACGCTAGGCTGCTCGACTATTTTACAGCTTTGTGCCAACTGGGTAACGCACCGTTTCAGCGTGATATCGAGGACTTACAAACATTGAATCGGGAACAATTGGTTGCGTTTGCTGCAAAATGGGGTGGGGAAAACGGAGCCACTTGAAAAGGCACGCCAACGGGCACACATGACCAAACGGGCAAACGGGGACAGGGTAAGCGCCGGGATAAACTGGTTTGGAGTCAGGAATGAAAGAGTCCGACGAGAAAGACCTAGCCAGTCGTCTCGGCCCCACCAAATCACCCGTGCCCGTACGCCAGTCACGGTAACGTGGCGGGTGTAGCATCGGCAAGAGGTACAGATAGGCCAGCCATCGAGCTCCGAAATCAGAACTTCCGTGTGCCGACACTGTCCTGTCTGTGGAAGGCAACACGCGGGGACGCGACATGGCGAGGGTCAACGCGGCACGGCGGAGTCGGAGAACCTGTGCATGTCTGAAAACTCCAAACGCGCCCTTTCGACTGGCAACGGGGCGGGAGATCCTCACGACGCCTGATTCGACCGAATCAGGCCGGTCGGCGAACGCTTTAGGCGGTACGGCCGACATGTAGAACACCAAACGGGAGAACACCAAACGGGGACAGGCATCCAGAAGTGGCGGGAATGTGGATCGAGCTGTCTGAGTTGCGAAGCATGAGTTTCCCCGTTTTGAGCTTTCGAGCTTCGTTTTCTCCCGCGATTCGCGGTCGACGTTTGTAGTGCATGCAGGGACTCAGTGGTAAAAAAATGACCAAGCGATTCTTGAGCCGCTACTTAGTTCGCGCGAGGCTTTTCGGAAGTGAGATTCCACTCGAAATACGTGTTATCGGGCGATAGGTCTTCGGTCAATTCGCTACGCTCGTTGTAGCGCTCGGGCAGGTATTGCTCTGTCTCCGGCTCTTGCTGTTCGGGAAAATCTGGGTCGGTCGAAATCATCTTGCCCGTTTCGCGGCGGGCTTCGATAACGATCTGGTACTTGCCCGGCTTGGGACCTCGCTTGCCGCCCACGGTAAACTTCCCCTTTTTGATCGGAGCGCCAGCAAACGACCCACCGCTTAGCGGCTGGAGAATCAGGTAACCGTCTGGCAGCGGCTGGCCGTCGTAGGTGACTTCGCCTGTGATTTGCAGCCGACCATCGGTGGAACCATTGCAGCCGACTAGCGCAAGTGCCGCGATGACGAGAGTTATGCCACGAAACATGTGCTTCTCAAAAAATGTAGTTCAAAAAGTTGTTCACAGTGATGGCTGCCGTTGGTCGGCCAAATACCGAGGTCAATCGGCTTAAGGCAGCGCTACGACTTCTGCGCCGGCTCGTGTCGAGAGCGCTCGCCACACTTCGAGCCCAATATCGTCAGATAATGTGTGTACCGAGGCATCCAACAACATGACCTGGACAATTCCCGGATGGCGGCTACGGGCGGCGATGTAGGAATTGTTGCCCCCGCCGTTGTTGATGCAAGGCAGCAGTATTTCGGGCTGATCGGCGCAAAGTGTCGCGTCGGGGGCCGAACTGTTGGGAGTGAGCCATGTCGTGATGGCATAGTTCCCAGGGCCTTCATTCCAAATGTCGCCCCGTCGGTCGATTTGGCCTCCTGGCGGTGTGGGGGCTTGCAGCATCTCCATCATGGCCAAGGTGTTCGAGAGTCCGTCGGTGATTTCCCTCGGCTCGGCGCCGTAGTTAATTGCAAAAGGCGCCCATTGACGTGCGCTTCCAAAATTGTCGGGACCAAAGTTCGCACCGTAGTTGCCCTTGTAACGTGGCGGTGCATTGCCCGAACTGATCGCTGCGCCGGAAAGTTTTTGTAACGGTTCGTCGCTCGGGCAGTGGTAGACCGGCAGGTAAGAAAACATGCGCTCTTGCACTTCCCATTTTTGGCTTGGCCAAGCGACCTCGAAGTCGTAGCCGTTGAGACGGTTGCCCTCTTCGAGGTTGGGCAGCAGAAACGCACAGAAGGAAGTTCGTGGCGAGCTGAGTAGACCGCTCGGGAAGGTTCTTTTGGCTGACTCATAGGTTTGCAGCGCCAGCGCCAATTGCCGCAGATTGTTGGCACACTGCGTACGGCGCGCGGCCTCGCGAGCGGCTTGTACTGCCGGCAACAACAGCGCAACAAGCACACCAATAATAGCGATCACCACCAGTAATTCGACGAGCGTGAAACCATGTTTTGTTGATCGAGCCATCGATTTAATTCCTGCCGAGAATTACCCATACGAACCGGCCGCACGCCACGCCACGCCGGTCTCGGCCCGCATTGTATCTTATCGGACTTCATTCCGCGAGCGAATTTTCGTGTTCAACGGTCAACTGACAGCACGATGATGCAAACTTAGCGAAGAATTTTGTCTCGAGTCGCGGTGGTCGCAAGTACCGCCAGAGGGTAGGGCGGACGACGCACAACCATCGCTTACCGACTCGATGGCTCGCCACTACTTAGTTCCACTTTCCACGACTGCTCGCTAGGATGAAGTGAGAGGGGGACCGATTCCCTTTCCAACGATCGACGGGAAATAGAGACGTGATGATCGGCTTAGGTGTGTAAAATACGAGAGATGACAAACTCATGAAAAATCATAGTGTGCTCACGTTTTCGAAGGTTCAAGCGTGCATCCTCTGGGTGTTGTCGGCGGCGTTGTGCTACGGCCAGGATTCGGTCGACTTTGCGCATGGTGTGTTGCCGATCTTGACCAAGCATTGCGCAGAGTGCCATACAGACGGTACGTACGAAGGCGGGCTGTCGATGGACACCCGTGGAATGGTGATCGAGTCGAAAACGGTGGTCGTCGGCAAGAGCGACCAGAGTGTGCTCATCGAACGCGTGACGTCGACCGACCCTGACGTCCAAATGCCACCCGAGGGGGACCGGCTGACTGCGGCCGAGATCGACACGCTCCGCAAATGGATCGACGACGGGCTTGAGTGGGAAACCGGATTTACGTTCCGCCAGTTTCCACAGGCACCGCTGGAACCGCGCACCGTCACGCTCCCGCCCCCTACCGAGTCACTGAAGAACCCGATCGATCGGCTGCTCTCGGGATATTTTTCGGAGCACAAAGTGGCGCCGGGTCCGCTGGTCGACGACCGCACCTTTGCGCGCCGCGTGTACCTCGACCTGAACGGTTTGCTGCCACCAGTCGATGAGCTGGAAGCATTCGTTGCCGACCCGTCGCCCGACCGGCGTGCGGCGTTGGTCGATCGCCTGCTCGCACGTAAGACGGCGTACACCGAGCACTGGTTGACGTTCTGGTCCGACATGCTTCGCAGCGCCTACCAGGGCACCGGCTTTATCGATGGGGGGCGTGCGCGGATCGACAACTGGCTGTATGCGTCGCTCTACAACAACAAGCCGTACGATGAGTTCGTCTATGAATTGGTTTCTGGCAGGGGTGGATCGGCTGGTTTCATAAACGGCATCAAGTGGCGGGGCAACGTCAATGAAAGTCAGCGGCGCGAGATGCAAGCTGCCCAGAATGTCGGCCAGGTGTTCATGGGAACGAATCTCAAGTGCGCAAGTTGCCACGACAGTTTTGTGAACCAATGGAAGTTGGCTGATGCTTACGCATTGGCGAGCGTGTTTTCCGACGAGCCACTTGAGCTACATCGCTGCGACGAGCCAACCGGCGAGGTTGCGGGCGTCGGGTTCATTTTCCCGGAGCTGGGCACCATCGACGGCAAGGCCGATCGAGCGACCAAGATGAATGAGTTGGCTAAGTTAATCGTCAAGCCAGAGAACGGCCGGCTCGCGCGCACAATGGTGAATCGCCTCTGGGCGAAGTTGATGGGTCGCGGCATCGTCGAGCCGGTCGACGATATGGATCAGCCGCCGTTCAGCCAGGATCTTCTCGATTGGCTGGCGAAGGATTTGGCGGATCATCAGTACGATTTGAAGCGCACGATGCGGTTGATCTGCACAAGCCGCGTCTATCAAAGCCAGGCGGTCGGCGCTCCCGGCCCCGACACGACAGATTTTGTTCTCCGCGGCCCGCTGGTCAAACGAATGAGTGCCGAGATGTTCGCCGATGCCGTTTCGACGCTGACCGGCGATTGGTCTGGAGAAGCAGTGGCTAATTTGCCAGCCGAAATCGTGCCCAATGAAACGTCGATTGGCGTTCGTGCGGCGTTGCAGAACGATGACACGCTGACGCGTGTGTTGGGTCGGCCGAATCGTGAGCAGGTGGTCACGAGCCGAGAGTCGATTGCGACGACGCTGCAAGCGATCGAAATGACCAATGGGGCGACGCTCAACACAAAGCTACTGAACGGCGCCAAACATTGGCTGGCCCAGTCGCCAAGTTCGCCCGACGCTTTGATCGACTCTGTCTATCTGAAAGCGATCGGACGACGCCCGACGAAGGAGGAGCGGGTCGTCGCCCGGAATTTGCTGGGAGACGCGACCGCGTTGCCAGAAAGTCCATCACAGGCCGCTGCGACGCCTTCGGCTGATGGGGGTTCCGCCGGCGCGGTGCCAATGTGGATTTGGGATGCCAGCAATGCGGACGCTTGCCAATTGCAAAAAGAGTTCGCCGGTGGTGCAAAGAGCGCCCAGCTTGTCGCCACTTGCGACAATAGCATGACGCTCTATCTCAATGGCAAACGTGTCGCCAAGAGTAGCGATTGGCAGGTGCCGGTTAACATCGACATCAGCGAGTCGCTTCAGCCGGGTGTCAATCAGCTTCGAGTCGAAGCGGCCGATGCTGGCGGAGTTCGGGGATTTGCCTTGTGCCTGGACCTGACGATGCCCGACGGTTCGCAACGCCGCATTGTGAGCGACGAGTCGTGGCAGGCTTCCACGGATAAGGATGAAAAGACCACCGCACCGGTCAAGGTGCTTGGCGCGATGGGCGTTCGGCCATGGGGCAATGTGCTGGGGGTCGCTAGTTCACGCGGCGAAAATGCCACCACCGCGTTATCTGACCAGACCGAGGGTCTAGCCGATTTGCTTTGGGCACTGACGATGTTGCCAGAGTTTCAGTTGATTCACTAAGTAGCGGAGATGTTTACGATGGGCGAAAAACTTACTCGACGCGATATGCTCAAAGCGAGTTCGGCAGCCGCGGCTGCGGCGATGGTCGCGACTCCACAATTGACTGCTGTCGCCAATGAGACGAACATGCTGCTCCCTGCCACCGCAGACACAGTGATCGTGCTGTGGATGGCCGGCGGCATGGCGTCGCCGGAGACGTTCGATCCGAAGCACTACGAGCCGTTTGAGGTCGGCTTGGAAGCGAAGAGAATCATCAGCACGTTTCCGGCAATTGATACATCGGTCGACAACATCAAGATCTCCGAGGGACTGCCGGAAATCGCCAAGGTGATGGACCGCGGGACGCTCATCCGCTCGCACGTCCAAGCCGACTTGGGGCATATTTTGCACTCGCGGCACCAGTATCACTGGCACACCGGCTATGTGCCTCCGCAAACCGTCGCGGCCCCACACATTGGCGCGTGGATCGCACGGGCGCTGGGGCCAAAGAACCCAGCGGTGCCACCCTTCATCAACATCGGACAGCGAATCAGTGGCGTCGGCGAATCCGAAGAGTTGAAGGCGTTCACGACTGCCGGTTTTCTCGGCAGCGAATTCGGCCCGTTCAATCTGCCATATCCCGAGCAGGCGACCGCCGCGGTTCGTCCCCCGGCAGGAATGAGCGCCAAACGATTTCGAGAACGCCGCGAGGCTTACACCCAACTGCTCAAGGCGTCGCCGGGGTATCAGTTGTCGAGCGATTATCAGCGCGAGTCGCTGTTGCGATCGCTGGAAAACGCCAACCGGTTGCTGGAATCCCCAGCCGCGAATGCATTCGACCTCTCCTTGGAGCCCAAAGAAAGTTTCGAGAGGTACGACACAGGCCGCTTTGGTCGCGGTTGTTTGTTGGCGCGGCGGCTGACGGAGGCGGGCGCTCGGTTTATTGAAGTCACAACCGAGTACATTCCCTTCTATCACTGGGATACCCATGAGAACGGCCATGTCACGGCCAAGCGATTGAAAGACGAGATTGACCGCCCGATTGCGCAGCTAATTCTCGATCTGGAAGCACGCGGCTTGCTCGATCGCACGTTGATTGTGCTGGCGAGCGAATTCAGTCGCGACATGATGATTGAAGGCATACCAGGATCCAAGGCCATCGATCAGTCACGGGCCAAGACAGACAAGATGGAAAACATGAAGCAATACGGATTGCACCGGCATTTCACCGGCGGGACGTCGGTCATGATGGTCGGCGGCGGCATGAAGCAGGGTCTGCTGTATGGCGAGACCGCGCCGGAGCGGCCTTGCCTGGCCACGAAGAACCCCGTTTCCATCACCGACTTGCACGCCACGATTTTCCGTGCGATGGGCATCAGCCCCAAGTACCATCTCAATGTCGAGAAACGTCCGTTCTACGTCACCAAAGATGGCACAGGAGAACCGGTGAACGAACTATTTCAACGTAGCTGACGCATTCATTGTACCCGAATTCACTTTCAACGAAGTCCAAGACCCGCATGGAAACGAAAGGGTCAACGATTTGGGTAGCCGCGTTAGCGCTGGCCTGCGCCGAGAACACGCCCCGCTGTTGCCGATTTCGATGCCGTACTGCCGGCCATCATTTTGTCTGTCACAATGCTTGTTGTTGTTGTGAGTCTGCTAACGAAACCATCACACGACGCAAGTGCATCTGCCGAGCCCCGTTCCACTGGTGAAACAAGCCGACTTGGCGACCCCCGATTGTTCAGGGCGTTACTAATTACCGTCATGGTAGTTTATTATTGGAGTCACAAAAACGACGCCCGCGTACATCAGGCAAAATGACATGGAAACAAGAAGACTTGGCCGAACCGACCTTGAAATCAGTGTGCTTTCTATTGGAGGTCTCTACACATCATCGCTCGCCGGCGGCGTCGCTGAGACACAACGCATCATGCGCGAGGCGATGGAACTTGGTGTCAATGCAATCGACACCGCGCCGGCCTATGCTGACAGTGAATACACAGTTGGCCGGGCGATTGCCGGAATCGACACGCCACTGATTGTCACGACAAAGCTTGGCGGAAGACCTCAGCCATTTGATCCTCAAGATATGAGTGGCTTGCGTCATTCAGTCGACGAAAGCCTGAGACTGCTCGGACGCGATCACATTGATATTCTGATGGTCCACGAACCTGATCGGCCGCAGCAGTATCCGTGGTGGACCAGCTACGATCCGCTCGAAGGACCAGCACTGCAACTGATGGACGAACTGAAAGCGGCAGGCAAGATTCGATATACGGGCCTCGCCGGAACGACGGTCACCGAAATGAGTTCGCTCGTTCGCAGCAATCGTTTTGATGTGGTGTTAACCGCTTTCAACTACAACGTGCTCTTCCGAGAAGCAGAAGAGTCCGTGATCCCGGCCGCTATTGAGAACGACATGGGCATTGTGCTCGGTTCGGCATTCGGCCAAGGATTTTTGACGCGACGAGCCGACGACGAAGTTCAAGCAAAGCCAATCTGGCTGTCGGAAGTACGTCGGCAACAACTGTTGGCGTATTACGATCTTCTCGATCAAGCGGGAATGCCCGCGTTTGAGATGTGCCTGCGTTTCGTGCTGTCGAATCGGGCTGTGTCAACCATTCCCGTTGGCTGCAAGTCGGCCGACCACCTGAAGGCCAGCGTCGCAGCGGCGGTAAAAGGACCTCTGCCATACGACATCATCAACCGACTCGACGAGATCGCCGCCATGGTCCCCTATCGACCGTGGGAGGAACCGATGATCCTGCCTCTCGGCAAGAACTACTTCGGTCCGGGAATCGCTAATATGGGTGGCGCTGTGCAGGTTGGAAAATTGGAGCTGGAAAAATAAATGGGTGCGAAGCATCAACGCCATCGACTTCGGCAATCGTTTCCACGAATCCCCGCTTTCTATGCTTCGATCTCGTAGGGTCGCCGTTTCTCGCGCGACACAAAGCTCTGGGCCAGTGGGTCGCCGACGACTTGCTCTTGCTGAGGATCCCACTCAATCTTGCGACCAAGCCGGGCGGCAATGCCGGCCAGGTGGCAGGTCGAGAGCGCGCGGTGGTGGGAATAGACGTCGGAAATGGGTTCTTTTCGATCGACGACGCATTCGAAAAAGTTCTGGTAATGGCTCGTCAGTGGTCGATTCTTGTAAACCACTTCGAGCGCGTCGTCGGGCAGGGGATTGTCGGCCAGTTCCTCGACAGGCTTGCCGACCAATCGGCCGCGGTTCACTTTGATGCGTCCCTCGGTCCCTTCGAACAGAATGCCATTGCCACCGTCGTGTCGAATTTCAAGCTCCTTGCCATCGGCAAATTTAGCGATGATGACAAACTCAGTGGCCGTGTTGTACTGTGAGTCGTCGGTTGGGTAGCCCTCTTTGAACTCGACCGGGTGTTTCACCATGATGGGGTCGACCGATATCGGTCCGGTTTCGGTCTTGTCGAGACCCCACGTGGCGATATCGACATGATGGGCGCCCCAGTCCGTGAGCTTGCCGCCCGAATACTCATACCACCATCGGAACTCGTAGTGACATCGCGACCATGTGTCGATGAAGCTCTTGTTACCCTCCAACGAGCGATACGCCACCTTGGGAGCCGGGCCGAGCCACAGGTCCCAGTCGAGATAGCTCGGCGGATCGACGACGGGTATTTGTGGCGACGTGGGCGCTCCATCGACGCTGCAAGTTGCTTTCTTTACTTCGCCCAGTCGACCGGCGCGAATCATGGCGATGGCCCGCAAAAAGAGATCGCTACTACGTTGCTGAGTGCCAACTTGGAACACGCGATCCGATTCGCGACAGACTTGGCAAATCTGCCGGCCTTCGTCGAACGTGAGGGTCAGCGGCTTTTCGCAATAGACGTCTTTGCCAGCGCGCAACGCCTCGATCGCCATTTTCGCGTGCCAGTGATCGGGCGTCGAAATATGAACAACGTCGATACTGGCGTCATCGAGAATCGCGCGGTAATCCTTCACGACCTTCGACTCGATCCCCTGCCAATCTTTGATCAGCTTGGCGGCCCGTTCGCGTCGCTGCTGGTCGGCGTCGCAAACAGTGACGTAGTCGCCGAACGCCTTCATGTATTGCGCGCTACCGTAATTACGATCAGCACCAGTCGCTTGCACGGCCCAGCGCGCCCCTGTACCGATGGCCGCCATGCGTGGTCGATCGTTGCTTGACGTAAACCCAACCGCCCGGCCACTCGCACCAGCAATCAGCGTAGCACCAGCAAACGAAAGGCTACTGCGAAGGGCATCGCGACGCGAAACACGACGATCGTCGAACATGAATGGCTCCGTGCGGGCTATCAGCAATGAGGACTGCGACTACTTCATACTATCTGCTATTCGATTGGTCGTCGACTTATCGCGGGTCGTTCAACGACTTTTGTACTGTTCGTTTTGACCCCGAAACAGCCAACACGATTGGAGGGGACAAAACCCCGGATTTTGTCTCTCGCCGAAATCGCAAAAACCACTTGTTTTCCAGTCGATTTCGCACATCGCGGGTGAATTTCGTACCTGGGTTTTGACTGACCAGTTGGCGACGTTTTGGACAAAACCCATTTTGGAGAGTTGAGAGTCGAGTGTGGAGAGTCGAGAGGAAAGGGTTGAGGCGTCGGTTGATACCTTCTGGCTTGTATAGCAGTGTTGGTCGAACAGAGTTTCATGCCCCCTTTCTACCACACCGCGCGGCCAATTTCGACAACAAAATTTGGCCGGGTGCCGGTTGCCATGCTCCGAGCGGGACCGTAGTGGAGGTTGTTAAACCTCCCGCGCCTCGGTCGCGCGGGCCGGACCTTTGACAAGGTCCACTACAGGGCCGGGTACTCGCGCCGCGCGCGACTCGAAAGCAATCCAGCAGCAGAGAATCCCACCCGTCCGAGCCTGAAAGGCTCACTCTTTCAGCCCAGTGCGAAGCACTGGGAATCGCGTGGCAATGACCAATCCGACCCTGAAGGGGGCGTTCATTTGTTTTTCGGGCCGAGGGTTTTGACTGTCCCTGTTTGTTCCGAATGTAAACTCACGACCAGAAATGAAAACGCGGCCATTCGTCAGATCAATACTACGCGCTTGCCGTGGTACATCGAGGAAGCAGAACCTCTCAGGGAGTCAATTGACTCCGCTTGAGCATCAGCTCGTATATCACTTCGCCGGCGTCACCAATCAGCCGATAGGTGACTTCCGGGTCGGCGAGCGACGTGTCGAACGTGAACTCGCCGAAGGCGTACTTGCCGCTGATGCCGTAGAGCTGAGAATCCCACCTGGGATTGGTGGCGGGGGGGCCTTCCCGTCCGCCGAGGCTGGCCGGTTCGAACTCGTAGAATTCGTAGCCCGATGGCCTTGGGATGCGGAACCCGCGTGCCCCATGTCGGTCGCCCGAGATCAACAGCACGCCGGAGATTTTTTCGGCTTCGATGAGCCGGAAGATTTCTTCTCGTCCTTCGGGGTCGAATTTGCCCCACGAGTCTTTGCCGCCAGAGACGTAGTCGCTCCACATTGTGCCGCACGAGAGGATGATGAACGGTCCTTGGCAGGCCAGCAGCGTCTCTTTGAGCCACGCCATTTGCTTTGGTCCGAGGAAGCAATGCTTTCCTGATGCTTCGCGGAAGTAGCGATTGTCGGTCATGATCACATCGCACGTACCGATGCGAGAATGGTGAAATATCCCCTCGCCAGCCTCATCATTCCCGCAGTAGGGGTTGTTCCATGATCTCTTGTGAACGTCGCGAATGCCTCGGCGTTCCTTGTCGGTGCAATGCTTGCCGATGCCCCATTTGTCGTTGTGGACGTAATCGTGGTCGTCCCAAGACGTATAGACAGGCACAGCCGCAACAAGCTGCTGCCAGGCGGGATGGAAGTCCCGGAGCGCGTAGTCGGCGCGATGCATCCCGAGGTCGGTTCGCCGGTCTTGCACCGCCACGTCGCCATACATCAGCACAGCATGGGGATGACGATTGAGTATTTGCTGCGTGAACTTCTCGTTGCCAAGCCCCCAGCGGTGCTGGCAGGTGCCGAATGCGATTGTGGTCCTTGCGGAATCACCTGTGGACAGTGTGGTGATCGCGGCGCCCGTTGGAATGGCGACCTCCTTGTCGTCAACGAACACGCGATAAGGAGTCGACTGGCCGGACGGGAGTCCGGTGACCGGCACCCGCGCGGTGAGATCCGACGCAAAAGTGGTGCGGACAGGTCCAAAAGTTTTTTCCTGGCCATCGACCATCGCTTTCACAACGACACTCGCCGGTTCGATGGTGCGGACCCAAACGGTGGCACCGTCGGCGGTGACACAACCCAGCATGGGGCCGCCCCAGTGCACAACGCCTTGCTGTTTGCAGAGTTGTTTCACTGAGGCGTCTTCGCTGACTTGGCGGAAGCTGGCAGTGGGGCTCGTCGCCAGGGCGTTGTAGACGGCCGAGTAGAGTTCGTTAGTGGCGGCCGGCTTCTTGCCCCACATGTTGAGCAGTTCGAGCGAGGTCTCCAGACTGCCATCGTTAAGACTCATTGCAGCGTGGCTCGCCGTCGCCGTGAATCCTGCGGCGAGTACTGCTCCGGTCGCCAGCGTGGTTTTCAAAACGGTGCGTCGGGTGATGGTGTTTTCGTTTGCTTGCTCGTTCATGTTGGCACTTTGTGTTGTGAGGTTGCTCGGAACCACTCTTGCTCTGCCGATTCTACTTGAATTGGGCGGCTGTTTCACTCCAACAGCAGTTCAATCGGCGCGAGCGCTTCGCCGTTGATCAGATTGCTGGTTTGGCAGCCGACGCAAGGAGAATCGAGAGAGTCGCTAACCACATCGCAAAGCTCGCTTCGCCGGAACCGGGTGGGAGGCGCTCGATCGAGGCGGCACCAAGTGGGCAGGAAGTCGCTGACTTTGAATATAGCAACCTTGCGGTGGGGATGCGAATTTGGAGTTGGAAGCCGCGGCACCGCAGCGGGGCTAAACTGCTTGGGTCGATGAAGCCGAGGTGGGTTAGAACTCCCTCGAATTTGTCGGGCCCGCCGAATGATTGAGTTCTCGGCGATATACGGCTTTGAGTTGTATGATCCCTCGAATCCACGTATAATTACAGCTCTCCGCAATATAATTTTGTTATCACGCTCGGACTTCGGCAAAATATGAATCGAACAACTCGCTACTGGTTGGTTGGCTTACTTGGTGTGTTCATTGCTTGCGAAATCACCGTTTGGTTCCTCTTACCATTCGCGCCGAGCATAACTTTCACCTCGCCGCAAATGTCTTTTTATAGCGACCGCAACGGCACGGGCTATCCTGAAGTCTCCGTATTGCTGCGAAATGAGGGCCGATTTCCAGTTTGGTATCGTGGCCATGAGTCTAGTATTGACGAATTTGTAATTGAAGGTGACCGCCTGAAGGGCGAGCGTCACGTTCATTCGCAAAAAGGTCTGTCCTGGAATCGTCTCGCACCAGGGGAAAGCAAAGTATTGCCAATACCATCATATACGTTGTTTGATGTTTCGAAGATTCATCTTGAATTGCGCGACTGGCGGGGTTGGGAGGTAACATGCTCAAGTCAAGAATTCGACTTCTCGTCGGTTCCGATTGAAGGCGTCCCCGGAATCGGTGTGAAATTGCCCGCACCTATTCCCCAAAGAAATTGACCAAGCCGCCCAATGACTTCTTTGTTTACCACCACCAACAACAGACAAGACACATGCGTGGTAGCGAATCCGCAGCAAACGAAGCTTAGGTACGCGTGGGTTCTAGATGCGACGTCGTTCGTCGCGTTCCGGTGAACGGGGACGTTTGCTACATCGGTGTGAAGCGCCCAGGCTGTTTCGCCACACCATTGGCTTTAAAGGAGCATGCCAAAGCGCATCGCTCCGTGCGAATCGGCATCAACCAGTATTAAATCGAAGCCAAGAAACCCCCCAAAAAACGAGAAAAGCATACTCTGCAACGGCTTCACGATGTTAGAATGATTCGAACTCGGTTTGAGCGATTCGTCGCCCCGACCGATTTCCGACATCGCGATACCACTCGCGGTCTCGCCCCCCGCCTGAACTCCCGCCTTCCCGCCCCGCAGTGGTCTTTCATGTCGCGGCATGTCTTCCGAATGATCGCATTGCTGTTGAGTGCCACCGCACTGGCATCGTCGACCGGTCGCAGTGCTTTGGCCGAGTCGGATGTCGTGCCGACCGATGCCAAGCAGTACCGTGAGCATGTCGCGCCGTTTCTCTCGGCCTTTTGTCTCGATTGTCATACTGGTGAGGAGGCCGAGGCGGAGTTTCGGCTCGACGATATCGACCCGGTGATCACGATGGGGCAAGACATCGAGCGGTGGGAGAAGGTGCTGGAGATGATCAGCATCGCCGACATGCCACCCGAAGAAGCCGATCAGCCAGCGAAGGTCGTTCGTAAACAAATAAGCGGGTGGGTCAAAGCGGAGCTGCAAAAAATTGGCCGTGGTCCGGACGACGAGCGGCTCAACCAGCCGGAGTTTGGCAATCGTGTCGATCACGACGAACTCTTCAGTGGTGAGCACAAAGGGCCAGCCTACTCGCCACCGCGGATTTGGCGGAAGAGTTCGCAAATCTATCGCCAGTTCGAGAACGTGCATCGACTGGGCCAGGGGAGCGATCCCTTCCCCGGCAACGGTGGCCACGGTTTCCAAGACTACGCGCTGCTCAAGGCCAACACAGGGACGATTACCTCACTGCAAATCAATGCCGCCAATTATGTCGCTGAGATTATCGATGGGCGGATGACTCATCCCAAAGCACTCGACGGGAAACCAGACAAGTCGCGAATGGTTCGCGAAGGCAAGTCGAGTTACGGCGAGTTCAACGCACTCGTCCATGAAGAAGCGGAGATGACCGACGAACTGCTGACCGAAGTTGTGAAGCGGTCTGCTGAACTCATGTTGGATCAAGAACTGCTACGCGACGAGGTTGATCGGTATCGAAACTTTCTCCGCGAAGCGATCGAGGTGGGTGGACGTAAACGGGGGCTTGAATCGCTTCTGACCGCGATCATCCTCAAGCCCGAGTTTTTGTACCGCCAGGAACTCGGGTTGGGTCGAGAATTGCCCGACGGTCGTCGGATGTTGAGCCCCGAGGAAATTGCCTTTGCGCTGGCCTACGCGCTCACCGATTCGCCCCCCGACGACGAGCTCCGCAAAGCGGTCGAAGCAGGAAAGCTATCCACAAAAGAAGATGTCGAGCGCGAAGTCCGTCGGATGTTGGAGATTGATCTGCGGGAATACTGGCCTTACGAGATCAACCACACATTCCAATCTCACTATGATCAATGCCCCAATCCCAGAATACTGCGTTTCTTTCGCGAGTTCTTTGGCTACGAAAAGGTGTTCGATGTCTTCAAAGACGAGGAACGCAACCGCGACCATAAACCCCAGTTCATCTTCAAGGATGCCGACCTGTTTGTGCTGTCGGTACTCGAACGCGATCAT
The DNA here is from genome assembly GCA_041752635.1 of Pirellulales bacterium. Taxonomy (GTDB): domain Bacteria; phylum Planctomycetota; class Planctomycetia; order Pirellulales; family Lacipirellulaceae; genus JBGSWC01. Next base: position 10,512 of record JBGSWC010000386.1, on the reverse strand, counting down.
CAGGTGCTCGCGGAACTGCTCACGTCGAATCAATACGTGGTGCATTATGCGAATCCACAAAATGCAAAGCGTCGGCTCGAAGACATCGAGAACAACCCCGACAAGAATAACGCCGACGTTGTGAAACTCGCCAAGGGACTCACGCCGGTGCTGGGTGGCTATCGGGGGGGCAACTACTTTCGCGTCTATGGCTTTGAGCGAGAAACGTGGGACTACCCAATCGAGCAGCCGTTCGAGGTGGAGCATCGCGCGGGCATGCTCACCCATCCTGCTTGGCTGGTTGCCCACAGTGGTAATTTCGATACCGACCCGATCCGTCGTGGCAAGTGGATTCGCGAACGACTGTTGGCCGACGTGATTCCGGAGATTCCGATCGGCGTCGATGCATCGCTCGAAGTAGATTCGCATAAGACAATGCGAGAAAAGCTCGCCAAGACAGAGACGGCCGAGTGCTGGCGATGCCACAAGAAGATGAACCCGCTCGGCTTGCCCTTTGAGCAATTCGACGATTTCGGTCGCTACCGCGAGCACGTTTATGCCGACCAGAATGGTGAGCTCACAGGGACCGAGCCAGAGTATTTGCAAAAGCTGCACGCGAGCAAACAACGAAAACAACCCGATCTCAATTTCACGACGCGGAGGGTCGATACCAGCGGCTATCTGTCGGGGCTCGATGATCCCAGGCTCGATGGCGAAATCGCCGATGCTTTCGACTTGGTCGAGCGGCTCGCCAAGAGCGAACGAGTCCGGCAGTCGTTTGTCCGCCATGCGTTTCGTTATTGGATGGGACGCAACGAAACCTTGAACGATTCGCCAACCCTGATGGCGGTCGATCGCGCTTATGTTGAAAGCGACGGCAGTTTCAAGGAGCTGCTGGTGTCGCTGCTCACCTCCGATTCCTTCCTGATGCGAAAAGCGAGCGAGTAAATCATGTTCAATCGACGCGAAGCTCTCAAAGCCGCCTCTCTCGGTTCGGGAAGTGTTCTGCTGGGTTCGGTATGGAATCAATTGATGGCCCACGCCAACGGCGACATCGGTCAAATTCCGCAACGCTTTGTGTTTGTGGTGCGAGCCAACGGACTGCGGCCATGGGGAATCGTTCCCAAGGGCCTTGAAGCCTACGGCGAAAACCGACACCAGCAGAAGGAATACTTCGAAGCGTCGCTCGATGATCGCGAACTCCACGAAACGATGCAGTCGCTCAATCCCGTGAAAGACTATGTGACAATCGTCAATGGACTTTCTGGTCGGGCGGCGGCAGTCAGCGATCCGCACGGTGCCCACTTCGGAACGCTTGGTGTCTATCGTTCGAGTCAGGGGGCTCCCCCGGTCGCCGAGACAATCGACGGGGCATTCGCCAAAGCGATGCCGTCGGTCTTTCCGCATCTCGGATTCAAGATGGCCGGGCCCGATGAGTTTATCGCCCACCCGCTGTTGTCGGCGCTCGACAAAGGCAAGACGCTGCCGTTCTACTGCTCGCCTACGCTCGCCTATAAGGAGCTGTTTGGCTCGCTATCGAGCAGTAAAGATGTGCGGGCCGCCAGCGAGCTCGATAAGCACTTGCTCGACTTTATGGTCGACGACGTCAAGCGGATGAAGTCGCGGCTGGCTGGTCCCGAGCAGGAAAAGCTCGACCATTATCTCCACGGCTTCGAGTCGCTACGCGACCGCAAAGTCAAATTGGCGACCCTCGACGACAGTGTCCGCGTTCACATTCCGTCGATTACCGATAAGTACTCGTCCCCCGCCGAGACGCATCGGCTCGAAGCTCACTTTGATCTCGCGGCCGCGGCGCTCATCGCGGGGCTGACCAACGTGGTGACTTTCGACGCTGACGATCTCGAATCCCATTACTCGGGACTAGGGCTGGGCGAGAAGTCGCTGCACGGCATCGGCCACCTCGCCGACGACTACAAGGAAGGCCGCGACAGCAACTTCGTCGATGGCACCGATGGCACCGGGGCTCGCAATATCGTTCGTAAATTTCACATCGATCTCATCGCCGGTCTCGCACAAAAACTGAAAGCTGTGCCCGAAGGCGATGGCAATATGCTCGACAACACACTCATCGTGCTACTCAGCGACGCCGGGCATCAGCATCACGCCAACTATCAGAACTTTCCCATGGTGTTGGTGGGCAACGTTCGGGGCCGGTTCAACGCCGGTCGCTACATCCACTATCCCGACTACGGAAGCGAAGGCAATCGCACCCTCGGCAGCTTCTATCTCTCGCTGCTCGAAGCCACCGGACACGCGCGAGAAAGCTTCGGCGAAATCGACCTCAAACTGCCAAAGGATTCACAGCAGGCGACGCTCGGTGAGTTGTTTGCCTAAAGCCGTTTTCAAAATGTGACAAGACGACTCAGCATCGATCACGGCGTCTTGAGCGCGAGGTCGATCACATTCTTGCCACCCTCGACGTTGACTTTGAGATCGGTTTGTTCGCGATCTTCATACTTTGGCGGCGAGATAAGTTGGCTGTTGGGAGCATTCAAAAAGCCGCCAGGTGGCTCGGGGGGCAACTCGACCAGGCTGACCGTCACCAGGTATTCCCCTGGCTCGAGTCCTTTGGCACCGCCGGTCTGCAGGCTGTATTTTCCGCCCGACGATATCTGGCCGAACGCCGCGGCTCCGCCACCTGTCGGATAGAAAAACACCGACCCGCGCGTGTTGGCATTCTCGGGGAGTGGCGCGCCGTCGATGGTGATTGTGCCAACGACGGTCGAAGGCAGCGACTCTCCACAACCGGCGATCACAACGGTCGAAAGACAAACCAACAACATCACCCTCGCGATTGGCATATTCGCCTCCTTGTCTAAAAGTCCAACAGCACTTCATTACCGCTCTTGGTACTCAAGAACCGATAGGTATCGAAGTCAATTGCGTCTTGAATGAAATGAACCGAGCCGTCGACGAATCCGAAATGGGCACCACCGGGATGATCGCTGCGAAAGGTCATCGAGAGTGGCCAGTTGACCGGGTCGGGGGGCTCGGGTTTCACATTCAGCGGAAAGTGAGTGCTGCTGTAGTCGCCGTTGCCATGGTACAGGGCCGAGTGATAGTTGTAGCGCGGCAAATCTTCGCCGGTGAGAAAGGTGCTGCTCTGCCCATCGGTCACATGCTTGAAACGGAGGTTCGCCTTGTGTGAAAAACGCCAGAATATCCCGCTACACTTTGGCGTGGTGTGGCAGTCGGGCGTGCCGACCCCCTGATTCCCCATCTTGTTATTGCCGATGCTGCCCTTGTAGTTGGTGAGCGCGATTTCTCTGCCAGTCCATTGCCACTGAGTTGTTGAAATAAGCTCATCGCCCTCGGCATCCGAGGGACAACGAAACTGCGCCAGCGGAATGTTGATGACGTTCGTCAAGTCAGCATGGTTGATGCCTTCGGTTCGATCGAATCGTCCATCGAAGAACGGTTCCATCAAATCGTAAATCGACTGTTGTTCCATGTGGGGGAGTATGACGACCAGCCAGCCACGACCACTCAACTTGTTGTCGTCGCTGGGTCCATGGGGGGCTACCTGATGATACGAGTGGGCGGCAGGAAACTGTTTGTGAGTCGAATGGTAATTCTGAACCGCTAGGCCAATTTGCTTCATGTTATTGATGCATTGGGTGCGCCGGGCCGCTTCCCGCGCGGCTTGCACGGCCGGGAGCAGCAGAGCGACCAGAATGCCGATAATGGCGATCACCACCAACAGTTCCACAAGCGTGAAACCGCGCAGCTCCGCCCGTTGACGCTGCGCACAATCAAATCGATGAACCATTTTTTTCAACCTTACGTTTCCGAAAGAATCAGCCACGTGCCACCCAACTGCAACAATGACCCAGCTGCAATAGCGCATTGTAGCAACTGCGGCAACATCTGTGTTGAGTTGGAGGTTTAATTGCTCGCGGGAGCTTCGTCACTGGTTAACGCAATGTCCCAAGTCAGTCGAGATTTGTCGTTGGGGACGACGAGCTCGAGATTCGACTTATTCGCCGCCGTGTAGCGCAGCGGGATATGACTGTCGGTCTGACCGCTGGCCATTGTCATTTCCGATTCCCAGCAGTGCACTGCCACGGCGTACCGTCCGGGCACCAAGCCTTTTCCGTTGCCGAAAGCACTCGCGGTGTACTTTCCATCGGTAGCGTAGTCGGCCACAGCGGGCTGTTTGGGCATTCCTTCTTCGCCACCGAGGGGAGTAAAGAAGATGGTGCCTGGTCCGGGCATCGCTGCACCATCGAGCGTGACTTGCCCGCTGACTCGAACCTGTGGAACGCCTCCGTCACCACAACCTGTCAGCAACACCGCCACTAGCACGAATCCAAGGCTTCTCGATCGCAGCGGCTGTGAATAAACGGGACTGGCTCCGTGGCCGCGAAGGTGGTGGAGTTCGACGGGGGGTTTTTGACGGTGCCTGTCCGACTGATTCACTCGCGTGGCATCGCACGGCTCGAGTGAGCAGGGGAGCTTTGCGCCAGCAGGCTGTTGAGGTTTACGTTTCAATGTTGTCTCGCTTACTCGAGCGACGCGACTTCGCCGCCAGCACGAGTCCCTAAATTGTTAAAGATTTCGAAATCGATGGCGACGGTGACGAATTGCACACTCGCGTCGCCCATCGCAAAGATGACTCCGCTGGGGTGGTGACTTTTGAAACCACATGTTCGAAACCAGTTCCCCGTCGTTTCGCCGGCGTCCTCCATGTTATTGAGCGGAATGTTCGTGCTCACGGTCGAGAAGTTGTCACCGAAAGCACAGTTCCAACGGCAATGAGTGGGGATTGTTTCGCCATTCATGAACGTGTTGGAAAGCCCATCGGTCACCTGCTTAAACCGCACACCCTTGTGGTAACGCGAGAACATGCCGGCGTGCGTGCCGATCGGAATACCCCCATTAGCCGAGTTGCCAAAATTCCAACCCTGACAGCACCAGTTGCTGTTGTCGGCCGAGGGATTCGGATTGGGGCAGAACGGGCAGACGTCCATGTGTGTTGGTCCCATCGAACCGGGATACCACATTCCCATTGAGGTCGCCGGGTTCTGTGAGAACTCCTGAGTGCGACCGAGCAGTATACCCCCTCCGAGGTGGTACGCAGCGCTCAGCGGATCACTGGGGCAGAGGTAGACCTCCACCGGTACTTGGACCGCGTTCCGGTTGTTGGGGTGTCGCATGTTGACATCAAAGTCAAACATGTCGTAATGATTCTGCAGTTCCAGGTAAGGGAGCAGCGCGGCAGCCCACGGAGCCTGAACTTTGTACTCCGGCTTGTAGGTGACACCACCCGATCCGGCAGGAAGTGTTTTGTGGGCGTCGTGATAATTGTGGAGGGCGAGGCCAATCTGCTTGAGGTTATTGATGCACTGACTCCGTCGCGCTGCCTCACGCGCCGCTTGCACGGCCGGGAGCAGCAACGCGACCAGAATGCCGATAATGGCGATTACCACCAACAGTTCCACAAGCGTGAAACCATGTTGTCGCCAACCGACGCCTTTCCTCACCAGAATATGTCGAATCATCCGCAGAACCCCCGCTGAAGCGATAGGTAACGAGCGCCGAGCACAGCATACCGCTGACCCCCTCTATTGTGATACCAGATTTGGGGCGGCACTTACAACAAAAAACTAATTGTTTCTTGGCTTGCACCGAAGCTCGGGCACCATTCACACCGGCAGTCGCGGGAATGCCGACCCACAGAATGCCCGCTGACCGGAGGACAACAAAGCCCACCAGGCTGCCCTACGCCGTAATCGGTGGTCGCGGGCCGACTTGCGGCGCTGATGCGTCTTACGAACGAACGTAAAATAACTTCCGCCTAATTCTTGATCGATCAGTTGAACTACTCTGCATCAAAACGCCCCGAAGGGGCAGTCACACGACAGCCTGGGGCAACGCCCTAGGAACTTGTATCGAAAGGTTCACAACGCCCTGAAAGGGCAAAACTGACTTTGTTCCGCCCTTACAGGGCTTGTGGTTTTTGTTGCATCGCCAACCCAGTGCGGCGAACAAACTCGCGATGCTCGCTTGGTCTTGCACTGGGCTATCGTGTTTCGGCCCTTCGGGCCTCGGTTGTGGCTTTGCCTTCCGAAACGAGCCCAAAGTAACAACCACCTATTTTTCGATGTTCCCTCTCCCGAGTTCTCCCCATGAGTACGAGAGCAATCGAATGAGGAAGTTATTTTGCGATGGTTCCTTAGCGATGCGCGGGTGCCAGTGTCTGTCTTTGGCGTCGTTGAAATCGGCTGCTTCGGTTTTGATCGTTTTGACCACGAAATCGCCAACACGATTGGAGGGGACAAAACCCCGATTTTTGTTTCGCTCACAAATTGCAAAAAACACTTGTTTTCATGTCGATTTCGGACATCGTCGGTGAATTTCGTACCTGGGTTTTGAACGACCAGTTGGTGGCATTTCGGACAAAACCCATTCTTGAGAGTCGAGAGTCTAGAGGTAACGGTTGAGGCGTCGGGTGCCACCCTCTGGCTTGTATCGCAGTGTTTGTCGATCAGAGTTTCATGCCCCCTTTCTACCACACCGCGCGGCCAATTTCGACAACAAAATTTGGCCGGTTTGACCCGCGCAGCCGCAGGCGCAGTTGCGTAATGTGACGTTCGAAGCACTCTGGCCACCATCACTGCCACCCTGCTGGCGCGATGGGGCAATGGCTCCCGTGCCAAGTTACGTCTGTTGCCCGCAGCGAGGCATCCCGCATCAGTCGCCGCCACGCGTCGGCTTCTTTCGATCCGTCGAAGCCGATGCGAGGCGCTGAACTACCCTTGTTGTTTTCGCAGCGCAGCGAAGCCGATCACCAGCATCGCGCCGATACACACCGCACTCGGTTCGGGGACGACAGATGGGTCGCGTGCTGCGAAGAGCCAGAGTCCTTCGTCGCCAGAGAGGAGCAGGTGGATTTGACCTTCCGACGAGGAGATGTCGGTGATGCGGTCGAAGTCGATTGTCGAAAGTTCGGGGAAGAGGTCGCCGAGCGGTACGGAGCGGTCCAAACCTGCTGGGTTGATGCCGGGGTAATAGGCTAGAAAGTCATAATCTGGCGAGTTGGGATTATAGGCTTGGACAACGACAAAGTCTGTTTCAGAAACGTGGACGAATCCATCGACGAACGCAGATCGATCAATCGACTTGTCAATTTCTACCGGATCTGACTCACCGTAGCGAACAACATGATAATCGGAGGAGAAACCATAATTGATTCCGAGCCCATCGCTTCGATCCTTGATTCCGCCTTGAAGACCAATTGGGCCGAGGAATTCAACGTCTCCGTCTAAGTCGTACAGTGCCGCCACACTCCCAATGGTCCCCGGAACAGCCGCGAAACCGATCGCCACCCCACTCGGAGTCATATCTGACCCGCTAAAGAAATATTCGCTCGCATCAGTGTCGAATCCTGATCCATCATTCAGCAGTATACGCCCACCGCTTACCGCCCCGAGTTCCGAATCAATTGCTCGCACGGCACCACTGAAGTTCCAAGTAACTAGCGGTGTTTGCAAGTTATCCAGACTAAGGGCAACGCCATCGAATGTCACGCCAGCCTCGAATGACGCCGCAAATACCAGTTCACCGGATTCTCCTTTGACTACGCGCGTCGTTAGGGCAAGCGGACCGAAACCAATTGGAGCAGGCAAAAGCAATGGCTGTACGCCGGACGCATCAATAGGGTACACACCACTCCGCGTACTCACGTAAGCCGTCCCATCGAACACGGCAATGCGCGAAAATCGATCTTCGTCGGAGTCGATCTGCGTTAATCCAAGCGGTGGAAGTGCCGAGGCCGTCAAACAGGTTAAAAGAGCGATGGTGCCTGCGAATGCAATGCTGATTAATCGAACCGACATCATGGTCGTTACTTTGGCCGAAAATTAGGTCAACACCCATCGTAATTCCTCACCGGCCATTAAGCAAAGCACGGTTGCATTGTCACATCGCGCGAGCAGGCTGGCAATGAATGCGGTTACATTCGACGGTGTCTGACAAATCATTATGGCAATCGGTAGGACGGGAACCGCCAAGCCTCCACCAGCGCCGAGGGGAATCATTGCTTCGGGATTTGATTAATCGCAGTGTCGTTCATCCAGGGAACGCGGAAGCACGCCGATGATCGCAGATAGTTATCGTTCGTGTATCGTACGTTAAAAGTTAGTTCGCCAAGGGCTCAAGCGCAAGGAAGTGCCACTGTCGCCATTCATCGCATTTTCCATCAGAATCCATTCGCGACGATCCGCGTCGGTCGGCCCGTGTCCGTCGGCCCGCGTCCATCGGTGTTCGCTGGAATCGGTATTGCGAACTGGCGCTGTCCAGCTAAGACGATGCTAAGACGCTACGGCACAGGTTGGCTGTCGCCATCGTCGCGAGTCAAACGAGTTACTTGAATCTGTGGGAGCCCTGGGTGGGCAATCACAAAGGGGCACTCGATTCATATTTTCACTTCGGGGTCGTCACACCTTGCACGCCCTCGACTGGCAAATCGTCGGTAGCGGGGGCTTCGGGCGCACGCAGCCGTAATGCGGCAGCCTGGGCCTGGCGGCTGTAGTCGATCGACTCACCGAGTATCCGCGCGGCTTCCTGGTCGGCGTGAAAACCGCGCGAGTTTTCGCTGCTGATGTAGTCGAGCCGCCACATGGCCTTGCGTTGCAGGACGAAGATGTCCTTGAGTGCTTCGTCGTCGGCTCCGGCCGCTTTGGCTTCCATGATGGCGTCGACCATGTCGGTCATCGCGGCGCCCGCCCGTCCCAGCAGCGCGAGATTGCGCGACTGGATCGTTTCGATCCGCGATGCGAGTTCTGCCTCGCTCTGGTGATGGCAGTTCTGGCACGATGCGTTGATGTTTTCCAACGGCGAGCGAACGTTGTGGCTGCTTAACTTGGCGGCGCCAACTCGCTGATAGGGCATGTGGCAATCGGCGCAGCTCACGCCGCTGCGGGCATGGATTCCCTGACTCCATAATTCAAACTCAGGGTGCTGCACCTTATATGTCGCGGCGCCCGTTTCGCCATGCACGTAATCGGCGAACGCGGTGCCGTCGGGAAACGTGGTTTCTTCCCAAGTCCTCTCGAGGTCTTCCATTCTCAGACCGTTCTTCCAGGGGAAGGTGAGCGTCATTTTGCTGGCGCAATAGTACTCGACGTGACACTGACCACAGACGAACGATCGCATCTCTTGACGGCTGGCGTCTCGGTTGGGGTCGTAGGATGTCGCACGGTCGCCGTTACGCCATTTGTCGATACTGGGTAAATGTGGTACCGGCGCGTCTCCCTCGGCAAGGTCGCGGATGGCGTTGACGAATCCGGGGCGTGTGACGCGAATCGCCATCGTCTTTGGGTCGTGGCAATCGATGCAGGTAACCGGGTGGGCTTCTCCCATGGCTGGGTGATTTTCGGGCACGGGTTGTCCGGCAAATTCACCTTCGAAACCTCCCGCTGGTGCCTGTGGGAAGACCGGTTCATTCTCGTCGGGCGTCCCATCGGGCATCTGCTTCAGCATGGCGAGGACTTCTTCGTAGGTTTTCGTACTGACTTCTTCAAACCCCTTTTGGACGGCTTCCATATTGAAGTCAGCCGCCAGCGCTGCTTCGCTGCTATCCTTGCCAAGTGCCTCGAGTCCCACCTTGCGATAGAGCACGGTTGTCGACCCGTGGCAATGCAGGCAGGCACCCGCTTGGGGCTTCTTGGTGACTCGTTCTGTTACTCCCTGGTCGTACAGCATGTAGGCATGTCCACGAGCCTCGCGGTAGTCGATGCTAAAGGCATAGCCGGCATACAGGCGTTTGAGCCACGGTTGCTTTTCGAGTTTCGACTGGGGCATGGCGTTTGACCCGCCGTAGAACTTATCGCCCGCTGTCGACTTCCAACCATCGAAGTGGTGCGGCCAGTTGAGTCCCCAAGGAACCGGGTCGACCGAAATCTCATTCACATCGACAACACGAACATACGGCACGCGGGCCTCTTGCTTGCGGGCGAACATGGTGGTCAGCACCCACGCGACTACGCCAGTTCCCATTGCGGCAACCAGAAATGTGAGCAGCAGCACGCGGGCCCTGCCTCGGCGCGGAGTGGGCGAACACCGAAAGTCGACAAATTGCATGGCTCAGTATCCTTCATAACGCCGAGGGGCGATGGAGTGCGCGTGTCCCACGCTCGCATGACAATGCACGCAACGGAGCATGTCGCCCCCCGTCTCGACGGGCAGCATGTGGTTCACAAGATCGTGATGACAGTGCAGGCACGAGGCTTGCACGATGTCGCTATTGCGCTGCTTTATCTGAATGGGATCTTTGAAATCACCGGTCGTAAACGCAAGGGAGTGGAAGAATCCATTGTCAGCCTTGGTCAAATATTTGGCGGCGATACTGTCATGCGGCGTGTGGCAGTCGTTGCAAACGGCCACAGCGTGGTGGCTTGATTTGAGCCAAGTGTCATACGGCTCCTGCATCACGTGGCAGTTGGCGCAGGGTTGGGGTTGTTGACGAGGTACGCGTGACCGTGGCCGTAACCGAAGGTCAACACGCCCAGC
>JBGSWC010000385.1:0-20886 GCA_041752635.1 Pirellulales bacterium | reverse complement strand
TTGGCGACTTCGATATCGCTCGCGAGTCTATTTCGGTCCGCTTTCGGCAGGTCGTCCAACAATGGGACGACCATCTCGCTCAGTGTTTTGATGACACCGCGATTTTGTGAGGTGGCTGTCTTGGCATAAATGGACGGCACTCGCTCGGGCTTGAGAGTCTCCCTCACCTGTTCAAGGAGCCGCGGAAACTGTTCGAGCCGTTTCGCAACGTTGCTCAGTCGCTTCTCAACAGGGGCGAAATCGCGTGCCATCAAGCCGTAGATCGAATCTCCCGTCAAAGCGGTGTAGATGAGCGGGTTCCATTCCCATTCCCGCAGCTCAGTCAATTCCCAAAGTTGCTCCTCCATTGCATGTGACAAAAGCGAATAGTCAACCTGCTTATCGCGGGAGAGTTTGGTTGCGTCAATTTGGTTGAGTCGCTCCACAATACTACGAAGCCATTGAACACGTTTCGCACGTGCATCTTCACTGACCTGATCGAGTTGGTCATCGAAACGATGGTCGCCAAGGGCCGTTGCTCGGACTGGAGAAAACTCTGCAAATTGGTCGATGTATTGCTCGCCGAGGCGCTCGAATTCACTATCCATCGTTGGCGATTGCCCTGACACTATTTGAGCGACCGAAAATGCCATGATAATTGTTGCCCTAGTCAGTAGGTTCATGATTAGTTCCAGGTGAGTTCTTCGCTCAAAGTGTTTAAGTTGATGCATCCGTCTTTCGTGACAACAACCATGTCTTCGACACGCACTCCGCCCATGTCGCGGCGGTAGAGCCCAGGTTCGATCGTCAGTGCTTCGCCCACGAGCAGCTTCGGTCCCTTCATGTCCAGCAGTGGCGGCTCGTGGACATCGAGCCCGATGCCGTGTCCGGTACCGTGTGTCATCGCACAATAAGAATCGGGCGAATCTTCGCCCGGTAGTCCGACATGAAATCCATCGTCTTTAATCACCTGAATCGTGGCTCGATGTACGTCCTCGCCCGTCACTCCAGGAGCGGTCGCTTTCTCGCCAGCCGCTTTTGCCTTGCGCACAGTTCGGTGCATCGCTTTGATTTCATCGGGGATATCGCCGTGGACGACTGTGCGAGTGCAGTCACCCCAGTACAAAGAACCCCGGCTGCGTGGGTAAATATCAACGATCACGGGCAATCCTGTCAGTAACTCACCCGATCCTGCGTCGTGGCAATCAGCGCCAGTCGGCCCACCGGCAATGATTGCGCTGGGAAGATCGAACTCTTTTTCCATTAAGAAGTGTGTCACTGCCGTGCGTACTCGTTCAGAAGTCAACGGCTGGTTGTCTTGATAGAGAACACCGCCCGATCGCGCTTCGGCGGAGGCAATCATGTGGCAAGCGAACTGCATCGCCTGTTCTGTAACGCGCTGCGCTTCGCGTAGATGTTCGATTTCCACTTCGCTTTTTTGGCGTCGTTCGGCAACCCAAAGCTCGGTATCGCAACTGACCTTGATTCCCGCTCGCGCAAGAAACTCGGCAAAGATGAGGGGCAAGCTGCGGTCGCCAGTGACTTCAGAGATTCCGGCGCGTCGGAGACATTCGGCTGCGGCCTGGGCGGTGGCCGTTTCACGATCGCCCGACAGACCTCCTTCTGGTGTATAGTCGGCCGGACAGCCAACCTGATCGACGCGCGCTGAATTCCTTGCTCGTTGCATTTCGATGTCGCGCAGCAAAAGCACGGATCGTGTCCCGTCAGAATCGGGCAACTCAAGCAAGACGACTGGGTCGCCAACCATGAATCGAATACGCCAATACAACGTACGGTTCGTGGCTGGAATCCCAGCACAGATCTTGGCGACCTTGTCACTCATTCGATGGCTCCGTGGTGGTGTGCGCGACGGCGCACTGTGGTTCGGCGGAAGACTTTCCGGCGTGTGTGGGTTTCTTTAGCAGGCTCACAACGACAAACATTGTAACCGACAAAGTGACGCCCGGCAGGACTGCAGCTCATTCGGCAAATGCCGCGGGCAATGTTTCTCGTAGCGCTGTGAATTCACTCCCAACGGGCGTCGCGATCGCTCCCGTGCCAATCGGCGCGATCACGCCCCGTTTCAGAACGCGATGACGTTGGCTTCGATAACGAAATGCATGGAAGCGGTCATTTCTTTTCCAGTTCCAGCATCGCCTCAGCAAGCGCCTTGCCGAAGCCAATAAATGTCTTCCCGCTGCCCAGGTAATGGTATTCGGCGTTGGACGCACCCCGGTCCCAGGTGTCCTGCTCTTTCTGGGTCAGTTGACCGTCGCCGAATCCGTAGCGGGCGCATTCTTGCTCGAACTTTTCCGACGTCATCTCGCCTTGCTTGACGCTCCGCATCCAGTCGCCGACCAGTCGCCGCTTCCAGTAAATGTCACTGAGATCGAGTTCGTAATACGGACCGCTATCGACCGCGACCAAATTGCCGCGATACGCCTCGGCTACGTTCTGGTCGTATTGCTCTACCGCTGCGAACTGTGCTTTGCGGAACGCACTCACTGGCAGTCCTTTGTCGAACTTGCGACTGTCGGGGTCGGTCCCATAGACGCCGAGAATGCCCACGATGAACGGCAGCGTCGGTGCATCGAGGTCCTTACGGACATCGCTTATGAAATGGATCATATTCGGGGTGTATTGTTCGAGATGCTGTCGATTGACCAGATCGTTCCAGCCCTGGAACCAGACGAACCCGGCAAGTTCGTAGCCCTGCTGAGCGTCATAGCTGGGCACCACCTTCTTGATGCTCTCTTCGTCCTTTAGCGTCGCCTGCACGAATCGCATCATTTCGCGGTAGTAGTGGCCGACCTGCTCCTGAGCAGCGGCCTTGCCCGCTTCATTCTCTTTCGCAATCGGCTCATACGGTCCGGCACTCGGCGGCCGAAAATCCACGGCTAGCGACTTTCCGCCCCAAGCGGTCTTAATGAGCAAGATCGGCTGGTCGAGCGCCTTATCGAGGTAGAGGCCGAACCCGTATTCAGGGCCGATGCGGTTGCTGTCGAAGCCATAGCCCACCTTCACTTTGCCGTGCAAGACGGTTTCGCCATTTTGGCCGCTGGTCAGATAGGTGATCCAAGCGTTATCGCAAACAACAGGTTCGCCATTCTGGTCAAGAACGTCGCTGAGCAGCGGGGCCGTTTTCGGGTCGTCGCCAATCGCCGCAAAGGTATCCTTGTGCGCCGACCCCTGCATATTCGACTGCCCAGCCAGAATATAGACCTTGAGCGGTTTGGCGAGGGCGCAATCACAATACAGTGTTGCAAGGAACAGCATGCAGAATGTCGATGAATTTCTCATTCTTTATCTCTGACGATTGGCGATGAAAAAAACAACCAAGGGCACGATAAAACACGTCCCTTACCCAGCTGGCACTTATTCTAGCAGACACAGGCTTTTGCGGGGGCGCGGATCGCGATACGTGATTCTGAAGCGGTGAGTCACGCCGCTGAGTTTTGGGGGGTGAAGCTGTGGCTGTTGTCTGCCCGACGCTTGGGCACTGTCCCATTACCGGTAGCAAATACGGTGCCTGGGTTGTTGACGCTTGCGCCCCACGCCGAAGCCCGACATTCGGATTGGATTCCACGAGTGCTTATATGCCTTTGCGGTGCAACGGAGGTGGGTGATACAATAAAAACGCCCCAATTTCGGCTGGCCATCGAGATCGTAGGTGTTACGGCGTTCAACAAAGAAAGAAATCAAAATGAGAACGATATCGCTACTTGCAATCACCTTGCTGGCTCTTGCGGCCGCGAATCTGTCTGTCGCCGAAGTCCCCTCCGAGTTGCCCGATCCCGACGGAAAACCGGGCGATGTCACGAAGCCGGTGAAGGTCTACCTACTTGCCGGGCAGTCGAACATGGTCGGCATGGGGGATATCAGCGGCGCGAAAAACGCTTACACGGGCGTCTACTTCAGTTCCGATCCGGCCGTTACCGAAGGACCGTTTCAGATTTTTAAGGTTGGCAACTACAAAGTCTCGGTGCTCGATATCTACAAACCCGATGGCACGCCCACCAGCGCACCGATTGCCGAAGGTCAGTTCGAAATTACGCAACAAGGCAATTATCGATTCCATTGCGGTTTCGGCGAAAGTTCGTTTTGCACGATGAAGCTCGATGGAATGCAGGTCTACTCTCGCGATAAGGAAGACAATGCCGTCATCAAGGACATCGAGCTGAAGCCCGGCACACGCTACACTTTTAAAATCATCGGCTTCACAGGCACACCTCCTCGCTTCTGGATGGAAAAAACTGATCTGCTCGGCAATGGCGATCTCGAAGCCGTCGCCAAACGCGAAGGAAAGTTTCCCTGGCTGGTCGATGACGAAGGAAATTGGACTGTCCGCAACGATGTCTATTTTCAAGAAGCGCGGCTGGCCGAAGAGGGCAATGGTTTGCCGCTCACCGCTACTTCGAATGGCAAATCGATCGGCCCCGAGCTCGGCTTCGGCCATGTGATGGGCACCTATCACGACGAGCAAGTGCTGCTAATCAAAACGGCACAAGGCAATCGCTCGCTGGGTTTCGACTTCCGCCCTCCTTCGAGTGGACGCACCGATCCCAATAACAAATTCGAATCGATCGAGTACACGCTGATGATCGAGGGAGTCCGCAAGACACTCGACAACATCGACAAGGTTGTGCCCGGTTACGCGGGCCAAGGCTACGAACTGGCCGGCTTTGCCTGGTTCCAGGGACACAAGGACAGCTTCGACGAAACAACCATTGCCGATTACGAACAGAACCTAGTCAACCTCATTAACGATGTCCGCAAGGAGTTCGATAAACCCAAGCTCCCGGCCGTAATCGCCACGGTCGGATTCGGCGGCGACAACATGAACGAAAAATTCGTGCGCATCTTCGACGCGCAAATGGCGGTAGCCAACCCCGCCAAACATCCCGAGTTCGCCGGTACCGTGGCGTCCGTCGATACGCGCGACTACTGGCGCGAGGTCGACGAGTCGCCCACGAGCCAAGACTACCACTACAACCGCAACGCCGAGACTTACATGCTGATCGGCGATGCGATGGGCCGCGCCATGGTCGGACTGGAAGGGGGTGCCGCTGAGCCACTTCCGCTAGCCCCACGGTACGAGCGTGCGTCCGTGGCTGTGGCAATCGAGCCAACCGAAGAGCAAAAGGCCCTCGCTCAAAAAGCCCTCCGGCCCATCATCGTCGATGGCATTGCCGCTGCTTACATCGCCGATCCGCGCAACAAGGCCGCATTGGTCGAAGAAGCCACTGGCCAGCGTCCACAGCGGCCCAATCAGTTTTTGCGGGGGACAATGTATGGCCTCGAAAACTGCTACAACGCAGTCGGCATCGACGATTACAACTGGCATCCAGCCGGTCCCGATCTCGACGAAGTCGAGTGGGACTACTTCAGTTTCGACCCCGCCGAGAAGCTGCCACTCGACAAAGGCAACCGCTACCGCAAGGTGACCTATCCCGAGGGAATGGAAAATTGGACTGCACCCAATTTCGATGCCGCGGCAGCAGGCTGGAGAAAAGGACGGCAACCCTTTGGTCAACTCGATGGTAAGCTCGCACCTCTCTCGGCGTCGTGTACCGCTGAGTTTTGTCGTTGCAGCGAGACCCCCAAGACGCTGTGGGAAAAAGAAGTTCTGCTTATTCGCGGCACCATCGAACCTCCCACGCCCCAACCGGGCTATCGCTACCGCATTGTGTTGGGCGGTGCCGCTCACGTGAACTCCGGCGAAGGTTATGCAATTTATGTCAACGGCAAGCTCGCTGCCGAGTCGACCACCGGTGCCCCCAACAGACAAGGTGGCCAGCCCCGCGGCGGCTACATCTATGCCGACCTGCTCGACGAGATGAAGGGCGACAAAGTGACAATCGCCGCCACCAGCTTTCTGAGCTACCACCACCCACGAACCAACCCCTTCCCTCCCCAAGGCCATTTGACATTGCAGATCGAAGCGCAAAAGTTGCCACCGCTGGTAACAGCAACGAGCGAATCAAACTAACGTCAAAGCGTTGTACCCGACCGTGACTAGCGATTGTCAGGTGGTGCAATCGATTTGCGGCAGGTGAACTTTGCAGTCGGGTCGGTTTCTATGATCTACCCGGACGCATTCGATCACAGGTTTCTAGCCTATACCGGCGTGAAACACCGCCATCGGCTCGGTCCAGGCTCGAACTGCCGGCGGTGAAGCTTACCTAGCGGACTAACTCTGTCCAACACGCCCACAGCGGATGCATCGTCCGTTGTGGCTAGGGTCCTCACCTGACATGCAGCAGTATCCCCTCCGCCCAGACACCTCAGCAGCTTAGCTTCGAGCCCAAGTTGCTGAAGTGAAGATGGTTCAACCGAAGTCACATCGCTTGGGCACCTTTGGAAGATTCCATCATGGATGTTTCGCGGTCAGAACGCATGTGATGGCAGAAGTAGATGTAGCTAAGCAAAGCTGCGACGAATATTACAAACCACTCAATGTACAGAAGAATCCACCAGACGTTGAATTCCCGCGATTGAAAGCTTGTGCCGGAACCAGGATTAGGGGGTGTCCATGTAGCGGCCTTCTTCTCTTCGGCAAATAGATAATCGAAGCCGGCGAATGACGAACTCAACACCTCTTGCTGCTGCGAGATGTAGAGGCCCATGAGGCGATTGCAGGTCACTCGCACCCAGGGAGGATAGAGTATTGTCATCGCTACCAAGAAAGATGCCAACAGCAAGCAGAGTACGGCAAGCCCAAAACGACTCAAAGCCCGTTCGGTGGCGCCAGGCATTGCAACGACCCTCGGAAGAGAAAATTATCGACCGACCGCATTTGGTACTTACACCAAGCATGGCAGAAACCCAACTTCGAAACAATTACGCCGTGTTACTTGTCTATATAGACTATTATGATCAGCCCCTGCTGGCTTTGGTGAGGCACGTCTCCAGAGTGCGACCGGTTGCATCATCCACCAACGGCTAAGGGTTCCGGCAGGGCTTAACGGTGGGGACGGCCTATGTACTTCGGAACGGGTCAGAAATAGTTTGGCCGCTTAAATACGCCGAACGCGTTACGTCGCTCAGGCTGGGGTTGCCCGTGTGGCGGGCTATCCCAGGTATCGATCTTGATGTCCGTTACTTGCCAAGTCGGACAATCGCGAACAGGGCGAGGTGATCGGAGTCGTCGTAGCCCTTTGAGCCGAACACGCCTTGTTCGACAACGCGCGCCTGCCGGGGCGTGATGTATTGGTTACAAAAAATGTAGTCGATACGACTGTCGGGCCAAGTGAGACCAGCATCGGTCGAGGGTTCGGGATGCACGGCACGGTAAACGTCGGTGAATTTTTGTGACTCCAGATAGGGAGTGACCCTCCAACCCTGTTTGCCATCGAGGTGCGACTGCGTATTAAAATCGCCCATGAGGAGAGTCGGTTTGCCGGCGTGCGGTTTCAGCTTGGCGACAATCCCTTCGATTTCGGCTAAACGCATCGAGGTCATTTTTTCGTTTTGCGCATCTCCCCAGGGGTGCAAATGCAGGGCGAAGACAATCAGGCGATTGCCACGCTTGGTCTCTAATTCTGCGAGTATGCCGCCTCGGTAGAGGGGGATCTCTGGATCGACATCGAGACCGACATCCGGACTCGTGGGATCGTCGGCCGCCGCTTTCGCGTTGTAGAAGGTCGCCGAGACGATACGATGTTTCGTTAACAGCACCTGGGGCATATAGTGCCCGTCGATCCAATGAGGTTTTTGAGCCGACGCCGCGGCACTCTGTTGCCCGCCGTAAGCGATGTGGTAGCCAGTTTTCTTCGCGAGCGTGTCGTTCTGCTTGGCATTCCAAGCCTCATTGAGCACCACAATGTCGGCATTGGCCTGCTCGATTAAGTCACTCAGGGCATCGACGCCCGGCTGCCACATGTGAATGTTGTAAGTGAGAAGGCGGAGTTCCTCGGGAGTTTGCTGAGTCGGCTGAGCCGTTGAAAACCGGGCAATGACCAGCAAAACTAAGCAACTAGCAAGCATCCTGAGGCTAAGTGTTCTGAAGCAAAGTATCCTGAAGCGTCGCAGCGTACACATGGTCGGAGATCCTGCCGGGCGGTAATTGTTCGGTGGGAAGTTGGTCGAAACTCCTACGCTATTCCAAAGTCGATCAATTGTTTGCAATGATGGAGGAATGCGCACTCGGGATTTCGCCATTATAGCAATCCGGGTCGCTCGGTGCGTGGTCGACGTTCGTTTCGACAACGCGCAAGGCAAAGAGTCTTGGGGTCCTTGGCAGCTTCTGCGTTTCACGCCGACGCGGTCTTGCTGGACCGCCCAGCCGCAGGCTGGTAACTTGCTCGATGTCTGAGCAAACCATATCTTCCCTCAACACAACTACGACAGACTATGAAGAATCTGTTCATCGCACTTCTCGTTTTGCTGTGCTGCGGATGTGCAGTGCCTCCTAATCAAATGCAAAATCAAGTGTCGCCATCGGGTAAGTATATTTTGTCGGTCCCTCACAAACGCCAGAGCGACACTAGCGAATCGATGTGGACGGTGACAATAAAGTCAAGAGATGGATCGCTTCTCTACCAGGATAAGGATTCAGCCATGTGGTGGGGAGCGAATGCGTATTTTGGTTGGGACAAACAGGACCGCGTTTGGCTTTACTACAGCGATGATAGCAGTATATGGCGATGGGAACTTGTGAACGGTAAATGGAAAAAGTTGCAATCCAGTAAGGGGGACGGAATGCCGGATTGGATCCTGCCGGACTACGAGAAAAACTAGAAAGTGATGTCGAACAATTCGCTGCTCGGTATCGGCATTCTGCTGCACTCCACACCATACCAACATCGCATCTGCCACATCCCGTTGCAGATTCGGGTGAGTTACTAGAGCCCCTCGGCTTCATCGACCGACGCAGTCCTAAAGTCCTAGCACGACTGCCCCGACTTCGCTGGTCCAACAGAAAAATCGGGGGACCGTCACCCTGTCGCGGAGGGCGAGTGAGGCGATGAGTGAGGCGTTTTTTGCTGCGGGCGAGCCCCGGGGCGTCGGTTATCACCGAGCGTGTCCCGCTCGTTCCGCGCACCGCTTACCTCAAAAACGCCTCGTGCAAACCACCGTCGACGCTGATGATCTGGCCGGTGGTTTTGCTGCTTTTGCTTGAGATCAAGAAGTAAGCCGCTTCGCACTGGTCGGCCGGAGTGATCGGCTGTTTGGTCAGGGTTCGTTGGGCGTAGAACTGGGCCAGTTTGTCGCGCAAGGCATCGTCTGATTCCGAGTCTTGGAACGGAATTTCGTACTTCGCCAGCGATGCAATCACACGATCGCGAGGGAACATGGTCGAACCTTGCACGACCGTCGCGGGAGCGACCCCGTTGACTCGGACGAGCGGCGCGAGTTCGATCGCCAGTTCGCGAACCAGATGATTGGCGGCGGCCTTCGAAGTGTCGTACGCGACCGAGCCTTTCTTCGCAACAACCGCGTTGACGCTGGTGGTCAGCACCACCGAGCCGGACAAGCCCTGCGTGTGGAACAACTGCTTGCATTCGTCGACCACGTTATAAGCTCCGTGGACATTGACCTCGAACGTGAGTCGCCAAGCATCGTCGCTGAGGTTGCCGCTACGGTCGGGGGGCAAGAAGACGCCGGCGGTGACGACGATGTTGTCGATGCCGCCGTAGGCCAGAATCGTGGTCGCGAGCATTTCGCGAATCGACTCGCGGGCGGTGATGTTCACCGCCAGTCCAATTGCCGGGCCACAGCCCGAGATGCCGCTGCCCGCGACGCCAATTCCTTGGCCGTACTTGGCAGTGAGCTCATCGGCGGTTGCTTGGGCGGCCCCGGCGTTGAGGTCGGCACAAACGACGTGGGCCCCCTCGGCCGCGAAGCGATGGGCTGCTTCCTTACCAATGCCAGCGCCGGCACCGACGACCAACACGACGTTGCGGGCCAGCTCCTTCTCAGGAGGCATTCGCTTCAGCTTCGCCTCTTCGAGCAACCAATACTCGATGTCGAACGCTTCTTGCTGGGGCAGCGCGATGTACTCGTCGATCGCCTCGGCCCCACGCATTACTTCGACGGCACAGTTATAGAACTCAGCCGTCACGCGCGACTCGCTTTTGTTCTTGCCCCAAGCAATCATGCCAACGCCCGGGATGAGCACGACCGACGGGTTGGGGTTTCGCATCGCTGGCGAGTTGTCGTGCTTACACCGCTCGTAGTAGTCGGCATAGTCGGCGCGGTAGGCCGACAGGGCTGCTTCGAGTTTCGTCTTGAGTCCGTCGATGTCGCCCGAGGCGGGATCCCAATCAACGTAAAGCGGCTTGATCTTCGTGCGCAGAAAGTGGTCGGGGCAACTAGTGCCGAGTTCGGCGAGCCGTGCGGCGTCGTGGGAGTTAACGAATCGCTGAATAGTGGCGTCGGTTTGCACCGTACCGATTAGCCGCTCACCATTAAACGTGACTCGCCCACGGAGCCAAGGCAGAATGTCGACGAGCAGCGCGTCGCGGGCGTCATCGCCCAGCGAGGCATACTTTTCGCCGCCGAAGGTCTTCTCTCCCTTGTCACGCTCTTCGATAAAGCGGGCCGCTTTCTCAATGAGCGTGAGCGTCAGGTCATAACATTTCTTATCGTCGTCGTCCCAATTGATGAGCCCGTGTTGGCCCATCACCAGACCCTTGAGCGACGGGTTGTTCTCGACTTCCTTTTGCATCATCAGGCCAAGCTCAAAACCGGGCCGCAGCCAAGGAACCCAGCCGACTTCGTCGCCAAAAATCTCCTGCGTCAGTTCTTTACTGCGGCGACTGGCGGCAATCGAAATCACCGAGTTGGGGTGCATGTGATCGACCTGCCGAGCGGGCAAGAATCCATGCAGCGGTGTGTCGATCGAACTGGCCCGCGGATTGAGATTGTAGGTGCAGTGAGGAAAGTAGCCCACCATCGCGTCTTCGGACGGGGTTTTTGGACCTGGTTCGGGGGAGTCGGCGTAGACCTTGCGCAGGCTCAGAAGCTGGTCCATTTTCAGCGAGGCGAAGTTCTCGGCTTTGCTGGTCCGCAGGTCGCCGCCAGAGCCTTTGACCCACAGCACATCGACCTTATCGCCGGTGAGCGGGTCGATTTCCATCGCCTTGGCCGACGTGTTGCCGCCGCCGGTATTAGTAATCCGCTGGTCGGATCCGAGAATATTTGACCGGTAAACGAGCCGCTCGACAGGGGATAGCCCGGCGACTTTGGCGTCGTCCCACAAGTAATTGACGTGCTTGAAATCCACAATTCACCACATTTGTAAGGTTGCTATGCTTATCCCGAAATCGCGATGATAATCGATCTGCCGCCAGTTGGGCAGCGCCGTAGCAGGGTCGTGGCATCGCCGCGTCGGCCATGCTCCGAAGCTCGAAAAAGGGGCGCACTCTAAAATGTCCCCCTTTTTCGTCTGCCCTATCTCGTCTGCCCTTTCTCGTCCGAGTGACGATAGGGGCGATTTTCTTCGCTTCACTCGTGATTCCGTCTGCCCTTTGCGGGTATATTTAAGTTGCTGAGACAAGCAGCGGCAGCCAACAACTGTGCGAACGCCACTCTCATTGCATCCGAAGCTTCAATTCCATTAAAGCGGAGTCACCCCACCATGCGTATCGTCACCACAGCCATTGCCACACTCATGTTGTCGCTGCCTCTAATGGCCGACGAAGTCAAGCCGATTGCCCTGTTCGATGGCGAGTCGCTTACCGGTTGGGACTATCATCTCGGTGATCCCAATGTGGCGATGAACGAAGTTTGGTCGGTCGAAGATGGCGTCATCAAATGCAAAGGTCGACCTGCTGGCTACCTCGTTACAAAAAGCGAGTTTGACAACTACAAGCTCGTCGTCGAATGGCGTTGGCCCGGCAAAGGTGGCAACAACGGCGTGCTCGTCCATTGCACCGACAAGAATGCGCTGGGGGTGTGGCCGAAATCACTCGAAGTGCAACTCGCGGCCGACAACGCGGGCGACTTTTGGGTCATTGGCACCACCATTAAACTGCCGGCCGAAGATGGCGACGTGAAGCAGCGCATCAACGGACGTCGGCATGTCAACCTCACCGACGGCACCGAGAAACCGCTCGGCGATTGGAACACAATGGAAATCGTTTGCCGGGGCGACATGGTGACCGTCAAGGTCAACGATGTTGTCGTGAACAAGGCGCTTGAGTTGAGCCAAACCAAAGGCCAAATTGCGCTGCAAAGTGAAGGAACACCAATTGAATTTCGTAAGGTGGAGCTGACACCGCTGGAAGCAGAATAGTATTAATTGGCTTTCAGTAGAATCTTTACGAGAAACGAGCATGAATGTGAGCATTCAAGACTTAGAAAACGCGATCAGCAAGTTGCCCGCCGCCGAGTTCCATCGTTTCGCGACGTGGTTCGACGAATACCGCGCCGACTTGTGGGACCAACAGATTGAAGCCGACGCGAATGCCGGGCGGCTCGACGAACTTGCCCGTGCAGCGAACGCTGAATTCGACTCTGGCGACTAGACTTCACTATAAAGCACTTTGCCACGTCGAGCTTCTGGAAATTGTACCGCAGTCTGCCGGACGATATACGCGATCTTGCCGACAAGAATTTTGCACTACTCAACGTCGACTCGAGCCATCCGTCACTTCGTTTCAAGAAAGTCGGGGCGTATTTTTCAGCGCGCATTAGACTGAATTATCGGGCACTGGCAAAACAGCGACCTGAAGGACTTCTATGGCTTTAAATTGGCTCGCACGATGAGTACGAGCGCCTTCTAAATCGGTCGTAGCTCGTCGGCTACGAATTGGTACAATCGCGCTTCGAGCGTCGCGTTGATTGGCTCTCAATAGCGATAGTAGCCATCGGGGTTGAACAACAACCAGGCATCGACCGGTGCCAAGCGTGGGAGGCGCTGGAAGCGTTGGCCACGGTCATCGACTTGCTCGGGGAGCACCACTTCGTAGCGCTCGAGGTAGCCGTTGGCCTCGGGCGTTGCCGACTCGGATTGCGAACCGCCGATGCTGAAAATGCTGGCGGTGCCGCGCTGGCCGGTCGGTTTGGTGCGGATGCCCTGTTCGCGAATGCAGGTGGCAATGTTGCCAACCCACTTGTTTTCGACCGCTTTGTCACCGAACAATTCCCAGTCGCCCGACACGCGATTCTCATACATCGCGTCGACGAACTCTTTTTCGGTCGTGCCAATCTTCTCGGCGACCGCACCAATCAATCGCGTGCTGACTTCTTCGAATTGTCTGCGCTGATCTTCCATGTCACGACCGTTACCGACGAGCACACTGCTCGCTTGGTGATGCAGGATGATCGCGTCGGGATAACAGTAAGAGTGGTCGGCCAAGGTCGTAATGATCGCGGCCATGCTGGCGGCGAATCGCTTGACGACAACATGCACCGGGGCATCGCTCCGCTCGATCGCTTGCACGATCTGCATCCCTTCGATGGCCGAACCACCAGGGCAGTTGTCGATGACCAAAAAGATGGGCTTCTTCGAATGGTTGTTGAAATAGTCGAGCCGCTGGCAAACGTAATCGGCCGCACCGCTCATGATGGGGCCGTTCAGCTCGATGCGACGCAGGCTGATATTGAGCACACCATCTTTGAACGGTTCGTCGGGATAGCTCTCGTCGCCGAGAATGCGGTTCTCGGTTTTTTCGACCACGTCTTCGACGGCCATCGCCACTTCGAGCCGCTGCTTCTCGGCATTCTTGGTCGCGATCTCGGCGGCCAGCTTCGCTTCATCGAGTTCGGTCTGCTTCTTGGCGAGCTCGACTTCGAGCTTCACGCGTTCGAGTTCGCGTTGCATGTTTGTCATTTGCTCCGCGATACGCTCGGACTCGAGCTTGCGGTCGATCTTCGACTTTTCGATGGCCAGCCGCTGCTCGGCCAACTGCTGTTCGTATTGTGCGACCTTGTATTTGAAGCGAGTTTCGTTGAGGTCCATTTCGGTCTTCATCTTCTTCGCTTCTTCGCTGAGCGGATCGCTCTCTTCTTTTTTCTCCTCGGCTTTGGCCTCAGAATCGTCGCCTTCGGCCGACTCTTCTGACTCGTCCGCTTCGTCGTCACCCGCTTCGTTCGGCTCGTCATCTTCACCCGGGATCGGTTCGCCCTTCGCTCGCATTTCGGCGATTTTCTTGGCGACTTGCTCTTTGATTTGCTCGCGGACCTTTTCACGTACCTCGTCGGGCAGCTTTTCGGTCTGCTCGTCGATCTGCTTTTCGATTTCGTCGGGAATGTCGTCGGCCACGACGCGCGGGGCGGGGCCAACAAACGTCAGCAACAACACCATGCTCAGCGAGCAGAGAAACAGGCGAACCATCTACAAATTCTCCAAATGACGGGGATTTAATTGACCGGGAACGGATAACAGGCCGGAAAAGCTGGCTCAAAAAAGGTCCGCGGGCGTCTTAGCAAATTTGCCCGCATTCTTTATTCTACTCCGCTCACACGAAAAAGGTTTTCGGCTAGGGCGAAAACTTTGCCGATTTTACCGATTAACCATCGCGCGGCTACCCGCTTTGGTCGCTATCGCCCGAGCATCACAAACGGACCGCCCAACAGAAATTTCCAGGCGATCACCGTCATCCAATGCAACAGTACCGATGGCCAAATCGAACGAGCGATGATGTAGAGAAACGAACAAGCCAGCCCCAACAGAAACACGATTGTGAGGAACTCCGCACGCCAAAACAACACGCGCGCGTGCGGCACGAACAACCAAGCCGCCACCGGGTGCGCCGCGGTAAAGATGACGGTCGAAAGCAACACCCAGCAAGTTGCCCGACGACCGAATTGGCCAACGCAACTCGGTGGTATCAGCAGCCATCGCCACACGAGTTCTTCGACAAGCGACGGCAGCGGCTCTGACCTTGTACCTTCATAAGGGGTGGTACAGGAATTTGCGGCTTGCCAATGCGTGTCCCCGAATTGGTTTGACGAATTGGTTTGATGAAGTCATCGGCAAAGTCGTCGAGATCGACCCCACCGGCAGGATGGGAGATAGAAAGATAGTGGTGCTCAACGCCGAGCCGCATGAACGGGGTATCGCGGGAACAAAATGAGCGCGTCGCGCGACACGGTCGCCGTTAGTTGCGAAAGGCGTCTTCCGACAATCGCGTCAGGCGTTGGTCGCCGAGTTTTCTTTCCGACCGGCGGATTGGATGAATGTGTTCAACTTCGACATATCGAGCGGCTTGGTAAGGTGGACGTCGAACCCAGCCTGCCGCGACTTTTTGACGTCGGTTTCCTGTCCATAGCCCGTGAGCGCGGCCAGCAGCGTGGCAGCGGATTTTTGACCTTGTCGAATCGCCCGCGCGACGCCGTAGCCGGGCACGTCGGGCAGGCCAATGTCGATCAGCGCCAAGTCAGGCTGTACTTTCTCGATCAATTCAATTCCCTCTCGGCCACTGCCTGCGTCCCACACCTGGTGACCGTCGAGTTCCAGTGTTTTTCGCAGCAACAGCCGGTTCGCCTGCTGGTCCTCGACGATGACAATCCGTAGCGGATGAAGAGAGCTTTGCGATTGGGGAATGCGGGGCGCTGCTGCTTGATTTGCCAACGGGATGGCAACTTCGAAAGTCGTGCCCTTTTGCAAGCCCGCACAATGCAGAGATACTTGACCATCGTGCTTTGCCACCAGATCGCGCACCAGCGAAAGGCCGACACCCAGTCCCCCTTCCCTTTTTGCCAACTCCGAGTCGGTCTGGAAGAATAAATCGAATACCTTCGACTGCATCTCAGGACTTATGCCCTCGCCAATGTCGGTGACGGCGATGACGGCGTCATTCATCCTCGTTGTGATGCTGAGCGACACGGGATCGCCGGCACGCGAGTGACGGATCGCGTTGGTTAGCAGATTTACTTGCACCTGTTGAAGCCGCGCCGCGTCGCCCAGTACCACCACCGCTTCACTGGGAAGTTGAAGACGCAGAGGACAGCCTCTGCGGTCAGCCAGCGGCTCGACCGCAGACACGGCGTCTCTAGCAGTTTGTCGGAGGTCGATAATCTCCTTTTGAATCAGGATCTTGTCGCGGGTAATCCGCGACACGTCGAGCAGGTCGTCCAGCAAACGCGACATTTGAGCGACTTGTGCGTTGAGAATCTCTTCTACTTCCGCGCGTCGTCGTTGATCCGAGCCGGCATCACGCCGCAGGATGTCCAGCCCGTGCTTCAGTGCGCCGAGCGGATTGCGCAGTTCGTGCGACAACATGGCCAAGAACTCGTCGCGTCGCTCGACCTCTTGCTGGGCCTTGGCTTCTGCATTCTTGAGCGAGGTGATGTCGCGCTGCACGGCCATGAAACCGGTCACTTGGTCGTGGTGGTCACGAATCGGTCGGGCCTCGATCGCCACCCAATAGGGGCTTTTGTCTTTTCTGTAATTGAGGATTTCGACGTTAAATCCCTCTCGCGCGGCAATGCTCTGGCGCATGTGCTGGATCGTCTGCTGGTCGCTTTCGGGACCTTGCAGCAGGTGCCCTGGCTTGCGACCCCGGGCCTCCTCGAATGTGTACCCAGTGATCCTCGTGAATCCTTCATTCACCCATTCCACGTGGCCGTCGGCATCGGTCAACACAACAGAGTTGTCCGTGTGGCGAACTACCATCGCCAGTTTATGCAGCTCCCGCTCCGCCTGCTTCCGCGAGGTGATGTCGCGACAGATGGCCGACATGCCGACAACCTGCTCTCGGTCGTCTCGAATCGGCGACAAACGCAACGCGATGTCGATTTGCCGGCCATCCTTGGTGACCCGCTTTGCTTCCAACGGGTCGACCGATTCGCCCCGGCGAATTTGGTCGAAAAACTGGCGTGCCTCATCTTGTACGTCGGCTGGCATGATGAGCGAGATATCCTGGCCAATGGCCTCGTCCGCTGTATATCCGAACAACCTCTCGGCCGCTCGATTCCAGCTTTCGATACGACCCGCAAAATTCTTGCCTAAGATGGCATCGTCAGACGACTCCACAATCGCCGATAGGCGGTGTAGTTTGGCCCGCGTGTGCTTGAGGTTGGAAATGTCGATCAACGTCATCACCACCCCTTTGACGTTGTCGTACTGGCGATAGGGATGGAGCCGCAAATGCAGCCAATCGCCCTGTTCGTCTTGGATTTCGCGTTCCAGCGACTGATTCTGGTTCAGCACCTGCTGCACGTCAGCCAGCAATCCTGGGTGATTCAGGTTATGAGAGAAAGACGCGACCTTTCGGCCGATGTCGCGGCTCACCAGGTCAAACCACTTTTCGACCTTTCCCGTGAACTTGCGGATGGTGAGTTTCTCGTCCAGAAAGATGGTGCCAATTTCAGTGCTTTCGAGCAACGAATCCATATCGTTGGTCAGCTCGATCAACTCGGTGATCTTATTCTGATATTCGGCGTTTACGGTGTACAACTCTTCATTCACCGAGTGCAGTTCTTCGTTCGTGCTCTGCAATTCTTCATTCGACGCAACCAATTCCTCGTTGGTTGCCTGAAGCTCTTCGTTGCTGGTTTCCAACTCTTCGACTGTCGTTTGCAGACTTTCCTTGGTGTAACGCAGTTCAACTTCCAAATCGTTCATTCGACCGCGGGAAAACTCGGCAGCCGAGATTCTCTCGGTGGTTTCGTCTAACTGCGCCGCCGAACGATTCGACTCCAAGCTCACCACAAACCAGACGCGGCGACTGCGCTGATCGGCTAGCTTCTCGACCAGAATGTTGACGTCTTGCGTTTGGTTGTCCAGTTCCAGACGTACTGACGTGGTAACGCGAGGGTCATGCCCCCGCCGCACGCGCTGAATTGCGGAAGCCAGGACGGGCTTCAGGTCGCCACGTACCAGATCGAGCAGATCAGTCGACATTCTCCCGACACGCGGTTCGATGTAGTCTTTGCCTCCGCCAAACACATGAATCAAATTTCGCTCTTCGTCGATCAGAAACGCGGCAGGCACGAATCGCTCAAGAAGTTTATCGTAAGCCAAGAACAAATCGCGTTGCGGTGTCATCACCTGGGGTGCGCGGGAACCAGAGAGATGTGGTGTGAGCGGTTCAAGCGATGTACCCAAAGGCAGTCGTATTTCGGCTGGCAGGCGCACATCCCGTCGCTTGCGATATACCTTCCAGCGATTATTAAGCGACTCGTACTCGTCCTTTAATTCACCCGGACTCTCGCTGGGGCCCAGCACCAGCACTCCTTGTGTGCGGAGCCCAAAATGAAACAACGAAAGCGCCTTCTTTTGCGCGAGCGGCTGCAGATATATGAGAAGATTGCGACAGCTTATCAAGTCTAACTTGGTGAACGGAGCATCCTTGAACACGTTGTGTTTGGCGAACACGATCATCTGTCGCAGGCGACTGTGCACCTGGTATCCATCCTCCGTCTCGTCGAAGTATCGCTTTACCCGACCGATATCGACCTGGGCAAAGGCCTCCTGCGGATAAACACCCGCCGCGGCAAATTCCAACGAAGTCGGATGAATATCGGTCGCGAACACCTTTACATTCAGTTTCTTTTCGATCTGCTGGAGTACCTCGTCAATCAAAATCGCGATAGAATACGCCTCTTCGCCCGTCGCGCACCCGGCTACCCACACCCTCAACTCATCGCCCGCTTTCTTCTCGGCGACGAGCGTCGGCAGAATATTCGACTTGAGGTAGTCGAATGCATCCCTGTCTCGAAAGAAGCGTGTCACGCCAATCAGCAAATCACGATACAGGGCGTTCAGCTCGTCAGGGTCCTTCTCCAATTGGGCGATGTAAGCGTTCACATCCGCAGAGTGGAGCAGCGCGACGCGACGTTCAACGCGACGGACTACGGTGTTTGGCTTGTAGTAAGAGAAATCGATTCCATACTCGTCGCGAATCAGACGGAAAATGGTTTCCATGCCTCCCAACCGGGGCGGCACAAATACTTCTTCGGCAAAGTCCTGGGGACTCAACGACTGATTAACATAGCTCACCAGCGCTTCCGGCATCGCGCTCGGAGGGAGCACGAGATGCACACAACCAGTCTCCTGGGCGCTTCGCGGCATGCCATCGAATTTGGCCGTTTCTTCTGTCTCGGCCAGCACCAGACCACCCGCTTCGTAGACATCGCGGATGCCCCGAGACCCATCACTTCCCGTCCCGGAAAGCACAATCGCAATTGCTTGGCGACGGTAATCTTGTGCCAGCGATCGAAAAAATTGATCGATTGGAAGCGACAACGCTTCGTTCGGTTCCAGATCGCTCAAGTACAGACTACCCCCGGAAACAATCATGTTCTTGCGAGGCGGATTCAGATAGATCGTGTTTGGTTCGACTTCCATGTCGTCCTGGGCTTTCCGGATGGTCATCTTAGTGTGCCTCGCCAAGAGTTCATCCATCAAGCTGCGGAAATCTGGCGACAAGTGCTGCAGCACTATAAATGCCATCCCCGAGTCCGTGGGCATCACCTTGAAAAACTGTTCGAGCGATTCAAGCCCGCCTGCGGAAGCCCCAATCGCCACCACATGAAAATGCGACGGATCGCGTGCGGTCGACGCGTCGGCAATAGTTGTCCGTTGAGAACCGGGCGAAAAATGATCGTTCACTGCAGCTCCCTATTCATCGCCGCGGAATCAATGTGCCAAATGACGGGCGTCTTCGGCGCCGATGTTCAACGCCAGATATCCCTACTGCAATCCACTGGCCGCACACGCTTCAATCAGACGACGAGCAGCCGATAGCGCATCGGGATTTACGGGATTTTAGCTAGCTGCAGCCGAGGGAAAAGTCTGACGCCTATCGATGGGCTGTTTGCCTCGGCGAAGTCCGGGAATTTGGCGCCTGCACGAACAGGTCACTTGGCAGCGACACGCGTATAGATAGCCGCTCAAAAGTCGCCCGGCTTTCAGAGGCGAGGTCGCCCATCCGGGCCCGCCATCGATCTAGCGCGAGCCTCCCTGGGCCCATGGTTCGCGCGGAACATGAGCTGAACGACCGCTGAACTGCAGCTCGGCCAATAATGTTCGCCTTCGGACAGGCAGTTGGCGTGGGACAAAAGTCTCGCGATTCGCGATTTGGCCGCCATCTCGGTCGAAGACTAAGCGATATTGAACCCGGCCTTTGCCTGCGATCTCAATTGACTCGCAAACTCTTCAGGATTCAGTGGTTTCGAGAACCAGCGATTTACGCCCCGTTTGCCCATTGGCACGCGCATCGTCTCCTGGTCCGCGCCACTGACCGCGAATAACTGGATTCCCTGATAGGCAGGGTTTCGCCTGATGGCCGACACGGTATCGCAACCGTTCATCCGTGGCATTTGCATATCAAGCAGGACCACATCGGGTCGTGGGTGCGTAGCCAGATACTGCATGGCGCAGACCCCGTCCTCCACCGTATCAACTTCATAACCACACAGTCGCAGATAGCCCGCGAGCAGCTCACGTTCGTTTCCGTTAGCATCGCTTCGCGGCCCGAGCCCCGTTTTTTGTCTCCGTCGGTTTCCCCGACGGCAGTTAAGGAATATAGTGTCAATAGAGCTTCGAGTGATTCGGGGGCGAACAGGGTTCGACCGGATACGGGAAGCGTAAGTGGCGTGTCGTGGTTGATCGGTGGCCCACGTAAAAAGCCGTTCACAATCTTCAATTGCTGAAGGTTCCTACGCTTTGGCTGCCTAGAAGTAGGCTGTCCGTTCGCCAGGGTCTCGCCGGAAGAACCTGACCGAACGTATAACCCCCTCCGGACCGCCGCGAGTCATTGCTGAGCACGCTCGCGGTTAAACAAGTTCTCGGCTAGCGTTCGAGCAGCCCTGCCCTTGAGGCGTCTCGAAGGCGAAATCAAAATTCTCGGGACACACACGTAGAAGCTTGCGTGGATCTATTACGGGACGCGGGTTCGATTCCCGCCGCCTCCACTTTGCCACCCCATGCCTTGGGGTGGCCTGAAGCGACATAACCCCTGCTCCGGCAGGGGTTTTTGTTTGGACTTTCATCATTCTTCGCACCCTTCCCAC
>JBGSWC010000384.1:0-11373 GCA_041752635.1 Pirellulales bacterium | reverse complement strand
CGCTGTTGTTCTTCATTCAACTCAATCGGCTTGGCCAATGAACCGCTCATCACTCCACCTCCTGGGACCGGAAAATAGGTAAACCTGATTCCAGTTTAGCAAATGGCAGAATTTTGTACCCACAATCGTGACGCTCACACCGCGCCCGTGCCAGCGCCCCGGCACGATCTAAAACGACTTTTTCTATTTGAATTCAACATGCCCGGCAGCTTAGAATCAATGCTTGTCGCGTTGGGGGCCATTCACAACAGTTGGTCGCACACTGTGCGGGGAGGAAATTTCTTATGCTTCGTTCAAATCATGTCTTGTTCGCGCTCGCGTTCTGTACTCTTGCCTCGATGTCGATCGTCGCGATGGCTGACGAACCGGCTACCGATAGCGACCAGCCTTGGGTCGAGCTCTTTAATGGAAAAGACCTCGAAGGCTGGAAAGCGAGCGAGCACCCCGACACATTCAAGGTTGTGGACGGCGAGCTCGTCGTCAAAGGACCGCGTGCCCATTTGTTCTATGTCGGGCCGTTTATGGATGCCAACTTCAAGAACTTCCATTGGCGGTGTGAAATCATGACCAAGCCCAAGGCCAACTCAGGCATGTATTTTCACACCAAGTACCAAGAAAAAGGCTGGCCCGATCTGGGATACGAGGCGCAGGTCAACAATACCCATGGCGATCCCAAGAAGACGGGGGGGCTGTATGGCGTCAAAGACGTGATGAACAATTCGCCCGTCAAAGATGGCGAATGGTTCACGCAGGAAGTGATCGTCGATGGCAAACATATTGTCATCAAGGTCAATGGCGAAGTGACTACCGACTATACCGAGCCCGACATGCCAGAACGCGCCGACCGCAAAGGCCGGGTGCTGAGTAGTGGTACCGTCGCCATCCAGGGGCACGACCCCGGCAGCGAAGTTCACTACCGCAAGATCGATATCAAACCTCTGCCCTAGGAACGGATCAAAAATAACTTGGGCGTTTCCTCGACAGCGAAAAAGCAGAATGAACCACGGAGATCGCGGAGAACACGGAGAACTTTGCAGGAACACTGATCGACGTTGATTTTCATCACTGCTTAGAGGCATGCCAGAGTTGTCGTTGGGTTGGAACAGCGCCAGTTCGCAATGCAGCCGATTCCAGCCAACGCCAATGGACGCGGGCCGATTGTCGCGGATCATCGCGGAACATCGCAGATGGATTTTGATGGAGAATGCGATGAAGGGCGACAGTCGCACCTCCCTGGGCTTGAGCCCCTAGCGAACCAGCCGGCAACGTACGATGCACGAACGCTGACTATCTGCGATAGTCGGCGGTTATCTGCGCTGCCTTGATCAACGACTTGCCGCTGTCGAGCTAACGCTTGTGATTGCTGCGGATCAGCGATGACTCATGTTGCATCCTCCGCGTTCTCGGTGCTCTCTGCGGTCAATTCTTGGCCGGTCATCGAGGGAATGGCCATGTTATTCTTGACCCCTTCTATGACGTTCTAACAAATCGAACAACATTTCACCGGCGAGCGGCTCCTTTGATGGAGATGAAGGGATGAACGGCGGATCGGGGGGATTCGACGTCGGCAGCGCCTAAGACGCTTGAGAAACTAATCTGCATTTGGCGCGAAGGCCTTCGCTACCAGCGGTTTCCAGCAAACCGACCAGCCATTTCTTATCGATTCGCCTGACAAAATCGACCTCGCTATTACCGCCCGTTATCCCGTGATCTGTTCTCCATTCGTTTTGCAATTCGCTACGATTTTGGGTTGTGTTAGTCGCTCTAAGTACGGCCGCCACGTGTCGCGAAAACGCCACCCGGTGTTGCCGATTTTTCTTTGCACTGTCGCATCGCCACAACGCGCGACGCTCACTTGAGGGTCGTGTCGATTGTGCGTCACGAAAAACGCGCGTTTCTCGCGGCCCGGTGCTGGCGACCAGCTTCGTTTCGGCCGGATGACCTAGGTTTGTGCGTCGCGGCATCGGTCGTTTCCGTGCCGGCCCAACCAAATCATTCGGCGGGATGCAGCCTTCCGCACGGAGCCCTCGAAAGCCTTTGGACCTGCCACTCCGTTGCCTGACGGTGGCCACACTACACATCGCTTCATTGCGGGAAAACAAGATGGGATTTCTGAAAAACTTCTTCGAAGACGTCTTTGCCGATGAACGGGCGCAAATCGCCATACATTCGACGCAAGCAACCGAGACCGGCAACGCGTTTACCGAAGCCACTGAACAAGAGGTCGAAGCCCACCTCAAAATCAGTCGCTACGGTAATTTCACGCTGACCGACGCCGTGCGGCCTTCGTTCAACCTTGAAGTCGTTCCGTCGGCCGGGTTTCGTCACGAGGTTTATCGTGATACCGAGGCCAAGACCGAAGTGCCGGTGTTGATGGCGGCCGCTTCGCGTGACCAATTGATCGACACCTTCATGGATCTGCTCAAGCCACTCGGCCCGGTGGTCGACGTCGTGCTGGAAACGAGCCACGGCCATCGCACTGGCGGACACACCGACTTGTATCGCGAACACATCGACATGCCGATTCTCGAGAGCATTCTCTGGGACTTCGAGAACCTGCTCACCCACGATGGTTGCACCGGCATTGCCGTGCTGAATCCGCGGATGCCACAAGAAGTTCAGCTCGACGAGCACAAGTTGCTCATCATGTATGGATCGGATCTGAGCGAATACGAACGCATCCTTAAAAGGGGCGGACTTCCGTGCCGCGAAAAGATGCGATTCATCACCGAAGCCGAACACGTTCACTCGACCACCGAGCGGTTTGTCGAAGAGTTCGAAGAACTCAAGATGCGACTCGGCATGGACGGCGACTGAGTCGTGTGGAGGTGAGCACACAAACCGTCAGCAGCACCAGCCCCGTGGGCTCGGGGACCGAGTTGATCGCGCCGACGGCATCGAGGTCGAAACCGCCGGTGTCCGTCGTGGGCCAAGTATCGAGAATGGGATTGCCCAGCGAATCGAGGAACGTGCCGTCGCCGGGAATGTCGATGATCCGCACGAAACGAATTGCATTGACGTCGACATCGCCGGCGATCACCAGCGGGTCGGCAGCCAGATGGGCAAAGTCGAACGGTGTGCCGAAGCCGAGTTCGTGGTAGCCAGCCAGATTGTTGACATTGGTTGTGTCGAGTGCCGCAAAGTCGCGACCGAAGCGAACGTCGAGTTCGTTGGCGTCGAGTTGTCCATTACCGTCTGGCTCGATGTTGAGCGACGTCGACGGAAATCGGGCGAAGTCTTGGCCGTTGCTCGAAACTTCGACGTAGGCCAATTCGGCAAAAATATGTTCGGGGGCGAAGAACGAGGCAAACCCGGCGTTCTCGAATACGGCAATGTCGGCACCGGGGCCGTCGAACGCCGAGCCTCGCAGCTCGAGCGTGATCGAGCCGGGGGCGTCGCCGCCCGCGATCTGCGCTGCATCGAGATCGCCCAGTGAAACGAGCGCCCCACCAACCGGTCCGAGCGCCGCTGTGGGGTCGTCGAAACCACTACTGATCGTCGCGCTTGGCGAATAGTCGATCACCGTTTCGGCCCAACGCACAATGTTGGCTGGGGTCACTCGACCAGCAGGGTCGTTGAACGACGCGAAAGGGCCAGCAACAGCGTGGCTCGTCGCCAACCAAAGTGTGACGGCAGCGATCGATGTAATCTTCATCAGCGGTTTCTCCAACAAGGTGACATACACAGCAGCAACAAAACTAACATTGAATGTGGTTCTGGAACCGACCCAGCGAGCACGCTTGCAGTTGCGGTCGAATGACCGAATCCGCTCCGCCAGATGGCGTAGTCGGCCGCATCGACGAGTCCGTTGCCATCGGCGTCGGCACCACGAAACGGCGCAACAGCGGTGCCGAGCAGGTCTCGCCACACCGTGAAATCGGCCGCATCGACTTGTCCGTCGTCGTTGAAATCGCCCGGCGTTGTCATGAGCATCAAATTATCGATCGCGACATACGTGGGCGTGTTCATGCCAAACTGGCCCACGTCAGACGAGGCGAGGCGAAATTGCAGCGAGTTCGCTCCCGCCAGCGACGACAGTTCGACGGTTGTCCAGTCATCGATCACAAAGTCGTCGGCATGGTTGACGAAGCGGTAATCGGCCAAGTAAGTGATCACCTCACCCACGACCATCTGTGCATCGTCGAGCCCAACGATCCGCAACCGAAACCAATCGGGATCGTTGCCAGTCGCGCCGCCAAACTTCTTGCTGAACCCATCGCCGGCCAGCATGCTGAGGGCGGCGAATGTGGTGTTTGTGACATCGATTGACAATGGGACCGCGCCACCTGGCAGCGTAATCGTCGAGATGAAGCCGCCGTTACCAGCATCAATGCCACTAAACGCCACCGCATAGTTGTCGGAACCGTCGGCACCCTGCCCGGCAAATGCTGCGTACTGATTTTGAAAACCAGGCGTCGTGGTGTCGCTCACGTTTGAGTAAGCGAACCCTTCCCAGCAACAACCGCCACCGAAGTTGGTGTAGTGGTTGTTGAAGTGGGCACCGTGACTCGTGAAGCTCGCGTTGTCGTGATAGCCGGCCGACGACAGCGGGAGTTCTTCGAAGTCGATCGTCATCGCCGAGGCCGGTACACTCGTCACGAACAACAACACGAGCAACGATCTGTAGCACGACTCTCCGAGTCGTGAAATCACGACTCGGAGAGTCGTGCTACAGAATGCCTGAACTGCTGAACATCGGCTAAAAACCACGATCGACCTCGCCTCCCGCACGAGTGCAGAGCGCCGCGAGCACGTGGTCATCCATTCCTTCGCTGAGAAATTGGACGCTTGCATCGGCCATTGTGACTTGGGCTCCCCCCACGTGGTCGCTACGCAGGTCGTTCTCGAACAGCGGTGCCGCGTTGATGGCAAACGCCTGATCGAACAGATTGCGGCCATTGATCCATTGTCCATCGGCGAAACCAGTGTCTTCGCCGACGAGAATTGTGTGGCTGGTGCCATCGGTGATTTGCGCAAAACGCACCGATTGGTCGATGAGCATCGCTCCCTTCGCAGGATTGTTGGGGCTGGTAATCCGCTCGCCATACATGCCGCCATAGTCGCTCGGCCCACGACCGCCGGCGAGCTGCCCCCCTTCAGGATGGGCGGGACAAACATAAATGTTCACAACCGCGCTAGCGGCTGTCGCATTGGCTGGATCGTCGAATGGTTTGTCGAAGTCGATTTGATCGTGCAGCGACGCCAGTTCGAGTTGCGGCAGCAACTGAGCCGACCAGGCGAATTGTCGTTGCCAAGTTCCCCCATAGGGCCGCCATTCGAGGCAACCAATCGGCAGCTCCTCGTGCGTGTCGTGATAGTTTTGCAGTGCCAGACCAATCTGCTTGAGGTTGTTCGCACAGGCAGTCCGCTGGCTCGCCGATCGGGCCGCCTGAACGGCTGGCAACAAAAGCGCGACGAGCACACCAATGATGGCAATCACCACGAGTAATTCAACGAGCGTAAACGCTGCGACCCCGCGATGTTTTGCGCTCATGCAACTATCTACCGCGCATCGGCTCACCGCCGGACGAGCTGACGGCGCAGCACGTTCCGAAACAGAAACGATCGATGCAAAATGTCTGTCAAACGGCGGCTGTCCCTCGCAGCCGACGGCTCTGGCGAACCTGCCGTATGTCACGCGTTGGTAGGTCTTCTGACTCCCGAGCGTCGCTCCCTCTGCGCCTTCTCGCCCCCGTGTGCTTCACGCTGGAGACAATGGCATCGAATGCAGGCAGAGCATGACTCGGTTACAGCGGCGGGGCCGTCCCGGACTTGCACCGGAGTTCCCTGTTGCGCTCGTTTGAAAACGATTCCCAAACAAGCCACCAACGCACGCTAGTGGGGTGGAAGTTAGCAGTTGTCGCTGGCGATGTAAACCACCCGAATGGATTTGAACGGAAACCGAAAGCACGCTAGCCGACGAGCTACGCCTCGTCGCAGACTTCACTCGTTCCAGACTCACTCCGACGAGACGTAGCTCTTCGGCTGTGCGTCTTTGCCAATCAGAGCCCCCGACTCAAGTCCAAACCTTCCTGCGACTCGGCCCCTTGAGACTCCAGTAGTCCTGCTCGCTGCTTCAAATCGTCGATCCAAATCTGTTCGACGCGACGACTGGCGAGCCCTTTCGAGAGCGTCATCGGCTTCTTTTTGTTACGTAGCTTGACCTGCAAGTTGTTCCATTTCTTATTGCCCGACGACATGTTCGAGTGGAGTGTGAACGCTTCGATGTCAGCGGCTGTAAACTCGACGCTCTTCAGCAGCAAAGGCCACCAACCGCTGCGGACTTGCCAACGGTCGTCGCGAATTGTCAGCACGCTCGTTGAGAGCCACAGCGAGAACGTCATCGGGACCATCAGCATCGCGAACAGCGAAAACACGCTGGCAAATATCCACATCTCGTTCGACCACATACCGACACAAACACCGACCCAGATTGTCGAAAAGAGTGTCAGAAAGGCGGCTGTGCCCAGGTTGCGCGCTGGCGGAGTGCGAAACACCACCTCGTCGGGATGGTGTCCCCGCTCCATGCGGATTCCCTGGCGAGCGAGGCTTGCTGCGAGCGTCTCGGTGGCTTCGTAATCGCTCAGCAGATCATCTTCGTCGGCCTCGATATCGTCGCGCGAGTCGGCCGTATGAAAGACAGGAACTTCGTAAACGAGATCAAGGTTGGGCCCCGGCAATTGAGCCTTACACTCGAGTGTCCATTTGATATCGCGATCGTCGTTGGTTTCGCTCGCCGACGAGGGAATCGTGAACGAAACGGGGATGGCCGTTTCGCCCGGCTCGCCCGAGTCGAGTGTGCGCGCAATGAGTTTTTCGTGCTCCCACAGCGTGTGTTCGGTACTGTTTTCGCCATCGTTGTCGGTGCGAACGCATCGTAGTCGTAAGTGAAAACCGTCGGTGGGATTGACTTGTCGTGGAATGAACACCACGCCCGCGAGTTTACCGCCAATCACGCCAGGCACGCTGGCCAGGCGAAAGTAATTGCCCCGAAACCGCCGCCAGCGGACAAACATGACCAGTGTCGCAATGGCGAGCCCAGTGCCGACGATTGGGAATAGAGAGATCAGCCAAGGAACAAACCATTCTTTCTTTTCGTCGCTCATGGCGAACATGATCGCGACGGGCCAACTAATGGCGTTCCAGAACGCCGTGAAGCACGCCATGGCGATGACGCCGTAGCCTTGCGACGACTCAATGACTCCGTCGCGCCAATTTTCATTCCAGGTCCAAGGCTCGTCGGGGCGATCTTGTTGTTTGACCGATTTTTTCGATTCGCTCTTGCGAGCGAACCACATACCGACGTAACCACCCACACCGACGCCGCCGAAGATGAGCCCAAAGACTCCCTTGAAGATCATCATGCCGGGGCGTGCGTCGCGATTGAGAACCGCCTCGTCGGGAGAACTCGGATTCACATAGCAGGGGACCGGTCGCTCGGCTTTGGAGGCCGATTGCAGTTTGCGCAATAGCCGATTCTGAAAACTACTAATGTTGTCGCTGCCCGCATGAATCGCGACGCGATCGCCTTCGTAGGTCTGGCCGGCGTACTCGTATCGGTAGGTCGCTTCGATACCCGTGGTGCCATCGCCTCGTTTTTCTTCGAGGCTGGTAATCGTTGCCGTTGTTTCCACCCAGCTTTGCATTCGCCCATAGTCGCATAGCGACCATACCGTCCAGCCCGCCATGAACAAGCCGAACGCGGCGAACGGAAACAAGAACAGAATCGCGCAGCCGGTT
Source organism: Pirellulales bacterium (assembly GCA_041752635.1). GTDB lineage: Bacteria > Planctomycetota > Planctomycetia > Pirellulales > Lacipirellulaceae > JBGSWC01. The sequence goes on along the minus strand of JBGSWC010000384.1, from coordinate 3,633 downwards.
CCCGCGGTTGATTTCAGCGGGTTTTTGATCGCAGCTGGCGAACTCGCAGATTTTCTCTTCATCGTTGCGCAGCGGGTTGACGATGCTCTCAATGCTAGCCTAGTTCGCTCATCGTGGCGATTTCTTGGTGTCGCGTCGAGACTAATCTCCGCCGGCTTCTTTTGCGGGCTATTCGGCCTGTGCCACCTGCGACATCACCCAGAACATCTCTCGCGCAATCTGTCGGCAGCGCTCGTCATAGGCGGCCGTTTCGTCGGCTGTGCCGTCGGCTTCTTTGGGGTCGTCGTAGAGCAGCGGCACGCGCAACGCGGCACCCGGCACATTGGGACACGCCTCCGCTGCTGCCGAGCAGCACATCAAGGCCGCAAAATCGGATTTTGGATTCGACTCGTCGTCGATTGTCTTCGACCACAACTTCAAGGGAGTTCCACTTTGGTCGAGTCGCAGCTCATACACCGGATTCTCGCCATCTTGCGTCATGTCGACAGCAAAACCAACTCGCTTGAGCGCCGCCACGGTGCGCGGGTTACATGCGCTAGCTTCGGTGCCCGACGAGTGGGTCGCGACTCGGCCCAAGCCATAGAACTTAGCCGCGGTGTAAGCCCAGGTTTGCGTCAACTGGCTGCGCCTTGAGTTGGCTGTGCAAATCGCATTGAGTTTTGCCGGCTCGTCGGCTTTGAGCTGCGCAACAAGATAATCGGCCAGCGCCTGCAAAGTTTCTTTTCGCTCTGGCGCGATCTCGTCGAATTCGCTGGTGATCGAATCGATGTAGTCGGTTAGTTGTTTCGACATCGCAGGTTCAGCGGCTTGGAGCGGTGAAAGACAGGGAATCGAAAGCACGGCGATAGCCGCGACAACAATTGCTCGGTGAGGGGACATCTGATTATTCTCGTACTTATGAAACATAAAACCCCGGCCATTGTCGGCCGAGGCTTTGTCGTGTGTCAAGATTTGCCGATCGTCGCTGACCCCTCTGCGGTCAGACGGCTGATTGCGGAGCAACCAGCGACGATGCGTCTAAAGCGCCGCAATTTTGGCGATCAGGTCAACGGTGCGGCAGCTATAGCCCCATTCGTTGTCGTACCAGCTCACGACCTTAAGCAACTTGTCGCCGATCATTTGCGTGAAAGGAGCGGCAAAGATGCTGCTGTGGGGGTCGCCGATGATGTCGCTCGAGACGAGCGGATCCTCGGTGTAGCACAGGATGCCCTTGAGCGGCCCCTCGGCGGCGGCCTTGATGGCGGCGTTCACTTCGGCAACGCTCGCCGTCTTTTCAAGATTGACCGTCAGGTCGACCACCGACCCTGTCACCACAGGCACTCGCATCGCGATGCCGGTGAGCTTGCCTTTTAGCTCGGGAATCACGAGCCCCACAGCGCTCGCGGCACCGGTGCTGGTGGGAATGATGTTCACGGCTGCCGCACGTGCCCGATAGGGGTCTTGGTGGGGCAGGTCCTGCACGTTCTGGTCGTTCGTGTAGGCGTGAATGGTGGTCATCAAACCATTGACAATGCCAAACCTCTCGTTCAGCACCTTGGCGACAGGGGCCAAGCAGTTGGTCGTGCAACTCGCGTTCGAAATGCACTTGAGGTCTTTGGTCAGCTTGTCGTCATTGACGCCCAGCACACAAGTCAGGTCGGCTCCGTCCTTGGCGGGAGCGCTCAGCACCACTCGCTTGGCACCGGCATCGAGGTGCGAGTCGTAGCCTGGCTTCGCGTCGGTCTTGCGGGCCGAGAAAACACCAGTCGACTCGACTACCACGTCAACGCCCAAATCGCCCCAGGGGGCTTCGGCTGGGTTTCGGATGGCGGTCGCTTTGATCTTCTTTCCGTTGACGATCAGGTGTTAGTCATCGAAGTCGACCGTAACCGGAAAGCGACGGTGGGTGCTGTCGTACTTGAGCAGCGTGGCGAGCATTTTGTTGTCGGTCAGGTCGTTAATCGCGACCACTTCGAACTCGCTGGAACGCTCGACGAGCCCGCGAAAGGTCAAACGGCCAATTCGACCGAAACCATTGATGGCAACTTTGATAGCCACGGTACTTTCTCCTCTAAAAAACAGGGATGACGGGGGCGGATCACCCACGACGAATTTGCGCACGTACGGCGAAAAATTACAATTCGCAATGAGACCGCATTATAGGCCTCGCCGAAAAGTGCCAAAAGGGTCAGGGAATCGGGGCCAGGACGCGATGAACAGTCGCCTCTCGCGCCGCGTGCGCATAAAAAAAGCCAGCCGCTTGGGCATCTTCCGTGATGCCGGGCGACTGGCGGCGTGAATCCTTTCACGCGTGCTTCGGGTTTTCGGGCGTTCCGCTTAACGAGGGCCAATCGAGGCCGGTTCGTTACAGAAGAAGTCGCGCGGACCACGTGTGGTGTAGTACGGATAGGCGACTTGTCCCGTGGGCGGGCCTTGGTTGAAGTTGTAGGCAGCGTCGGTCATACAGGCTCCGCCGTCGAAGGCGTTGTGAGCCAGAGTGCCGGCCATGCAAGCCATGCGATGAGCTTTGCAACCGGCACAAAGTCCTCGCCCGCCGCAGGTGCATTGGACACCGTTTGGCCCACAACCACCCGGACCGCAGCCACCGGGTCCTCCACCACAGGCGTCGCCACAGCCGTAGCCGGGGCAATCGAGCACACAGTCAACACAGCCGGTGACCATCGCCTGGCCATCGGTCCCCATGAAGCCTTGCCCACGTCCGTAGCCGTCGCCGGCGGGCATGTCCATCACGCCGACGGCCGGCTGATGATGGGCGGTACGCAGAATGGTAGGCCGCGGCGCATTATGCGACGTGGCGATGCTGTTGGGCAAAGTGCCCGAACCGGTTTGCGATTGCCGCAACTGGGTGCAGCCGACATTGGTGAGGAGTCCACACAGGACCGCCACCGCGAATAAACGCGTCATAGAAAGTTCCCCCCGGAACGCAAAATGCGACGACTGGTCCGCACGGGACAGACCTCGAGCCGACGCTCGTTATTTTCCCTACCACACGTATCGGCGGCAGAATCGTCAGAATCCAACAAATCGGTTTCGTCAACCACTCGTCGTCGACACTGCCGCTAGCACCGACGCGAGTAACGCTAGCGAAATTCGCGAGCCAAGGTGGGGTGTCGCTGGCTACCCGCTGGCGAGCGCGGGTCGCGAACGGTTAGAACTCGTCAATCGGTCAGCCTGCTTCTTCGCCTCGAAAACACTCGCAACTATGTCAATCATTGTGAAAACGGTGCTGCTGCTCGTCGTTTCGAATGTCTTCATGACGTTTGCCTGGTACGCGCATCTCAAGGAACTGAACCATCGGCCATGGATCGTGGCGGCCCTAGCAAGTTGGGGCATCGCGTTGTTCGAATATCTGTTTCAGGTGCCGGCGAATCGCCTGGGCCACACAGTGATGTCGATCGGCCAACTCAAAATCGTCCAAGAGGTCATCACGCTCGCGGTGTTTGTGCCGATTGCGGTGCTGTACCTCAAAGAGCCGGTGAAACTCGATTACCTGTGGGCGGCACTCTGCCTCTGCGGCGCGGTCTACTTTGTATTCCGCAATGGTCTTGGGCAGTAACGCCCTGGCAATGAAGCCAACGTTGAACAATCGCGAGTACAGCGGCAGACGTTAGTCGATGTGATCGCTGCTTCGCT
>JBGSWC010000383.1:0-16159 GCA_041752635.1 Pirellulales bacterium | reverse complement strand
CCGCGGCTAGCGCCGTCGGCTCATGTGTCGAGCGGAACCAAACCAAAACAAAAGGCAAATGCAATGGCTACTATCGGGCGGCGGAAATTCTTGGCAGCTTCGGCAGCCGTGCTAGCGGTGCCGGCGATCGTCTCGGCAAGCAAGACCGACAGCGAAATCATTGTTGGCGAAGGCGATTACCGTTACCGAGTCAATCACGATTGGGCGAAATTGCCCAACGAGTTCACATGGCAGACGACTCACAATGTCGCGGTCGACAGCGAGGGGCTCGTCTACGTCATTCACGAAGGACGCGAAAATCAGACCGATCATCCTTCCATTTTTGTGTTCGACGGCGATGGAACATACATCCGCAGCTTCGCTCCCCAGCTTCAAGGTGGTGGCCACGGCCTCGAAGTCCGCAACGAAGACGGCACCGACTTCATCTACGCAACCGCTTACAAAAAGCTCAAACTCATCACCAAGCTCGACACCAAGGGCGAAGTTGTTTGGACCAAGCGCGCGCCGATCGACTCGGGGCGATACAAAGCGGGAGAAGAGACCGACTCAACCGGTCATTGGGACCGCGGAGCGTTTCTGCCCACTAACTTCGCTTTCCTGCCGGACGGTGGTTTTCTGCTCGCCGATGGCTACGGTGCTTATTGCGTCCACCGCTACGATGCCGACGCCAACTGGCTTTCGACGTTTGGCGCGACGGGCAAAGCAGATGGGCAGTTCAACACGCCCCACGGAATTTGGGTCGACGCTCGTGGCGAAGGAGAACCGACCATCGTGGTCGCCGACCGCGCGAATGGTCGCTTGCAATGGTTCACACTCGCGGGCGAACATTTGCGCACGCAAGATGGTTTCCTCCTGCCCGCCAATGTCGACACCCACGGCGATTTGCTGATGGTGCCCGACCTACAAGCCCGCGTCACACTGCTCGACAAAGACAACAATGTTGTCGCGCAGCTCGGCGAAGATGCCCAGTGGCGTGAGGAGGTTATGAAGATGAAAGTACGCACAAACGACAAGGCGTGGAAAGCGGGCAAATTTGTCCATCCCCACGATGCTTGCTTCGACAACGAGGGGAACATCTTCGTTGCCGAGTGGGTCGGCACCGGGCGGGTGACGAAGCTCGAACGGGTGTAACGACTTTAACCATTTCATTGGCTTGCAAACAAACGGAAGTCGAGTTTGTCCGACACAACGTCGCCGCAACGGCATCGAGTGGTCATTGTCGGCGGCGGTTTTGCCGGGCTGCAAGCGGCCAAGAGTTTGCGACGCGCGCCGGTCGAAGTGACGCTAATCGATCGCACCAACCACCATTTGTTTCAGCCATTGCTCTATCAGGTCGCGACCGGCGGGCTGTCGCCCGCCAATATCGCCGCGCCGCTGCGTGCCATTTTACATCGACAGAAAAATGTCTGCGTACTGCAAGGCGAGGTCAGCGACTTTAGCCTGGCTGACCGGTACGTCAATTTCGACGAACAGCGTATCGACTACGATTCGCTCATCGTGGCAGCCGGGGCGACGCACAGCTATTTTGGCCACGACGAGTGGGCCGAAGTTGCACCCGGGCTCAAGTCGATTAACGACGCGACCGAGATTCGCGGCCGAATTTTGTCGGCATTTGAGTGCGCAGAGAAATTAACCGACGAAGCCACTCGCCAGCGACTCATGACATTCGTTATCGTCGGCGGAGGGCCCACAGGCGTCGAACTTGCAGGTGCCGTCGCCGAGCTTTCTCGGTTCACACTGGCCGACGACTTTCGGCAGATCGATACCAGCAAGTCACGCATAATCTTGGTCGATGCAGGCGAGCGGGTGTTGTCGAACTACGACTTGTCGCTCTCTGCGAAAGCCCAACATTACCTGAACAAGCTGGGGGTCGAAGTGCGTACAAGCGAACTCGTGACCGCGATTTCACCAACCCAAGTAACTCTTTCGGCGCATGACCAACACTGCGTAATCGAGACCGAAACGGTGCTGTGGGCGGCTGGCGTGGCCGCCTCGCCCTTGGCACGAAAATTGGCCGACGCGTGCGGCGCGAAGATCGATCGAGCTGGTCGTGTGCCAGTGAACAAAAACTTGACTCTTGATAATTACCCGAACGTGTTTGTATTGGGTGACATGGCGAGTTGCCCCGGAACCGATGGAAAACCACTCCCTGGCTTGGCCCCCGTCGCTATGCAACAAGGCGAGCACACTGCCCGCACAATTCGCGATCGCCTGCGCAGCAAGCCGACCCGCGAATTCAGGTACCGCGACTACGGCACCATGGCCACTGTTGGCCGCAAAGTAGCGATCGTCGAAATGGGGCGTCTTAAGACGGCCGGCTTCTTCGCTTGGCTGATCTGGCTATTCGTCCACTTAATGCAGCTCGTTGGCTTTGAGAACCGGTTATTGGTATTATCACAGTGGGCGTGGAGCTACACCACGCGGGGCCGTTCGGCACGGCTCATCACGGGCCGCAGTCATCTCGATGGCCGGTACAACGAATCCGCTCAACACTCAATTAGGCAATTTGATGGCTAACTTGCAGGTCGTTCGACTACTCTTGCTCGCCACGTTCGTATTGGCTGTCGGCCGGCTTGTATCCGCATCGTCACCAAACGTCGTGCTCATCCTCTCCGACGATCAGGCATGGACCGACTACGGTTTCATGAATCATCCCGATATTAAAACGCCCAACCTCGACCGGCTTGCGTCCGAGAGTGCATTGTTCCGGCGTGGCTATGTGCCGACCTCGCTCTGCCGGCCGTCGCTCGCGTCGATCGTCACCGGTTACTACGCTCATCAACATGGTATCGTCGGCAACGACCCCAAACGGCCGAGTGGCGGTAACCCAGCCGAATACAACCAGCTTCGCGAGCGGCTCATCGCGAAGATCGACAACTTCGACACCTTGCCCGAACTGCTCGGCGAAAAAGGCTACGTCAGCCATCAGAGTGGCAAGTGGTGGGAGGGCAATTTCAAGAGAGGTGGCTTCACCGCCGGCATGACGCGCGGCTTCCCCGAGCCGGGCGGACGTCACGGCGACGACGGACTGGCCATTGGCCGCGAAGGAATGAAACCGGTTTTTGAATTCATTGATCAATCGATCGACGACGGCAAGCCGTTTTTCTGTTGGTACGCTCCTTTCTTGCCCCACGCACCACACAATCCACCCAAGCGAATACTCGACAAATACACAACGGGCGATCGACCACTGCCGCTCGCCAATTACTACGCCATGTGCGAATGGTTCGATGAAACGTGTGGGCAACTCATCAAGCACATCGACGAGCGAGGCGTTCGCGACAATACGCTGATAGTTTACGTTAGCGACAACGGTTGGATTCAGAACCTCGAACATGGTAACCAATTTGCGGCTCGTTCTAAACAAAGCCCCTACGAAGGCGGCGTCCGCACACCGATCATGTTCCGTTGGCCTGGCACGATTCCCCCCAGCGATCGCAAGGAGCTTTGCACAAGCCTCGACATCGCACCCACAATTCTCGCAGCGGCCGGATGCCCAATTTCCGACGATCTGCCAGGGCTGAATTTGTTGCCCGCGATTAAGAACCAACAGCCAATCGATCGCGACACACTCTTTGGCGAAGCCTTTGCCCACGACGTTGCTGACGTCGACAACCCCGAAGCCTCGCTAGTGTATCGCTGGGTAATCGAAGGAGATTGGAAGTTGCTGCTCACCTACGACGGCGATCAAACTCGCGTCACCTTTCCACCGACCGACAAGCGGCCTCAGCTCTTTAACTTGGCCGATGATCCCCATGAGCAGAAGAACGTTGCCGAGTCACATCGCGATATCGTTGATCGGCTCGCCGAGAAACTTGACGACTGGTGGCACCTAGAGGAACGCAAGACGGTGCTCGTCGACCCAGAGGGATAACGCCTTTGGCTTACGGCAGCTCGCAGTTTTTTTCGTTGCATCGGCCCGTCAGCCGCAGGCGATTTTTGGCGAACATCCTGTAACCCACATCGAGCATTTGTCGCACCACCGGCAAACGGGTTGGCCACACCAGTGCGCTGAAGCCAATGGCCGAGTAGAGGCGGCGAAAAACTTCGACGCCGGTAATCCACTCGCCACCGGGAATCCGGGCGTGAATTTCGCTCATCAGTTGTTCACCGGTCTTTCCATATTTCTCGGCTTCGAATTCGGCAGCGGCAATATCTGTGAATGCAATTTTGCCACTCTTGTCTTTGCGTCGGAGCATGTTGATCTCGCGCATACAGAGCGGACAGTCGCCATCGTAAAACACTTCGACATCGACGCCTGCCGGCACCGGTGGCGGTTCGTGTGTGGCTGCTTTGGTGGAGCACGCGGCAGTGAGCATACCGTCTTCCGAAAATTTGGCGTTTTAAAGACTAACCAATTGTAGAAGCCCGACGCAGGCCAGCAACTTCGCGTTGGCAAAAATAGCGGTCGAACGCGACAACGCTTACAGGCCACTTTGCTGTCTAGGCCGCCGCCAGCCCCATCATCCGCCGCCACGCGCTGAGTTGCCCCAGATGCATCATCAAGTGGCCCCCGCAATAGAAATTGTGCATCGCGCCGAGAGTGGGGAAACGCTCTTTCATCCGGTCGAGCGGGTTGGGCTGCGCGAACGTGTCGTCGGGCGTGTCGCGGAGCGTGGTCAGAGCCAGTGCGTAGTTGTCGAAGAAGGCCGAAAGCACTGCGTCCATCGGAGGGTAGAGTGTACCGTCGGCGTCGTCTTCACACTGCACGCTCGGACTGTAGACCTTCTGAAAATGGTCGCTCGGCACAATCGCGCTCGCTTCGGCACCTAGTTCCGCAACGATACGCACCGGGTAAAGCGACAGGTGACCGTAGACAAACGAGGGGTGATTCGATTCGACAAGAACCCCACCCGGCGTCGCAAAACGGGCGAACGTTTCGGGCTCCAGCCCCACCTTGAGCCGCTCGGCATAACCAACTCCCGCAGCGAGTGAGTCGGCGATAATGTTGCCAATAGATCGTGACATAGTTCTTAACTCCGTTGCGGACGGTAATTTGGTTGCGAATCCGCATTGTCGCCGAACTCGTATGGAACTGCAAATGAGCAAACGGAGCGCTGCCGGCGCGTGGGGGGATTTTGCTGCCCACTGCCCTCCGCCCTCTGCCCTCCGCCTGCTCGTTTGATTACACTACGGGATCACCGCAATTTTCTCACTAGAGCACTCGCTATGTCGGTACAGACGTACGCCAAAGACGGTATCCTCACCATCGAGTTTCAGGATCCCCGCATTCTCGACGAAAGCAAGCTTGCCGAAGTGGCTCGCGATGTGATCGCGGCTATCGAAAAGTCCGACGACAACAACATTATTCTCGACTTTCACAAAGTTCAATTCATGTCGAGTTCGATGCTCGGCAAGCTGGTGCTCATCGATAAAAAGTGTAAAGAATTCAAAGCCAAACTAAGGCTTTGCGGGATCGACGACGAAATTCGCACGGTGTTTAAGATCACCAAGCTCGACAAGGTTTTTAAGATCGATCGTGATCACGAAGCCGCTCAGAAAGCCATTCTGAAGCGCGGGCTGTTTGGTTAACCACTCGGCACGCTAGATCGCAACGGTCGCTTCGCGGAATGTCGTCGCCCGTGCCGGTCGGCCATAGAGGAATCCTTGGGCCGTCTGAAAACCTAGTTGCTTACACACGATGTGGTCGGCTACGGTTTCGATCCCCTCGGCCAAAGCATTGATACCCAGCTCGCGCGTCATTCGCACCAAGCGCTCGACCACACGCTGCCGATCGGCCGACGCGTCGGCGAGGCCACGCACAAGTTTCATATCAAATTTTAAGAAGTCGGGCGGTACCTCGACCAACTCGACCAATCTCGCTTGGCCCGCGCCAAAGTCGTCGTACGCAATACGTATATCGAGATCCTGCATGGCAGCACGCAGTTCACGCATTTGCTCCGTGCGAGTGGCTGTCGCCTCATGAATTTCGATAACTATCGAACGATCGGGGGCCAACTCGCGCAGTTCGCGCAGCGAGAATACGAGCAAATCCAAATCGTTTACTTCGGTGGGATGGCTATTTGCAAATAAGATGGCATCCTTCGGAATGTCGTCAGCCGACCGGAGACCTTCGGTGCGAAAAATTCGACTCAGTTCGGCTTCAAGATTCAGCACAGCCGCCGCCATAAACATCGTGCCGGGGTCCGAAAGGCCAAACAACCGGCTGCGACCGAGAATCTCGTAGCCAAACGTATCACGAGTCTCGATATCGACGATCGGTTGAAAGTGTGGCAACACCGCGCGGTCGGTCATCAGCTTGTCGAATTGAATCAGAGCGAGTGCGCGATCGGCCGCGTCTTCTTGCAGCGTGGCGCTATACGTACAGAGCTTGTCACGAGTTGCGCGAAAAACGGTTTGGGCAAATTGCAAAAGATCGCCGTGGTTGACTTCACAAGCCTCGCTGACCCGCACACCGTTGACAAAGGTACCGTTCGTGCTGCCCAAGTCGCTTACCCGCAGCCCCCCCTCGTCGATCGACAGCTCGGCATGGGAACCCGAAACAGTGGAACTGGGAATCGCTAAGTGATTATCAGGGCGACGACCGACCGTGAACGGCGAGCAGTTGACGTGGAATTGCTGTACGGCGCTGTCGGGTGTTGCCTGTCCGGTGAGCGTCCAGTCGGACGTCGTTGTTAAACTCGTTGGATTCATGGCGTTAGCTGATTGGCAAATACGTTAGGCATCTTGCGGGCCCGGGGTTAAACAAAAGCAGCGACTCGGCTCGAAACTGGCCGATCGATGGCGACGGTCGCCTCGGCCACCGCGTCGGTTGCCAGTTGATCGAGTAACGGAGTCCAAGCCATATCGGCGCGACAGTGGGCGCCGGGCGGCAGATTCGGCGAAGTCGCGGCGACCATTCACGAAAGCCGACGACGTGTGAAGCGGCGAAAGACCATTAATCTCGGTCATCAACAACACGCTATCGAGACAACGCGACTCGACCACGGCCACGTCGCTCGAACGGTCGTCGCCCCGCTCGACTTCAATTCGTTCGAGCGACAACAGGAATAGATGGCGAACAGCTTTCATGCCTAGAAGTGACCGTAGCTCGGCCTCCGCTCGCTTTTTGTAGTATTGCCCGAAAACACACTTCGCCGCCTTGGCGGTACCGCCCGGTGGTTCGGCACGCCACACCTCGCCACAACCGCCGGTTTCGATCCTTTCGGTCAGGCGGTAGCCCGGCAATTCGGGGAATTGATTGTTGAAATAAGTCGACACGATCGGTGAACCTTGCTCTCTTCGGCGCTAAACCTGGGCCGAATTACCAACTGCCGTAAAGTAACCGTCGACGACGCGATCGAGGTAATCGGGTCGTAGCTCGAGCGGCACTCCCGCATAGACGCTGTAGTTATTGATCTGGCTGAGCAAGTCGCGCGGGTGGCATCGCCTGAGTGGCCGACCGTGGGGCTTGTAGTGTTTGTGAACGAGGTAATCGACTGCTTCGGGGCGATAATTGCACCCAATCGATTCGCAGAAGCTTTTGAACAATTCACGAAACTCGTCGATGGTCGGATTGCCGATTTCGACCTTATAGGGAATGCGGCGCAGGAACGCTTCGTCGGCCAAGTCAGTCGGTTCGAGGTTCGTCGAAAAAATAATGAGCTGATCGAACGGTACTTGGATTTTGCGCCCGGTCGCAATCGTCAAATAGTCGATTCGATTTTCTAGCGGCACGATCCAACGGTTGAGCAGCTCGGTCGGATCGACTCGTTGGCGGCCGAAGTCGTCGATTAACAAACAGCCGCAGTTGCTCTTGAGTTGCAGCGAAGCCTCACTGACGTTTGTCGCCGGGTCGTGGCGAATTTCGAGGCTGTCCATTGTTAGCTCGCCGCCGACCACGACTGTCGGTCGCGCAATTTTAACCCATCGCTGATCGTGCTTTGCCGCAGCCAGCGACTGCGACGGTTCTTCGCCGAGAGGTTCGTGGAACGCGGCATCGAAGAGCTTGATGAATTGGCCATCTTCGATAAGCGCGTGGGGCAGCCATACATGTTGGCTAAAGCAGCGCGTGATGCGTTTCGCGATCGTCGTCTTGCCGTTACCGGGTGGGCCATAGAGAAACAATCCCGCCCCACTATTGACCGCCGGGCCGAGGGTCGAAAACATATCGCGCTCGACCGAAATGCCGCGAAATGCTCGTTCGAGATCCTGGCGTCGAATTGCTTCGCCGCGAATCGTTTGCGCTTCGACACTGAGTACGTAGTCGGCCAGCGGCACCGGCACCGGACCAACGTAGCCGCACGCCCGCATCGCCGAACGTGCACGATCGGTTCCAAGCTCCGTAAGGCGATAGGTATAGTCGTTAAGCTGTGCCTGTTCGACGTGGACGACAAGCTGTCGCCTTCGTAGATCGGCGAGCAGGTCGTCGACCAAATTAAACGGGATACAGAGTCGCCGGGCCAGTTCGCGCCCGGTCGCAGTCCCCACCTGTAACATGTATTTACTGGCAAGACCTTCGATCAGCACGCTGCTCACACCGAGCTCGCCGATTGTCTTTGGTTCACGCGGAAAAAAGACGTCATCGCTCAATAACGACTCGAGCAAACTCTCTTGCGGAGGTTCGGCAAGCAGCGATGGCATGGCAAATTAGGCGGTTATTGACGAGGTTTACTCGACGCCGCACGCACCCACGCGCGCAATACTGACCGGAGAAACCTCTTAAACCTAGGCCATGCCCTCGTGCTGTTATTTCGCCACGAGGCGGACCCCCCACTTTTGCGAATCGCGACCGCCCCATCAACCGTCACAAACCGACTTCGGAATCCCACACGGAGCATGCCAACAGGCGCATCCACTGCTTTTGGTTTCCGTCGGTCATTCGGGGACTAGTCACCCAAGCGACGACTCAAGAATAGCTTCGTAATTCGATCGCTATGGGTGAGGCTGATTTGCACCACTGCGTCACGGAGAACACTCAGCAGCCGAACGAGAGAATGCCAATTGAAGAATGGTCCACACCAAGCGACAAAGCGATTGATGGCCGGGCTGTTGTTTGCCTCTTGCAGTTCTTGTTTGCAATATTGCAAGCTTCGAATTCACCCGCCATTTGCGGCTTACGAGCACCAACGCGTCGGCAAGCAAAGTGCATGCCGCCGTCGAACCAACATGGCTGATACCAACGATGCAGACTTTCACACGTCGTAGGCAACACTCGGGGACAGAAAATGTAGCCACCGTCGCCAGACGGTGGAACTGTTCGCCTCGTTGTCCAGTGTTTGGCGACGGTGGCTACACAGTCTACTCGGTATCTTCATTATATCGATTGAAGCCATAAGCCGGATTCGCGCGATCGAAATCGTCATCGCGAAGACCGACGTTGAGCTTGACGTTGGTGAACACATATTCTTCGAGCAAGCGAGGCGGGGCTCCCTGCTCTTCGGGCCAAGTAAAACTAGCAAAGCCGATCGGCAAGTGTCGCTCGTCGTCGACGAACACCATCGCTTTGTGATAATTAAAATGCTCGCGGGGTAACGGATGAATGACTTCGATGCGAGTACAAACGACCCCCTCGACTTTCGCATTCTTAAAGAACTTCACCTCGACTTCGTCGTGTTCCATATCGCGCTCAATTTTTTCGAGCAGCCGCTGCGCCATGTTGCGAAATCCAATTTCAGTAATGGGATAGCGATTCTCGCGCATCGCCGCTGCGCTCGTTGGATTCACGAAGGCCGTAAGCTGATTAAGCCGTTGTCCGCCCCGTTTGACAAACATCCGCCCCCCGTGTTCGCCTGCGACGAACAGAACTTCACGTCCCGCAACAGACGCCGGTTTGGTGAAATGGACGTAGGCCGAGAAGGGAACTTTGGTACCGTCTTGTGCACGACGTTCGTGGCGGACCTTGAGTTCGCCGAATTCGTAGGGCCTGAGGTCGTCGCCAACCCGCTCGCGACGGACCATGTTGCAGGTGTAGTCGCGGACGTTGGCATCAATCCAATCGAGCGATTCTCTGGCCACCAGATAAGCGGGCCACAACGGGTGGTCTTTCGCCGCATCGTCAAAATTGGGGGGATTTGCTTCGAACTTGGCGGCGACCACTTCTTTATCAACGACTTGCGACCGTGCCGAAGTAGGCAAACAGGCAGCCATTCCGCCGCTGAAGATTACCGCAGCCGTCGTAAGTCTCGCTAGCGTCGTGATTTTACTGAGCAAGGTGAACTCCACAGCAGCAGATGACGAGGAGGACGAGCAAACCCTTCCGGAATTACAAGTCTTATCCGATTAGCCCATGAAAGCCAGCGATATTGTCCCCAGATCGGTCGATTTCTGTGACGGCTCGTCGATTTGACCCGTTGCAATTGCCTCGATCGTCACATCTTCGCGATTTACGTTCACGTTGACGAAAGACCACAAACGGTCGACACTAGCATTGGTTTTCCTTCACCCGCCAGTCCCGAACGCGATGAATCCCGAAACGAAAGCGGTCTTGCTAACCGATGGTACCCGACCCGCGATGACGGCCGAACTCGACCGCTACGTCTCGCTCATCGAGCAACATTGCGTCATCGTCGGTCGAGTCGTCGACCTCGAAAGGGGCGAGATTCCCCCCGAGGCGAATTTGGCAATCGTTTTTGGCGGCGACGGCTCGATTCTCCGCACGGCCCACCTCATGGGCACTCGCCAAATATCGGTGCTGGGTGTGAATCTGGGCAAACTCGGCTTTCTTGCCCACGTCCAGCCTGAACAACTCGAAGGGGTACTGCCAACAATCTGTTCGCGCGATGCATGTGTCACCGACCACCTGATGTTCGAGTGCGAGTTGCATCGGCCGGGCCAACCTGTAAAGCGGCAACTGGGATTAAACGAGGCAGCACTGCTAGCAGGTCCGCCGTTTGCTATGCTCGAAGTCGAGCTTTACGTTGACGCAGAATTGGTAACGACTTACAGTTGCGACGGTTTGATCGTGAGTACGCCGGTCGGGTCGACAGCACACAGCCTCAGCAACGGAGGTCCCATCCTCAAAAAAGACTTGCAGGCTTTTGTGTTTAGCCCCATTAGTCCTCACACACTTTCGAACCGCCCGGTGGTCGATTCGGCTGATCGGCTTTTCGAGTTGGTTCCAACAAGCACGAACGCGGGAACCACACTCATGGTCGACGGACGTGTGATCGGTGAACTCACCCCCGACGCACACATCAAAATCGCTCGGAGCCCCCAATCGTTTCGATTGGTGGAAGTTCCGGGCCGCGGCTATTATCGGATACTACGCGAGAAACTCGGCTGGGGCGGACAGCTTTATGGGAAGAAACAATGACTCCGTCAATGGAGCCACCGTCGCCAGACGGGGGACTTACGGCGATCCAACTAAAAGCGATCCACCTAATTTCGAAGAATGACGAAGCCTGAATGACGAATGACGAAAACGCCGCTTTGGTTCGTCATTCGTCATTCGGATTTCGTCAGTTATCCACAAGCAAGGATGCAAACCATGAAACTCACTCGCGCCATCGCACTCGTTTGCGTATCGCTCGTCAGTCACTCCGTCGCCGACGAGACATACGATCTACGCTACAAATTCGCCCTCGGCGATGTTATTCGCTACGAGGTGTCACACAAAGCCGACATCCGCAGCACGATCGAAGGGACCACGCAAAGTGCGCTCACCAAGAGCGAAAGCATTAAGGTCTGGAAGATTCAAGACGTAATGGACGACGGCGAAATTGAGCTGCTGCACATGGTCGAGAGCGTGCGCATGACCAACAAATTGCCCGACCGGGCAGAAATGGTCTTCGATAGTCGTGACGATAAGACACCACCACCCGGTTTCGAAGACGCCGCCCGCGCCGTCGGCGTGCCGCTTAGCGTGGTTCGCATGAAGCCCAACGGCAAATTGATGGCCCGCGACATCAAACACAAGCAACCTGCCGCTGACACCGAGGCCCCAATCGCCACCTTGCTACCCGAAAAGCCGGTCAAAGTCGGCGACACTTGGGACGAACCACGCAGAGTGGCCGTTGCGCTCAAGGATGGGGGCCAACGCAACATCGAAGCCCGTCGCCACTTCAAGCTGGCGAGCGTCGAAGACGGGATTGCAACGATCGAGGTCGCCTATCAAGTCTTGCAGCCGGTTCCTCCCGAGATCGAAGCCCAACTCGTACAGCGACTCATGAAGGGAACCGTCGAATTCGACATCGAACGCGGCCGAGTGATCGCCCAGAAAATGGCCGTCGACGAAAGTGTCATCGGCTTTGCCGGGCCCGCTAGTAGCATGAAGTACGCGATGGTGATGCGCGAAGCACTAATCGAAAAACCAGCCGAAGTCGCGGCGAAGCCGTAGGAGGTCGGCTAATCCAAGGCTGGGTGGCTACGCCCCTGGGGTCAGCGGTCGCTTCGCGACTATTTTGCTAAAGCCCCTCACCTAGCCTCTCCCTAGGGTTTCCAAGATGCGGGGGAGAGAAATGACTAACGCCGCTATGCGGCTTGTCTCACTCCACGTTCGTCAATCCACTCTCGACGTTTATCACGCCTCGACTTCGTGCACAATCACGATGTCATGAACTCCGGCGGCCATTTCGTCGTCGTCGGGGCCAGCGGCGAGATGCGAACCGCCGACGATGACAATGCGGTCGCCTTTCTTTGCGAAGCCGACTTCGCGGGCCCAGGCGTCGGCATGGCGGATAAGGCCCTGCATGTCGGTCGCGGGTGCATTGCCAAGGGGCGTCACGCCCCAGTAAAGGCACATTTGCCTCAGCGTGCGTTCGTTCTTACTCACACCAATCGTCGGTACGAAGTTACGTTGTTGACTCATCGCCAAAGCGGTCCCGCCTCTGTGGCTGGCGACAACTACCAGCTTGGCACGCAGCGAGTATGCCATCGCGCCAGCCCCGTGAACTACCGCGCGAGTGATTTCGTGCAATCGGGGCGTGGGGTTGCCTTCCGCTTCGAGCGGTGGCCGCAATCGCATGCTTGCCTCGGTGGCGAGGGCGATGCGATTCATCATGGCGACCGCTTCACGCGGATACTTGCCAATTGCTGTCTCGCCTGACAGCATTGTCGCGTCGGCACCGTCGAGCACCGCATTCGCGACATCGGTCACCTCGGCACGTGTCGGGCGCTGCGACTCGTGCATGCTCTCAAGCATTTGTGTTGCAATGATCACCGGCCTTTCGTAGCGATGACACATGCGAATGATCCGCTTCTGCTCGATGGGCATTTCGGCGACGTCGATCTCGACCCCCAGGTCGCCTCGCGCGACCATCACGGCATCGCTGGCTGCCACGATCTCTTCGAGACGATCGAGCGCCTCGCGCTTCTCGATCTTAGCAATGACCCGAGCGTGCGACCCGCTGCTGCGGAGAATGTCTTTGAGCGCACGCACTTCATCGGGAGCTCTCACAAAACTCAAACTCACAAAATCGACCTTCGCTTTGGCGGCCCAGATGGCGTGTTGATGGTCGGTCACACTAATTGCAGGCGCGCTGAGCTTGACCCCCGGCAAGTTGATTCCCTGTCGACTGCGGACATTTCCCGGTTGAGTCACTCTCATCGTTGCGCGGTTCAATTTTCTTGCTGTCACTTCCATGATGACAGTGCCATCAGCCAGCATCACTTGATCGCCGACGCTCAGCTCTTGAACTAATGGCTCATAGCTACTCACGAACTCGTTGGCGTGTTGCTGCGTACCGTCAGGTACGAAGTGAAACTCTTGGTCACGATCGCAATAGATTGACCCGTCGGCGACTTCACCTAACCGAAATTTGGGTCCAGCGAGGTCGACCAAAATAGCAACCGGAAAATCAAGTTGCTCACTGACTTTGCGGATCGCATCGACTTTGGCTTGTTGCTCGTCAATTGACCCATGTGCCATGTTGAGCCGAAACAGGGCCGCCCCACAGATCACCAAGTCACGGATCGTTTCGGGATCGCTCGAAGCGGGGCCGAGAGTGGCGACGATTTTCGTGCGGGCGCGGGCGCGGATTTGCTCGGGAGTTAGCATTTGATTCTTGATTTCAGCGGAGAAAAACGGCGGATTTGAGGCGTCATTCTTACCCGCAACGACTCCCGAGGGAATCCCAACCGTTGGCGGTAGAAAAGTCGCCTCGATCACTAGCGACTTGTTATATTAGACCAGACTGGGCAATTTACGAAAACTACACAGGGCGAGTGTCGCCCTTAGCAAATAGAGGTGTTCGAGAATGAGCTGGCGAAAATCGACTCGACGACAATTCATCGCGACCGGAGCGGCCTTCACAGCAGCGGCGGCGAGCCCCTATTGGCTGCCGACCCAATCGTCGTGGGCCGCCCCGAGCGATCGCGTGGTTCTGGGGGCCATTGGGATGGGGGGTCGAAATCTCAATGTCACTAGCGGAGCCGCAAAGTTTGCCAGCATTGCGGCGGTTTGCGATGTCGACACGAAAAGGATCGAACGAGCGCAAAAAAGCTTCACCGATAAAACGGGCCGCACTCCCGATGGTATGGCCGACTACCGCGAAATTCTCGACCGCAAAGATATCGATGCGGTAACAATCGGAACGCCCGACCATTGGCACACCAAAATCGCTATCGAAGCGATGCAGGCAGGCAAGCATGTGTACTGCGAAAAGCCACTGACGCTGACAATCGAAGAAGGCCAAAAAATTTGTCGCGTGGCCAAGCAGACCGGGCGCACCTTTCAGGTCGGCACGCAACAGCGGACCGAAATGAAACAAAACTTCGTCAAAGCGGTAGCGCTCGTACGCGACGGACGCATCGGCGATGTGAAGCGGGTTTGGGTCGCCATCAACGGAGCGCCACGCAGCGGCGAACTCAAAACCGCCAAGGTGCCTGCGGGGCTCGATTGGGATCGCTGGTTGGGCCAAGCCCCCCAGGTCGACTACATTCCCGAACGTTGTCACTACGAATTTCGCTGGTGGTACGAGTACTCCGGGGGTAAGCTCACCGACTGGGGTGCCCACCATGTCGACATCGCGCAATGGGCGCTCGGTCTCGACGACACAAGCCCCGTCAAAATCGAGCCGCTCTATGTCAATCATCCAGTCGCATTCGAGAAGGGGTATCCGGTCGTCAGCAATCAATACAACGCGGCTGTCGGCTTTAAGCTTAAGTGCAATTTCGCAAACGGAGTCGAGTTGCGGATTCAAGACAACGTCGACGAACCGGTCGCCAAGTTCCCCAACGGCATTTTGTGGGAAGGCTCGCAGGGAAACTTGTTCGTCAATCGCGGTCGTCTCTCCGGCCGCGCGGTCGACGAGTTGACCGACAACCCGTTGCCCGAGGGTGCCATCGAGCGAATCTACAAGGGCCGCACACCAACCAGCCACATCGAAGATTTCTTCAACTGCGCCAAGTCGGGTGAAGAGCCCATCAGCGACGTCTATTCCCACCACCGAATTCTCACCACCTGTCACCTATCGAACATCGCGTTGCGACTGAATCGAGCGATTGAGTGGGATCCATCAGACGAGAAACTCATCGGCGACGACGAAGCGCAGTCCTTTGTGAGCCGCACTCCCCGCAAAGGCTTTGAGATCCCAGGCTAGCGAACCGAGCGAAACCGAACTACAGCAGCTCGTCGAGCTCCGCAACCAACCGCTCGAACTCACCGAGCGCGGTGTCAACCGGGCCGGGTTGTTCCATGTCGACTCCCGCGTCGCGCAAAATATCAAGGGGCCACTTCGAGCAGCCGGCTCGCAGGAAGCCGAGATAGTCGTTCAGCTCGGTTTGTCCTCCTTCGAGTACTCGTTTACTCAGCGCGATCGCGGCCGACATGCCGGTGGCGTATTTATAGACGTAGAACGCATTATAGAAATGCGGGATCCGGAAGCATTCGAGTTCGAGCTGGGGGTCGATCGTGAAATCGGGACCGAAATACAAGTCGAGCAGCTTCCGATAAGCCGCTTTGATGCTGTCGACAGTGAGTGGCTCGCCCGCCTCGGCCATTGCGTGCGTGACTTGCTCGAACTCGGCGAACATTGTTTGACGGATGATCGTTCCGCGAATGTCGTCGATCGCGCGGTTCACCAGATAGGCCCGCTCCTGGTCGTCCTTCGCGCGGTCCATCATGTATTTGCCGAGCAGTTCTTCGTTGAACGTGCTGGCGACCTCGGCGACAAAAATCGTGTAGTCGTAATACTGAAATGGCTGAGTCTTCGACGAGTAATAACTGTGCATCGAATGGCCCGCCTCGTGGGCGAGCGTGAACACATGGTTCAGCACATCG
>JBGSWC010000382.1:0-1845 GCA_041752635.1 Pirellulales bacterium | reverse complement strand
CGCTGCCAGCGAACCCCGGTCGGTCACAAAACAAACAATTGTATAGAGCCCCTCGCCGCGAAACACACCCGCACGCTGCTGGCTGCGCGTCGCGGCCGTTACGCGATGACCAGCCGCGAGCCAATGTCTGGCGGCACGATGACCGACGTATCCGCAGCCGATGAGGAAAATGTGCATTTTGCCAATTATTCTGCCATTCGCTGCTTGGTAGTCGCTGGGTCCGTCGCGGTGTGAATGATGCCAATTAGTATCGCGCAACCGTTGTCGTTCCTATAGTACACAGCGTAAGGAAACTTTCCGACAAGCGCAAAGCGAACATCACGATAGAAAACCGCAGCGGCGTTAGGATTTTGGCGAATCCACTTGAACACCACGCCGACTTCGTCGCGGAAGCGATTTGCGACACTGATTGAAACGCCTTCGTAGTAGGCGATGGCTCGCTCCAGATCGTCGACGATGATTGGTGAAAACCGCAACTTCATTGCGCTACTCGTCCGTCTACTCGTCGCCAAAGCTCCGCTTCGTCGATGTAATCCTCTTCGCGACACTCGGCGATCCGCCTGTCGAGTTCCGCTTTCAGTTCCTCGCTCAACTCAATCGGTTTTGGCGTCGCCTCGATATCCGCACGTATAGCTTCGATGAGCTTTAGCTTTTCATCGACCGGCAGTGTTGAAATCACTTGCATCAAGTCAGTCATATTTGATTCCTTGTAACTAGCTATTGACTACGTATTGTAGCTTTTCCCGGGCAAAATGCGAAATCACCCAATCCCGCCCGGATTATCGTTCCCCTTTGCACCCGCCTCAATGTAGGCGGTAAGCAAAATCTGCGCGGCCAATTGATCGCGTCGCGCCTTGCGGCGTTTGCTGGTCAGGCCGGCCGCTTCGAGCATCTCTTCGGCAATCGCCGATGTGAATCGCTCGTCGAAGTACTCGACCGGCAGTCCGGTCAGCTCGCCTATCCACTTGCCGAACTGCCGGGCCTCGTACGACTTGCCACTCTCGTCGCCACTCAGGTGCACCGGCAGGCCAACGACCCATCGCTTCAGATTCTCTTGCTTCGCAAGATCGATGAAGTACCGCGCGTCTTGTTTCTCGCCCCGGCGATTGTAGTTCTCAAACGCCGAAGCGATGCCGACTTCGAGATCGGCGACTGCGATGCCGATGCGAACGGTTCCGTAATCGATGCCGGCGATGCGCTCACCCAATGGGTTGCCGCTCCGCTTCGCTGCCGAATCGACCATGCTTGAGGAAAGCAAGCGTCAGCTCTTTGATTCGATCGTCATAAGGCATGTTAGGATGCAGCACCGGCAGCACGCGAAAATCGTCGGCGCCGGCGAGTTTCGCTTCGCCGACACCCACCGTGGTGTCGTCGTCGCCATCGATGAGCGGGTTCCAGCCTTGGTCGTCGTTCTTGCCACCGGCGATAATGCCAAACTCACCGGTGGGAGTCGCGAGATTTGGTTCGAGCTTGCACCAGTCGCATCCCAAGTCACGACCCGCTTGACCGGCGATCACGTTCTTGAAATCGATTGGCACCAAGATCCGCGCCATCACGGGCGAGTGATTGGGCGGACCCAACATCACGATACGACCGATTCGCTTGTCGGGTTCGGCCAAGGTGTCATTAAGTGTCAGCCACCGACGAATCACCAAATTGCCGAGGCTGTGGGCAACGAAGTGGACGCGCTCGATGCCTGCGAGACTCTCCATCACACCGGCGAGCTGCTTCGCATGATCGTCGACACCCCCCTGCGACGACGGATAGCCCATGTTGAAAACCTGATAGCCACCTTTCTCGTCGAGGTAGCCCTCAATGTGACGCATGTGTCGTCGGTTGCGATTG
>JBGSWC010000381.1:0-11913 GCA_041752635.1 Pirellulales bacterium | reverse complement strand
GAACAAGTCGACAAGCTACGAATCCAGACGATCGTGCCCGAGCGAGATGCACCGTTGGTCGACATTGGCGACGAGGTCAGCATTGCGTTCGCGGCCAACGGTTCGGCGAGCCTGTCGGCAAGCATCACACGAGCGGCCGGTAGCCTCGACGCGCGGTCGCGAACGATGCTGGTTGAGTGCGAGGTCGAAAACAAGAGCGGCAAACTGCTGCCGGGCATGTATGGCGAAGCGACGATCCAGCTCTTCGAGAATCCATCGGCGCTCACGCTCCCGGCGACTGCGATTCGGTTCGACGCGACCGGCAACAGTTTTGTTTATACCGTCGATGACAACAGCAGAGTCGCGAAGGTTGCCGCCCGAATCGTTTATGATGACGGACGGCTGGTCGCGATTGAAGGCGACATTGGGGCAGGCACAAGAGTTATCGACGCTCATATCAAACGATTCAGCGATGGCGATGTTGTTCGCCTATTGCCTTAGCTCAAGACCAAGAGAAGTCGCGCGTTGGAATTTGATTTGCGAAGCAGATCGTCGTTCCGGCGTAGGCGGGAATGACGAATCTGTAAAAGTCAATCCGACTCGGTTAATCGTAAATGGGACTAATAAACTTCTCGCTAAAGAACCCCTTCTCCGTACTCGCAACGGCGATTGGTCTCTGCGTGCTGGCGGTGGCCATTGCCCCGAGTTTGCCAGTCGACATCTTACCCGACTTTCGCAAGCCGGTGGTGGTGAGTTTCTTTTCGTATCCCGGTCTCCCCACGCTCGACATGGAGAAGAGTGTCACCTCACGTGTCGAGCGTGCGCTGACGCTCGCGGGGGGTATCGAACACCAAGAGTCGCGGACTGTTCCGGGGGCGGCGGTCATCAAGATTTTCTTTCAGCCCGGCACCGATCCGAGTGCGGCGATGAACGACATCGTCAACCTCGAAGCAAGCGACATGTTTCACTTGCCGCCCGGCATCGAGTGGCCGTTCACGCTCCGCAGCGAACCAGCCAACCTGCCGGTGGTGCTGGCCGCCATTTCAGGCGAGGGACTCGACGAGACCGAACTCTACAACATTGGCTACTACGCGGTACGGAACAAAATGGGCAGCCTTCGCGGCGTGCAAATCCCCCATCCGTTCGGCGGCAAGTTTCGCCAGATGATGGTTTACGTCGACCCGGCGAAGCTTCGCGCGCAGCAACTGAGTGCCGACGATGTGGTGGAAGCCTTGGGGAAAGCGAACCTAGTGCTAGCGGCCGGCAGCGTCAAATTGGGCGATAGCGAATACCAGGTCCATCCCACCAATACGCTGCCAGGTGTCGAAGAGATCGAGAATGTGACGATTGCTGTTCGCAATGGCGCACCGGTCTTCATTCGCGACGTGGGCTACGTGAAAGATGACGCGGCGTTGCAATACAACATCGTTCGCGTCAATGGCGAGCGGAGCGTTTATTGTCCCCTACTACGCGAGCCAGGCGAAAACACGATTGCCGTTGTCGACCGTATTTATGATGGCATCGCCCGCGAAATTCCCAACATGAAAGAGCTAGGCGAAATTCCCAAAGCGGCCAACATCACGCTCGTTGCCGATCAGTCGGACTACATCCGTACGGCGATGCGGAGTCTGTATTGGCAGATTGCGTTGGGTGCCCTGTTGGTGGCGATTGTGGTCGCTGTCTTTCTGCGGAGCCTGTTGCCGACGATTGCGATTTTGGTCGTGCTGTTTCTGTCGATCTTGATTGGCGGACTCGGTTTTGCCTTCACCGGTAATACGATTAACGTGATGACGCTCGGCGGTATTGCGCTAGCGATCGGTACCGTAGTCGATGGCGGAATTGTCGTCGTCGAGAATGTAATTCGCCATCTTGGCATGGGTAAATCGTCGCGCGACGCCGCTCGCGATGGCACAATCGAAGTGTCCGGACCGATTTTTGCCGGTACTGTGACGACGCTCGCCGTGTTTGTGCCGGCCATCTTTCTGACGGGTATGATTCGCTATCTATTCTTGCCGCTGGCGACGGCGGCGACGTTCACGATTGCCGCTTCTTACGTCATCGCACTGACGGCTGTACCGGCGTTTTGCGCTACGCTGATGCGTCGGTCGCAGAGCCAGATGAACACTCGCAGTGACGACAGCCAACGAGCCACGCTTTACGATCGAGTCCTGTTGGTCGCGCTCAACAACGCCTGGCTGTTTACAATCGCCACAATCGCGCTGGTAGCCGCTTCGCTCCTGACTTGGCCGCACATCGGTTCAGAGTTGTTTCCCGAAGTCGACGCGGGGGCCTTTGAGCTGCGGATCAAAACGGCACCCGGCACCTCGCTCGAAGCGACCGAAAAGCTCGTCGTGAAAATCGAAGACAAAATCAAAGCGACAATTCCGGAAGCGGAAATCAAGACCATCATCGCGAACATTGGCTTACCCGTCGGCAAGGGAGCCGGCTTCTCGACTGTTCTAAGCTCGAACTCCGGTCCCGATACGGCCTACATTCTCGTGAATCTCGCCACCGAGGGACGCCAGACGTCGACGGCCGCTTACGTCGACCAGCTTCGCGAGTTGTTGGCCGAAGAGTTCCCGACCGACCAGTTTTTGTTCGTCAACGGCAGCATTGTTAACATGGCACTCAACGAAGGTGTGCCGACTCCGATCAACGTACAAATCTCGGCCGGTAGCACTGAGCAATGCCGGACGGTCGCCGCACAAGTGGTCGAGCAAATCAAGCCGATTCGTGGTGCCGCCGACGTGCAAATTGGCCAGACTCTCGACACGCCCCAGTTCGATATCGAGGTCGATCGGACGCGGGCGAAACTGCTCGGTATCGATCAAGAAGACGTTGCCAAAAGCGTGCTCGCGGCGCTTGGGTCGAGCGTTGGATATGCCCCCACGATTTGGGTCGACCCGGTATCGGGCGTCGATTTCTTTATGGGGGTGCAATACGAAACAAACGAAATCGATTCGCTCGACGACTTGCGCAATATTCCCCTGTCTATCGACACAGCCGAAGGACCGATGACGATGCCGCTGTCAAATGTGGCGGATATCAAACGGGTGACGATTCCGGGCGAGATCGCTCACTACAACATCGCTCGCGTCAACGATGTGTACGTCAACGCGGTAGGCCGCGACGTTGGTTCCGTGGCGCGCGACGTCGAAGCGGCGCTCGCAGCGATGGAATTGCCCGCTGGCGTTCAAGCGACCGTCCGAGGGCCAGTGCAAACGATGAAACAAGGTGCGCAGATGATGGGAGTCGGGCTCGGTGTCGCCACGCTGCTGGTTTATTTGGTACTGATGGCACAGTTTCGCTCGTTCACCGACCCGCTCATCATCATGCTGGCGGTGCCGCTGGGAATCTCCGGCGTGCTCGTTGTGTTGTGGTCAACGGGAACGACGCTCAACATCCAATCGCTCATGGGAACGCTGATGATGATCGGCGTTGTCGTGAACAGCAGCATTCTGCTCGTCGAATTCGCGAACCAATTGCGACTCGCCGGACGCACGCCGATGGAGGCGGCTCGCGAGTCGGCCAAGGTGCGACTGCGGCCGATTTTAATGACGTCGCTCACACTGCTCGCATCGATGCTACCGCTTTGCTTTCCGTGGTCGCCGGGCAACGAAGCAATGTTACCACTCGCGCGAGCGCTTGTCGGGGGACTCGTCGTATCGACCGTGCTCACGCTGTTCTTGGTGCCCTGCGTTTATGTATTGGTACACGGGCACAAGCAAGACATAGCAGCAGCGTAGGCTGTTGCCAGCCGCGACGCCCGTCTCAGCGGCGTCGCGCCAGCCAATCGACCACCAACACCAACGCCCCGGCGCCAATGGCCAACCCCAAGCAAGCGAACGTGTGCGAGTCGAGCGCAGTGGGTGCAATTGGCTGGGCGGGTTCGTCGAGAGCGCTGTTTTGAAAGGGCCACACCTTGACCAGCGAGCCCATCATAAACCCGGCCAACACCGCCATCGTTTTGCTAGGGGCAGTCGCGAGCAGCCACTTGAGGAACCGGCTGAAGAGAATCAGGCCCGTCGCACAACCGGCAACGAATACGACGATGGTTATCGCCATGTCGCTCATGAATTCGCCATGCAAGAGGCGACTGACAAATTCCTTGAGTGTGTGCGTGATTTGTTGATACATGCCGAGCAACAGCAAGATGTAAGCCCCGCTGATGCCGGGCAAAATCATGGCGCAAATCGCAATGGCCCCGCACACAAAGATGT
Source organism: Pirellulales bacterium (assembly GCA_041752635.1). GTDB lineage: Bacteria > Planctomycetota > Planctomycetia > Pirellulales > Lacipirellulaceae > JBGSWC01. Next base: position 7,714 of record JBGSWC010000381.1, on the reverse strand, counting down.
AGCCATAGCCGAGGCGAGGGGCGACCGCGTCGGTCGTCACGATGTAGGCAGCGAACACGGCGGCGGCGACTCCGAGGGCGTAGCAGAGAGTCGTTTGGTAGCCCGGTTGGGCGTTGACGAGCCGCGCGACCAGAATTCCCGACGCGGCGATGAGTCCGAAGAATACCGCCATCGTCAGCTCGGTGTGATCCGCGAGCAGAGCATCGAGCAGGTGCGCTAGCGCAATGATTCCGGTGGCGATTCCCGCCGCGAGGGCCAACAGGAACCGCAGGTCAATGATCGTCGCAGCTTCGCGCCAACGTCCGGTGGCGAAGGCGACCACAAATTTGGGACCGATTCCGGCAATGGCGTTCAGTAATCGCTGATAAATGCCGAGCAACAACGCCACCGTCCCCCCCGACACCCCCGGCACAATGTCGGCTGCGCCCATCAAGATACCACTCAGGTAGGTTCGCCCGTCACCAGTGAAACTATGATCGTGGCGGTCGCGCATTGTGACAGGTCTCGCAGGGTGGGCTGAGTTGCAGGGCTGTAACGATCGAATTGCGTAAGTATAGGCCACGATTAGAGTTTCGTCGCCAGACTAAGATTGACCCACGCTGGGCACCGCTATAAAATTCGCCAATCGAAGTCATGTCAAGTATTACGGTCGGCGGCTCAATCCAGTCGCCGCCCTAGTTGCAAGATTGAGCAAGAAGCTGTCGCATCGAAGGGTTGGGGGAAACTCGCCAATCGGTGGCACGCGAACGAATGTCGCTGCCGCCTGGCTGGCAAGAGAGAGTCAAGTATCGAGACGGACACGCGACGGCATCTTGTTCTCATCGTCTCTGAAACCTCGGCAGCATGTACCTCCGCCAACACACAAACCGCTGGATCGCCGCCGCGCCGGCCAAATTGAACCTCACGCTTGAGGTGCGTCGTCGCCGGGACGATGGTTTTCACGACATCGAAACACTGATCACGCCCATCAGCTTGTTCGATCGGCTCGTACTCGAACCACTTCCGGCTGATTCGACGCCCCGGTTTGAGTTGTTGGTCATCGACCGTCGTGCCGATCGGGTTCACGGCTCCGGTGAGTCTGATATCCCCGTCGACCAGAGCAACTTGATTGTGCGTTCGCTGGAGTTGCTGGCCAAGCGGGCGGGCGTTGACCTGGGGGCCCGTGTCATTTTGACTAAGCGAATCCCGTCGCAGGCGGGATTAGGCGGGGGATCGAGCAACGCGGCAGCGGCGCTGAAGCTCGCCAGTGCCGCTTGGCGGCTCAATTGGCCCGATCACAAATTGGCAGCACTCTCGGCAGAACTCGGCAGCGACATACCGTTCTTCTTCGCCGGTGGTGCGGCCGTCTGTGCGGGGCGCGGCGAAATCGTGTCGCCCGTCTCGCTCCCGTTGGGTGTACCTGTCGTGGTCGTGAAACCGCTGGCCGGGTTGTCGACCGCCAAGGTATTCGATCAATGGCGCGAGAACCAACAGCGCTGTAAGTCTGACTGGAAGCAGGCCGCGAGCATGATGCGTCGCGGCGATTTCGCCCGCTTGCCCACGGTCCTCAGCAATGGTTTGCAGATGGCCGCGTGTGCCGTGTGCGAAGTGGTTGACGAATGTTTGCAATTGCTCCGTTCGCTGCCGATCGCCGTCGCTCAGATGAGCGGCAGCGGCACGGCGTGCTTCGCAATTTGTTACAACCGTCGGCAGGCCCGACAGTTGGCGAGTTTCCTCAACGGGCGGCGATGCGGAGCCGCCTACGCCCTGGCAACATGCCCGTAGCGCCTTAACGGTCGCAAGGAGAATTGGCAAATGGAGATAACCGAAGTCCGCATCAAACTCATGGAAGAGCCGGGCGAACGGCTGAAGGCCTTCTGCTCGATTACATTCGACGACTGTTTCGTTGTCCGCGATCTCAAAATCATCGAGGGGACCAGCGGACCTTTCGTCGCCATGCCGAGCCGCAAACTCACCTCGCACTGCGGACAGTGTGGCATGAAGAACCACTTGCGCGCCAACCACTGCAATCAATGTGGCAAGCGACTCGAAGACCCGCCTCACTTCGTCGATTCCGACGGCCGTGCGAAGCTTTACGCTGATATTGCTCACCCGATTAATTCCGACTGTCGCGACATGATTCAAGAAAGTGTGATCGCGGAATTCGACGCCGAACTCGAACGAGCCAAACTGCCCGGCTACATCTCACGCTACGAAGATTACGACTTCGACGATCGAAACAACAACACCCGAATCGACCGAGCCCACAACGAAGGGCCGACTCGGGCCCCCCATTCCCCACCGAACCGGCCAGCTATCGCACGCTCGACGCCCCACACCGGTCAGGGGGGAGATAGCGCAACCAAACCCACGTCAGCCACCGAAAGCCAACGTGGCGCAGGTCAAAGCGGTGGATTCGGCGCTGGAATTTTCGAATAACCGGCATTCCGTAACCGAGGATTGGGCCTATTTCCCGATCAGCGATTGGCTTTTCACGCGGCCATACTGCATATTCTAGCTGCACACCTATTACCCACTCGACTGACCGGTGATCATCATGATTGGCAAAGCGTTGCGGTTGTTTGTTTGCGTGCTGTCGATCGTTGCTCTCCAATCGCATGCTTTTGCCGACACGTCGCAACCGCGAATCGAAGTCACCAAGATCGACGATGGAGCCCGCATAACCTTCGGTGGCGAATTGTTTGCCGAATATCGTATTCGCAGCGGGTTTCGGCCCGTCGTGTGGCCAATTGTCGGGCCGACCGGCGATCCAGTGACGCGGGGCTATCCTATGCAACCGGCCACCGACGGCGAGGCAACCGATCATCCTCATCACCGTTCGTTGTGGTTCGGCCATGAAGGAGTTGGCGGAAGCAACACTTGGATCGAACCTCGCGAGGGTAAACCGCTGAGCGGGCACTTGGGCGAGGTCGTCCATCGTCGATTCGACGAACTCAACATCGTCGGCTCCGAAGCCGTGGTGACGACCACCAACGACTGGCTCACGGCCGACGGCAAAAAAGTTTGCGAAGACGAGCGGACGCTTCGGTTTTTTGCGACGCCTGACTACCGTTGGATCGACTTTTTGATTTGCCTTCGCGCCACCGATTCGGACCTGCCGATCGCCGACACCAAGGAAGGCACCTTCGCTGTCCGCGTCGCCGGCACGATGAAGGTCGATGCGAACAAGGGGGGCCAGATCGTGAACAGCCGAGGCCTAAAAGACGCCGCCGCTTGGGGCCAGCCGGCGGAGTGGGTCGATTACTCCGGGCCGGTCAAGGACAAACGAGTTGGCATTGCAATCTTGAGCCACCCAACTAACTTCCACCCCGCTCCTCGGTGGCACGTTCGCACTTACGGACTGTTCGCCGCAAATCCCTTTGGTGAGAAAGATTTTCCGAAGGTCGACGGATACAGTCAGGGTGTGAAGCTGATTCCCAAAGGCGAGTCGTTGCAACTTCGCTACCGAGTTGTGTTGCACCGAGGTGACGAAACCGAAGGCGAAGTCGGCCAACGGTACCGCGAGTTCGCCGCCGACTAGCGGCTTTGTCCGTCGCATTGGCTCGGCATCGATGGGCGCTCGCTTGTCGTGAAACGGCGGGGCGGGCCTTGTTTTACCAAGGACTTCGGGAGGGGACGGAGCGGGTGTGTCGCAGCTGACTTGTTCACGATAAAGTGATTGTACTGGTCGTGTGTAACGATCAAGTTCTAATTCCGGCAGGTGAGCGTCGAGCGAATACCGTAACGTCAATGAAGAGACGCCTTGCGCATTGATCCTGCCACCATGAGCTAGGCGATTCGACTACGAGCAATTCGCCGATTCTATGAACCGCAACGCGCTTCGTGGTTATCGACGTCTCCGTGCCTCTGCGTCAAAACCCATCAGCGAAAATCGCGCGACACCGAACCAATTCGCGTGAGGCCTTCGCCTAGCGACTCGATGTGCGTAGTCACCACGTGAATCACTCCCTCGCCGAGTTGCAGTTCTCCCTCGGCGATCCAAGCTGGGCTGCGTCGCACCGTGTTGTAGAATTTGTCCCAGGTCGCCGCGTGAACGATCAGGTTCACGGTCCCCGTTTCGTCTTCGAGCGTGACGAACGTAATACCCTTGGCTGTTGCCGGGCGCTGGCGGAGCAGCACCAGACCGGCGACTTTCACATGGCGAGCGTCGCTCTGCTGCTGCAACTCGGCGGCCGGCGTGACTCCCACACGATGCAAGTCGTCGCGATGGAAGCTCATCGGATGGGCCTTGAGCGAAAGCGAGGTCGTGCGGTAATCGTGCAGCACTTCATCAGCCAGCGGCATCGCGGGCAGCGTCACAAATGCATCGTCCCCGTCGTCGACACCCTCGAACAACGGCATCGCACGAGGCTTTTTTTCTTCGCCGAGCGCGTGCCAAAGTGCATCGCGACGACTTGAACCTAGCGAACCAAACGCGTCGGCTTCGGAAAGCCGGGTCACCTGCGATTGAGGTAGCTTGGTGCGACTGATAAATTCGGCCATCGATGCAAAAGGCTTCGCACCGCGTGCCTTCACCACGATCTGGGCCACTTGCTCGGCCAGGCCGGCGATCATCCGCATGCCTAGTCTTAGCTCTTCGCCCCCCCCTGCGAGTGTGCAGTCCCAGTCGCTGTGGTTCACGTCGACCGGCAGCACTTCGATGCCATGCTGCCGAGCGTCGGTTACAAGTTGCGCCGGGGCATAAAACCCCAGCGGCTGGCTGTTGATCATGGCCGCCGTGAAGGCGGCGTGGTAATGGCACTTGAGCCAGCACGAGGCATACACGAGCAGCGCGAAACTGGCCGCGTGCGACTCGGGAAATCCATACTCGCCAAAGCCCCGCAGTTGTTGGTACACCCGCTGCGCGAAGTCTTCGCTCAGCCCATTAGCCCTCATGCCGTCGATAAGTTTCTGACGGAACTTGTCGATAACTCCCGTCTTGCGAAACGCGGCCATGGCCCTTCGCAACTGGTCGGCCTCGCCCGGCGTAAATCCGGCAGCAACGACCGCCAGCCGCATCGCCTGTTCTTGAAAAATCGGCACCCCCATCGTTTTTTCAAGCACCTGCCGAATGGCTTCGTTGGGATAGTCGACCGCTTCTTCCCCTGCACGCCGGCGCAAATAAGGATGCACCATTTGGCCTTGAATCGGTCCGGGCCGCACGATGGCGACCTCGATCACCAAGTCATAAAACTTGCGGGGCCGGAGCCTGGGCAGCATGCTCATCTGCGCGCGGCTTTCGATTTGAAACACGCCCAGCGTGTCGGCGCGGCAGATCATGTCGTAGGTGTCGGTGTCGTTGGGCGGAATCGTCGCCAGCGTGAAGTGCCGTCCGTGATGCTGTTCGACCAAGTCGAAACACTTGCGAATGGCGGTCAGCATACCGAGCGCGAGCACGTCGACCTTGAGCAGCCCCAGCGATTCGAGATCGTCCTTGTCCCATTGAATAATCGTACGATCGGCCATCGCGGCGTTTTCGATGGGCACCAATTCGCAAAGCGGACCTTCGGTCATGACCATGCCACCGACATGTTGCGACAGATGCCGCGGAAAACCAACAAGGTTGTTGATCGCGTAGTGGAGCCGGTGACCAATGGCCGACTCGGGATCGATGCCCACCTCGCACATGCGGCGGGCGAGATCGGGCTCGTGGTGATAGCCATCGACCTGCTTGGCGAGCGCGTCGACCGCATCGAGCGACAGCCCTAGCGCCTTGCCCGCGTCGCGAATCGCCGAGCGAATGCGGTAGCTGATAACCGTCGCCGCCAGTCCCGCCCGATCGCGGCCATACTTGTTATACAGATACTGCAGCACTTCTTCGCGGCGCTGGTGCTCGAAATCGACATCGATGTCGGGCGCCTCGCCCCGCTCGCGGCTAATGAACCGCTCGAACAACAACTCGGTGAGCGTCGGATCGACCGAAGTGACGCCCAGCACGTAACAGACCGCGCTGTTGGCGGCCGACCCGCGACCCTGACACAAAATGCCTTGTGAGCGGGCGTAGCGCACGAGGTCCCACACCGTCAGAAAGTAAGCCTCGTACCGCATCTCGCCGATTAGCGCGAGCTCGTGTTTGATTTGCTTGTCGACCTTTTCGGGCACACCATCGGGGTAGCGCTCCTTGGCTCCCATCCAGGTAATGCGTTCGAGGAACTCGCCGGGCGACGACCCATCGGGCGTGAGTTCGTGGGGATATTCGTAGCGCAGTTCGTCGAGCGAGAACATGCAGCGGTCGGCGATGATCATGGTTTGCGCAATCGCGTCGCGCGCCGTGGCGAACAGTTCGGCAACATCATCAAGATCACGCAGGTGCCGCTCGCTGCTGGTGTGCAAGTCGAGTCCATCGAGCTGGTCGACCGTAGTACCACAGCGGATGGCAGTCACCACGTCGTGCAACAGTTGCCGCTCGCGCGCGTGATAGTGAACGTCGCCCGCCCCCGCGAGCGGCACGCCCGTTTGTTTGCTGAGCGCAATGAGTTGCGAAAGACGCACCGCGTCGTCCCCTTCGCGAAACAACTCGGCGAGAATCCAAAGTCGATTGCCGAAGATTTTCGCGTAACGTCTTACTCCCTCTCCCGCTGGGAGAGGGCCGGGGTGAGGGTGCCCCGCGACGGACGTTGCAATTGCCCCCGCCAACAACCCCTCGGCATGTTCTGCAATATCACGAACAGTCAGCCGGCATTCCCCCTTTTCCGCACTCCTCCGCCCCACGGTTAATAGTCGACACAACCGGCCATAAGCCGCGCGGTCGGTGGCCCACACCACGAGCGGCAGTCCATCGATGGGAGTTAGCTCCGCACCGACAATCAGCTTGAGTCCCACACGCTTCGCCGCCGCGTGCGCCCGCACGATGCCGGCGAGGCTGTTGGTGTCGGTCACCGCCAGCGCTTCGTAACCAAGTTCCCACGCCCGCGCGACCAGCTCGTCGGCATGCGACGCCCCGGTGAGGAACGTAAAGTTGGTCTTACAATGCAGCTCCGCATAGCGAATCGGCACATCGGCGCGCCGCCTCGGCTCAGCCTCGACCGGTGTGCGTTTGTCGTGAATTGGCGGGTCGGGCATTCTTTTTCAACCGCGGAGACACGGAGAGCGCGGAGTTCACGGCGGCGACGCGATACGGTACATGTGTACATATAATCAAAATCGTAGGGTGCGACAAGCGAGGCGCAGCCGAGCGCAGGCATACCGAGTTGGCTTGCTGTTCCGAAAAACTCGCTACGGAGTATATTGAAGCAAGCAGGAATCACGCAGTGAGAACAACATGCGTTACACCGTAATCATCGAACAAGGCGAAGCCAGCTGGGGAGCTTACGTACCCGATCTGCCCGGCTGCGCTGTCGCGGCAGCCTCGCGCGAAGAAGTCGTACTTCTCATCCGCGAAGCCATCGAGCTGCACATCGACGGATTGCGACAAGACGGGCAGCCAGTACCTCCGCCCCTTTCGTTTACCGAAGTCGTTGAAGTCGACGCGGCGTAAAGATGCCGAACCGTAGGGTGTGCCTGCGCTCGGCTTTGCCGCTTGTCACACCCTACAAACCTCCGCGCTCTCCGCGTCCTCCGCGGTTCACCCCACCAGCTCGAACAAAGTCGCAATCCCCTGCCCCGCCCCGATGCACATGGTGGCGATACCGTAGCGGGCCTCGCGCTGGTGCATGGCGTGCAGCAGCGTGGTCGCGATTCGCGCTCCGCTGGCTCCCAGGGGGTGGCCGATCGCAATCGCTCCGCCGTTGACGTT
>JBGSWC010000380.1:0-3557 GCA_041752635.1 Pirellulales bacterium | reverse complement strand
GCATGCCACGGCCAGCGAAGCGAAGACGCTGATCGACGGATTCCTCGCACAAGGAGAAGAGGGGCAGGCACAAGCGCAGGACGACGACATCCCCACACTCGCCCCGACGGCGCTGGTGGTGGCCGACGCGAGAACGAACACGCTGGTCGTCAGCGCGGGGCCGCGCGACATGGTCGAGATTGCTCGCATCGTCGATAGCATCGATGTCGAACGGGCCGGGGCGGTCGATGAGGTGCGGGTGTTCAAACTCAAGAACACGCTCGCCGAAGACTTGGCCGAAACGATTCGAGGCGCTATTTCGGGCGAGGAGGGGACCGACGGCGACACGGCCGCACGTCAAGCGGCGCTGACCCTTGTCGGCATCGACCCGGCGAATGCCCGTAGCGTTGAATCGGGAGTGCTGAACAACGTCCGCATTTCGGTCGACGCTCGGGCCAACTCGCTCGTGGTGACCGCTCCGGCGCGGAGCATGGAACTGATCGCGGCGCTGATCGAACAGCTCGACCGGGTGTCGGAAGCGAAAGCCGAGTTAAAGGTGTTCACCGTTGCCAACGGCGATGCCGTCGCCTTGCAAGAAATGCTGCAAAATCTGTTCGGCAGCGAAGAAGATCAAGAAACAGGCAGCATCGGGGCAGGCGAGAACCCGCTCATTCGGCTGCAACTGTCGGTCGACGAGCGGACCAATAGCATCATCGCCGCCGGCACACCAGCCGACTTGTCGGTGGTCGAGGCGATATTGCAAACGCTCGACTCGAGCGATGTCCGCGAGCGAAAGACGAACGTCTATCGGCTAAAGAATTCGTTTGCGCTCGACGTGGCGACTTCGCTGAACGAATGGCTCACTACCGAACGCGAAGCCGAGGCTAATGCCGAACTCGTGCAAAGCCCATTCGAACAGATTGACCGCGAGGTAATTATTGTGCCAGACCAGGCAACCAACAGCTTGATCGTGAGTGCGACAGCCGAATACTACGAGAAGATCCGCGATCTGATCGAGCAGCTCGACGCGCAGCCGCCAATGGTGAATATTCAAGTGCTGATCGCCGAAGTGCGACTCAACGACACCGATGAGTTCGGCGTCGAGTTGGGTCTGCAAGATTCGTTGCTGTTCGATCGCTCGATCTTGGATCCCAACGGTGGCTTTCAAACGATCGCCACTACGACGCAAACTCAAAACGCGGGTGGCGCAAATATTTCAACCACAAATACGGAAACGATCATCAACGCACCACTGTCGCCTGGTTTCAACTTTAACAATGTCAATCAACCGCTCGGCAACAACGGCAGTACCAGCACGCTCGCAACGGCCGGCAAAGTGGCGGCACAAGGACTCAGTAGTTTTGGTGTGAATCGCGTGAACGGCGACTTGGGTTTTGGTGGCTTTGTCTTTTCAGCGAGCAGCAACAGTGTGAGCATGTTGCTGCGTGCCCTGCAAGAAAATCGTCGCGTCGAGATTCTAAGCCGCCCGCACATTTCCGTTCTCGACAATCAGCCGGGCTCAATTCAAGTCGGCCAGTCGGTGCCGTATATCACCGGTGTCCAAACAACCAATAATGTTCAGACCAACATCGTCGAATATCGTGACACCGGAATCATTCTGGAGGTCACTCCGCGAATCAACGACGAAGGCTTGGTCGTCATGACGATACGAGCCGAAAAGTCGCTCGTCGGACCCGCGTCCGAGGGTGTGCCGATCTTTGCTGGTGCCGACGGCACGGTGATCAACTCTCCCAAAATTGATCAAATTATCGCCCAAACAACCATCGCGGCGCTCAGCGGCCAGACCGTGGTACTCAGTGGTTTGATCACTAAGCAGACCACGGACATCAATCGTCGCGTGCCGCTGCTTTCCGAAATTCCGCTGCTGGGCGATTTGTTTCGCTACGACTTCGTGAGCGAACAGCGAACCGAGCTACTGATCATTCTCACGCCCCGTGTGATGCGCGACGAAATCGACGCCGAGATGATTAAACAAGTCGAATCGTCGCGAATGAGCTGGGTGTTGTGCGACGTGATTGACCTCCATGGTCCTTCGGGGCTGAAGAGCCGCTGCGACGATTGGACGGCCGAAACCGAAGCCATCTATCCCAGCTACGTGCCGACCGACGAAGAGCTGATGAAACCGAGCCCAGCCTACGAGTCGGCTCCCGTCGAGGGACCCATGTGGCAAGGCGGTGCCAAGACGGCTCCGCTCGACGCTGCCGAGGCATTTGTCACGCCGACCAGTTACAACCCTCCAGCCCCCTCGGCTCCAACACTGACGTTGCCACGTCGACTGCCACCTGCTGCGCGATAGCCAGTTCGATTTCGGGAAGCGTTATTCACAAGATTCAAAACAAGCGATCGAGTGTTATGAGAAACCTCACCATCACGCTGATTGTGCTCTCGCAACTGACTTTGCTCGGGTGTCAAAGCATGAAATCGATGCGCTCGCCGTTAGAACTGGTCGATATTCCGAGTGGCATTCCCTGGAAAGCGAAGCCCAAGGCGGGACGGGGCCAACCGGTCCGACTGGTGGCGACGTGGACCGATACGGTGCTCAATACCGCGGGCCAGCCATCGCAACGCGGTTTTGGGGGCAAGATCTTCTTCTATGGCAAGAAAGACGCGATGCCGGTAATCGCGAAGGGTCAACTGGTGATCTATGCGTTCAAAGAAGATGGTCGGCTGCCGACCGACAGCCAACCGAATCGCCGTTATGTGTTTCCGCCCGAGCAACTGGCGTCGCACATGAGCGAAGATGAATTGGGCCCATCCTACAGCTTCTGGTTGCCCTGGGACGAAGCGGGGGGCGAACAGTGTGAGGTGAGCCTGATCGCGCGTTTCGAGCCCATCACGGGAGCCGAAATGGTAGTGAGCGATCAAACTAAGCACCGTTTGCCGGGACGAATCGCGCCCGAGACAATGCTCGCTCAACCAGCGAAGCCCACATCGGCTGTGCAGCAAGCAAGCTTTGCCAAAGACGAAGCCCCCAAGCAGCCGGCGTTGCCCAAGCGACAGCTCGAAACAAAGAGCATTGCGTTGCCTGGGGCACGGTAGTCGACGACTACTGGGGCGTTCCTGCCGGAACCGTCTCGGCCTCTTCGACAATCACGAGCTCGTTCACCACGCGGTCGATGCCTGGTTGCAGTCGAACCATGTTTTCGACAAGCCGACTGGCGTCGTCGGTGGGAACTCGACCTCGCAGTGTGACGTCGCGTCCGCTCCAGACGACTTCGGGTACATCGATGCCCCGCGAAGCGAGCGATCGGTTGAGCGTCCTGTCGAGCACCGTGGAAACCCGTTGGTCGACGACGGCGATCGCAGGACGGTCATAGTCGAACGCGACCTGTAATTGCACGCGAATCGCGGGCGGCGGCGAAGCTTGCTGAACGTCGCGACCCCGGTTCATTTGGGCGTTGCTGCGTTGTTGGTTGTTGAGTTGTTGTTGCTGGGCCGCTTGGGCTTGCATCAACTGCTGAGCGTCAGCGCTGTCGCGGCCGACGAAGCCTTGGTTTTGTGGATTGAAGACGTCGATCTGTGCGCCGCCGGTCGACCCCGCAGCCCCTGCTTGACCG
>JBGSWC010000379.1:0-9696 GCA_041752635.1 Pirellulales bacterium | reverse complement strand
GCCAAAACTGGGCAAGTCGCTTCAGGGGGATTGATCTGGACGAAGCGATCGGCTCCTGCGATTCTCCGCCGCTGTTAACACATGGCTGCATCGGTTTTTGTAGCGGAAGTCGCCGAGACTTTCGGCACGGTCGGTTAATGTCGAAGGAGTTTTCACATGATTCGTTTTGTGCTGATTGCCGTCGTGGGACTTGCGACTGTCACACAAGCTCAAGAGCTTCCCCCCGGTGGCGACGATTGGAATCTCCCGCCGATTGGTGCCGAGCCAACCGAGGAAGAAGCGAACAAACAGTCGAGCTGGATGGTCAACTCGCCTTTGATGCGAATTGGCTGGCCCCAGTTTAGAATGCCCGAAGCACAATTTCCTACGCTGCGTCGCAATCCCGAAACGGGGGAACCGGGGCTGCTGACCCGACCACTCGTGCGAGCCCAATCGGCAACACGAGCGATTGCGACCCGCACGCGCGACACCTGGAACGGTGCCGTCGAACGCGTGAAACTGAACTTGCCCGGCAGCGGCACGGCCAATCAAGTGGCCGAGAACGAGCCGCGACAGCGGTTTTGGTCGAGTTGGTTTGGCGAACAACAACAAACGGACTCCGACGACTTGGGCACGAACGATTTGAGCCCGAATACAGTTCCCGAACTCATGGCGAGCGAGCCAGCAGCATCGGTCCGCTAATCGACGACCGGGACTTAACTGCATGGTGACTTGGTCTCTTCTGCGGGGCGGCAGCAATTCTTTTCTCGTTTCTTCGATATGAATTCAATACTCCGAATCATGGCCACGTTCGTCGGCTGCGCCGGCCTGCTGAGCACTCTCACCGGTTGCCAATCAATGGCCACTCAGCGACAGGACCGGGCGATTGCCGAGTTCGCCAAAGACAGCGGTTTTCCTTCACCTAGTGATGTGGGTTTTGTCGACGACGAAACGGCCGTTGCCAGTCGCGACCCGGCGACTGCGGTTCGCTAGCGTTAAACTAGCGGAATTCGCTGGCCGTCGTACGCCAGTTGCATGTTCGCCGGTAGCGAGCTGTTGGTCGCTTCGTAGTCGAGCGAATGCGAGACGTGGGTGAAATAGGTTTGGCGGGGCTGTAGTTGCTCCGCCACTGCCACTGCCTCGGCCAAACTGAAATGGGTCGAGTGCCCCTCGGGCCTGAGCGCATCGAGCACCAGCGTGTCGAGCCCTTCGAGCAGTTCCATCGATTCGGGCGGAATCGCGTTGACATCGGTGCAATAAGCAACATCTCCTACGCGAAATCCAAGCACGCGAAAGTTGGGACCGTGCTCGAGTCGTATTGGCGTGACGATCGCGCCGAGCACCTCGAACGGTTCGAGCCCAATGGTCTTCATCAACAGCTTGGGAGTTGCTCCCACGTGCAGGTTGGGCAGCTCCTCGAATGCGTAGTCATACGACTTGCGAATCCGCCGTTCGACATTCGGTTCGCAGTACAACGAAACAGGGCCCGACAGATAAAACTGCATGAGCCGCAGATCGTCGAGACCAAAAATATGGTCAGCATGTTCGTGGGTATACACAACCGCGTGAACGAGCCCAATCTCTTCGCGCAACAGTTGTTGCCGTAAGTCGGGCGAGGTATCGACCAGCAGATTGCCCTCAGGCAGCCCCAGAATCGCGCTGCTCCGCGTGCGATTGTTGCGCGGATCGCCCCCCGTACAGACGGCGCAGCCACAGCCAATGGCGGGAACCCCCACACTGGTGCCGGTGCCGAGCAAGATCATCTGCCCGCGAAAGTCAATTGTTTTTGGTGAGTGGGGCAATTTAGTAGTGAACTCGTAAAAAACATTCCAACCCTAGCCGACGAGCTACGTCTTGTCGCCGGGTTTTCACCGTTTTGTCCACGAAATGGCAAACACGATTGGAGGGGACAAAACCCGTTTGGGGGAGTTCGGAATGCGGATTTTCGGAATGCGGGACGGGTGTCGTGTGCCACCCTCTGGCTTGCCCAGCAGTGCGTGTAGCCCCCCGAATTTTGTCGCGCGGCCAACAATTCGATCGAGGTGCAAAAATCGGCGACTTTTGCACCGGCCCGGATCGCAAAACACCTTGATTCGTAGGCCCAAACGCAATCGCGAAGTGCAAAAGTCGAGGATTTTAAGTTCATTGTCGTCACTTTCGGGTGGGCAAAATTCATGAGCCAATCGTGAGCAGCCTACGCGGGCCATTTCGATTCGAGGTGTTCCATCGCAAGCGATCGCCTATCCGCCCATTGGGAGGAAGTGAATCGCTTTCTCCCTTTTCTATCACACCGGGTGGCCAAATTCGACAACAATCTTTAGCCAGTCGAGGCGAATGAGACCGCTAACCCCGGGGTGCATCAACGCGATGTGCACGCAGTAGCCACCCCAGCCAGCCCCACGCAGCGAAGTTGAAAAATCTGGAAAGAATAAGCTTGCAATCGGCAAGTAAAGAGAGACAATCTTGGCACTCTCCTCTTCTCAAAATCTGGTTGTGCGTCAGGATGTCGAAGACATACCGCAAGTCGGATCGGAGTCAGCGTCCCTTGGCTAGGACCGCGTGGATTGGTCCTTTTATCGCTGGTGTCGTCGTTGGGTACTTCGTGATCTATGCGACGTGGGATGACGACAAGACTCCTGCGCCGGAGCCTCCGCCAAGAGTTGCCGCGACTCCCGTCGCGCCTGAGGTTGCGAAGCCAACCCTCGACCGACTGCTAGCGATGGAACCCGCTGAACTTGCCGGCGAAGACGTTGCCGTCCTCAATTTGGCGTGCGCCGAAGGTCTTAACGATGGCGAATCGCTCGATGTGGCGGGCTATTGTCGTACGCTCGACAACTGGGCAAGGTTGGTCGATCGCGAAACGCGTCGCAACTTTCAACAGTTCCATCGCGATCCTGGTAACTTCGAGAATTCCGAAGGCTACTTTCGCATGTTGGTGTTGGTGACGGTGCTGCAGCAGGACCTGAGTGTTCGCTACAACCCCGAGCGAATCAACGAACCAGACTTTCGCAATCCGGCCGATCTTTTCATTCATGGAATGATCGGCAGTCGCAATGGCGGCACCTGCGTGTCGATGCCGGTGCTTTATGCCGCCGTTGCGCGTCGACTCGGTTACCCGGTTCACCTCGTCCTGGCAAAGGCACACGTTTTTTGCCGCTGGGAGGATGACGACGAGCGCCTGAATATCGAAGCCGCCGGCGTCGGTATGAGTACGTATCCGGATAGCCACTATCGCGAGTGGCCGATTCCCATCGAAGATGTCGAAATGGAGCGGAACGTCTACCTGAGAAACCTGACGGCTGCCGAAGAGTTTGGAATGTTTCTTTCGGCCCGCGCTGCGTGCCTCGAAGACCGCGGGCGACTCAGCGAAGCGTACTCATCGTTTCTGCACGCCTATCAGTTCGGAAACGAGAACCCAGAATACTTGGTTGGCTTGAAAATCGCCATCGATAAGACGCTCATCCCGATTTCGATCCGCGAGGGCAAGTACCGACCAAAACGGACGGTGCAGGATCAACTCGCCGAGCTTGAAGCAATCGAAAAGATCAACGCGATCAACCGCCGCGCGACGCAACGAACGCTGGGAATGGCTGGCATCCCCGCTCAACCTTATTCATCATTCAAATTTCCCGGTCAACCCAACGAAAACCCGTTTGGCGGTATCGAACGCCAACCGCAGGATTCGTTTGGCGTCCCTTTTCACGATCCGTTGAGGGACGCGCAGCCAAATTATTTTCCTTGATTCCTTCCGCTTGGATCGCTATGCGATGAAAACATTTTCCGCACAGTTGTTGCTTTCGTTATTAGTCGCGCTCGTTTTTCTGAGCAGCTCCGCTGAGGCTTTCAACCATCCGCAGTTGGGGAGATTTCTGAATCGTGATCCGATCGGGTATTCTGGCGGCGACACGAATTTGTACGCATACGTGCGAGGACGCCCCACCGTTGGCGTTGATCCAAGTGGATTGGAAGGTTGGTTACCAGACTATCTGGAAGGGCAAGAGGGATGGTCGCCGGATTATATCGAAGGAAAAGAGGGTTGGTTTCCCGATTTCCTCGTTGGAGCTACATCGCCTTATGGAATGGCCGTTGCAGGTATTGGTCAGGGAGGAGCAAATACCGTCAACGGTGTTCAAGACATTGGAGTTGGTGTTATCAACCTTCCCGGCATGATGGTTAATGGAACAAATTATGTTTTCGGCGGAGATGGAACGGTAGTAGGGTATGTACCGTCGCCCGGTTGGGCTCACAACCTTATCGTTGAAGAAGGGCAAACAAGCCACAATATCAGCAAATTCTGTGGCGGACAGGGCGCTTTTATGATCATTACTATGGGCAGTTCGGTCTACGTTCAAGCAGCAAGACCAGCACAATTGACCCACGTCACTTCGACGGGCGGGGGAGTCGGGATTGCTGCCGAGAATGTTATCAACGGCGCTCACGGAATCTACGCTAGCGCGGCTACGAAACCTTCGTGGTGGCAAGTCTTAGTCCGTCCGGGGAATGCAACTACTCACGTGCCGATTTCCTCAACAGCCGCGAGTGCGTTTCGCCCCGCACCAGCTGTGGGGCCAATCTCAGGATGGACGAATCTATTTGGGAAACCGTATTGGGCACCCTACAGTAGCGTCAATTTGGCGAACGGCGCAACGACGCCTTTATCCTTACCGGCACAGTATCCAATTCTCGTAGATGCATTTGCTGGACAGATGTTAACAATTGCTCCACAAGCGGCCAATGGAACAGGACTACCTGGCCAGTTAATTGGAACACAACAAAGGCCGTTCAGACCTGCACGTCCTGTATTGATGATGGCACCGATACCAATTGAATCTCTGTCACCATGTGAGTGTGAGCGAATCTTGAACGGACCTTAGTGGCGATCGTGTCGATTCGCAGTTAGAAAAGTCGGCTGGAACGCAATTTTGAAAACATATGAAGTCGATTCTGTCCGCAATTCTCGGTAGGCGGTTCTGTCAACTGTATGTCCCTGCAGTGACGGCAATAGCAATTCTATTCCTGATCCTAATGCAAAGCGACGACAAAAGAGTCGTGATTGCCCTAGTCGTTGCTACGTATTCCGCCGCGTTACCTCAACTGGTGCTGCTCGTTCGGTCGATGATCGATATTGCTGCAAACATTCGCGACAGGCTACAGCTTCCGCGAGCAGTCACCTCCGACCCTTCAAGCGAGGACGACTGGACGTTTGAGTCAATTCTCATCGCGTGGATATGCTCGTTCATTTCCCTGATATTCATTGGAATTGCTCGGGATACAAGCGGCTCGGCCGTTGCGCAGAATCGATACTTACTCTGCTGGGCCTTTATTCCAATGTTCGCCCTCCCACTTATCGCTTTGGTGCAAATGATACTCCTCACCAGCAACAATCCTAAACGCTGATTGTTAGGGTGTCATTGCGTCAGCGAGGGACACGCCGGAAACCGTCCTACGTCGCTGACGCATCCGGTTTGGTTTCCCTTCTCCGCGCCAGCAATCCCCCCATCTGCCGCTGTTGACCACTTTTCCCAATGGCAATAAAATCTTACGCAGCAACAGTTTGCGCCCACGGTGCGCTTTGATTTCGCCCGTTTTACGGTCGTAACCCGCTCGTGGGTCCGGCAATTGCTCTGGCGATAAGCGTCGCTCTACGCGACCATTGCCTGCCATTTTGACACTTTCGCTCTCTCCTACTGGCTTTTCATGGACTTTCTCGAACGCATTTGGGAAGCGCTTGGCTCGATCGTTAACGCGATTCTCGGACGGGTCGAACGCTCGATTACCTCGCTCTTTGGATCAGCCAACGCCCGCTATATCCGCAAGCTCCAGCCCAAGGTCGACGCAATCAATGCGCTCGAAGAGAAAATGAAGGGGCTGTCCGACGACCAATTGCGGCAGCAATCGGTCGAATTTCGGAAAAGGCTCGATGCGGGCGAGACGCTCGACGACATTTTGGTCGAGGCCTTTGCCGTTTGCCGTGAATCGGGTCGCCGATTCTTGGGTATGCGGCATTACGATGTCCAGCTCATCGGCGGCATGATTCTGCACGACGGCAACATCGCCGAAATGGTCACGGGCGAAGGCAAAACGCTGGTAGCGACGCTGCCAGCTTATTTGAACGCGCTGGCGGGCAGCGTTCACGTCATTACCGTCAACGATTATCTGGCCCGCCGCGACATGGAGTGGATGGGTCCGATCTTTACGAATCTTGGGCTCAAGGTTGGCGCGATTTACTCGGGCATGGACCCGGCCGATCGCCAGACTTCGTATGCGTGTGACATCACTTACGGAACCAACAACGAGTTTGGATTCGACTACCTCCGCGACAACATGCGGATCGCGGCTCGCGGCGACGATCGTTTCCCCAAGCGCGACCAACAGGCCCAAGGCCCGCTCAACTACGCCATCGTCGACGAAGTCGACAACATTCTCATCGACGAAGCACGAACCCCGCTCATCATTAGCGGCCCTGCCGAAGACGATATCACCAAGTATCAGCGGGCCGACAAAGTCGCTCGCCAACTAAAAAAAGACATTCACTTCGAGGTCAAAGAGAAAGAACACACCGTCAGCCTCACCGAAGAAGGGGTCCGCGAGGCGGAGAAACTGGCCGGCGTCGATAGCTTCTATACGGCTGGCAACATGCAGTGGCCCCACTTGATCGACAACTCGCTCAAGGCCCATTACCTCTACAAACTCGACGTCAACTACGTTGTGCAAGATGGGAAGATCATCATCGTCGACGAGTTCACCGGTCGACTGATGGATGGCCGCCAATGGAGCGATGGACTCCACCAAGCCTGCGAAGCCAAGGAAGGGGTCAAGATCAAGGAAGAGAACCAGACGCTCGCCACGATCACGCTACAAAACTATTTCAAGCTCTACAATAAACTCGCCGGCATGACCGGTACCGCGCTCACTGAGGCGGGCGAGTTTTGGAAGATCTATAAGCTCGACGTGATTGGTGTGCCCACCAATCGGCCGATGCAGCGAAGAGAGTTCGCCGACGCCATTTATCGCACCGAGCGCGAAAAGTTTGAAGCGATCGCCGACGAAATCGAGAAGATGAACAAGTTCGACCAGATTCAGCTCGCTGGCGGCGAAGTGCTCGCGGGCGAGGTCGTGAACGAAACGGGCGACACGGTCACCTTCATAGCCGACGGATCGAAGAAAAAAGAATCGATTCCCAAGAGCAAGGTCACCGAGCTGCAGTATCGCGGTCGGCCGATTCTGGTCGGTACCGTGTCGATCGAAAAGAGCGAGCGGCTCTCGCGATTGCTCGACGGGCGCGGCATCAAGCACGAGGTTTTGAACGCCAAGCAGCACAAACGCGAGGCCGAAATCGTCGCCCAGGCGGGTCGCAAGGGGGCGGTCACCATCGCCACCAACATGGCCGGTCGCGGTACCGACATTATTCTGGGCGGCAACCCCGAAACGATGGCCTGGGCCAAACTCCAACAAACTTATAGCAGTCGCCTCGACGTTCCCAAAAATGAATGGGAAACGCTCATCAAAGAAATCGACGAGCGCGAGGGAATGAAGGCTCAAGGCGTAGAAATTCGCAAGCTGGGTGGTCTGCACATTGTCGGCACCGAACGGCACGAAGCCCGCCGTATCGACCTTCAGCTTCGCGGCCGTTGCGGTCGACAGGGGGACCCCGGTTCGAGCCGCTTCTATCTATCGCTCGAAGACGACTTGATGCGAATCTTCGCCGGCGAGTGGGTGAAGAACATGCTCACGCGACTCGGCATGCAAGATGGCGAAGCGATCGAAAGCCGGATGGTGAGTCGTCGCATCGAAGGGGCTCAAAAGAAGCGCGAAGAATACAACTTCGAGATCCGCAAGAACCTGCTCGAATACGACGAAGTGATGGACGAGCAACGAAAGCGCGTTTACCGCTTCCGCCAGCGGATTCTCGACGGCGACAATTGTCGTGACATGCTGGCCGACATGATTCACGACGAGATCGAGAAGAATCTCAAAACGCTGCTCGACAATAACTACGGATCCGACTCGTTCGCGGCCGCCATGACGACGGCCTTGGGCATTCAGTTCGAAGGACGAGATTTTCGCAATCGTTCGTATGACGACGCGGCACGACAGGCCCGCGACGAAGCGAACCGGATGGCCGAGTCGCAGATTTTCGACGCGATCGAAGAGAACCTGCCCGCCGAAGAAGAAGCCGATTGGAACTGGGCCGCACTTGCGAAGTGGAGCAACACACGGTGGGGGACCAACTATCGGGACCGTGACCTGCAGAAGATTGATCGCAACAATTTGTCGGAAGTGTTGATCGAAAACGCCAACGCCGCGATTGAAAAAGTTGACCTCGCGCCAGCCGCCAAACTGCTCGAACCCGACTACGGTACCAAGACGGCGCTCGCTTGGCTGAAAGACAAGTTCGGCGTCGCATTGAGTGAAAGCGAAGTCGACGGCAAATCGACCCGTGAGTTCATCGACCTCGCCTACGAGCGGGCGATGGCGGCCTACGACGAGCGCGAAGCTGAGTATCCGGTGATGGCGGGCGTTTATCGCTACGCGAATTCGGGTCAGGGCTTCGATCGGGAAGGGTTCGTTGCGTGGTCGAATCGCCGCTTTGGCACAATGTTTTCGGTCGATGACCTTAAGAACAAATCGCGTGAAGAAATCAACAAAACGCTCATCGACCAAAGCAAACTTTGCAACGCCGAAGCGGCCCGCGCCGCGAACGAAGCACAAGAGCGCGTCGAAAAGCTGTTCGGCCGCGCCGATGCCGACGCGACGCTCGCTCAGGCAGTTGACTCTTCCGAAAAGGTGAGTGAGTTCGTCACCTGGCTCAACAAAAAGTTTGACGCCAACGTCGATGCCGACGAGATTGGCCGATACGATCACGAGACGGTGCATCGCGTGGTGACACAAGTCGTCGAAGACAAATATCGCCCCGAGATGCGTCGGATGGAGCGGTCGGTGATGCTGCAGTTCGTCGACCACTATTGGAAAGAACACCTGCTCGCAATGGACCACCTTCGCAGCAGTGTCGGACTGCGTGGCTACGCCCAAGTCGACCCCAAGGTCGAGTACAAGCGCGAAGGCATGCGGATGTTCGAGCAGATGTGGGAGAACATCGGCGCCTATATCACGGGACTCGTTTTCAAGATCGAGCAACTAGACGAGCGGTTCGTGCAAAGCACCTTCAAAGAAACCCGCGCGATTCACGAAGAGGCCCCGTCGACGAGCGACATGTCCGACCAGCAACGGGCCGCCCTCGAACAGTCGGACGCTGGTGCCAAACTCGAACCGATCCGCAACCGCGACGACCGCATCGGCCGAAACGATCCGTGCCCCTGTGGAAGCGGGAAGAAATATAAGCAGTGTTGTATGAAGGCGGGCAACGCGGCATAAACTTGGTGTATAATTTAAGCGGCGATACTTCTGAAAATTAGTCCGAAACGGAAGCGTGTCATGATTTCTGATGATTGGAAAAACGCGAAAGAACAGATCATTTCGATCGTCAGTTCGCAGCCAGATGACAGCACACTCGGCGAACTGTTGCGTGAAATTCACTTGGCGCGCGTCGTCGAGCGGGGTCTTGAGGACGTCGCCGCCGGCCGCGAGATGGATCAAGAAGAAGCGCGTCGGCAGGCTCAATCATGGTTCAAGTAATTTGGACCGATGGGGCACTCCAAATGCTACGCGATGCGAGCGATTGGATTGCCAAAGACAGCGCTCGAAACGCGGCAAAAT
>JBGSWC010000378.1:0-12218 GCA_041752635.1 Pirellulales bacterium | reverse complement strand
AACTGGTCGAGCGTTCGCAACGCGTCGCGCGACCACAATGTGACGCTCGGCTCAAGCGACAAGTCGTGGAGCACCGCTTCGAGCTGTGTGGCCCGCGCGAAGGGCGTGTTAAGCGTTAGCGGAATGGAGTCGAACAACTCGTAGACGTTCGACGCGGTTGGACCGAATTGTGGTTCCGGCAGTGAGGGCAATGCCCCGCGCATGGCAATGCGATCGCCCGCGTCGACGCGAATGCGGCGGGGCGATGGCGGCACACGCTGAGCCACAGTCGCGCCCGATAGCTGAGGCCAAAGATCGAGCGCTTGGGCGAACAACCGCTGAGACTCACGCGTTGCGGGGCGAACAATCGATTGCAAACACTGCGACAACGCTCGGCTCGTCGTCGCACGGTGGCCATCGATTGTCGGTCGCGACACGAACGACGATTGGGCGAGTTGGCAGCTTTTCTCCACAGTCGGCAGAATCAGGTCGGGCGTCGCTGCAAACTCTTCGGCCACGAGCAAGGGCGACGCCGCTGGTTCGTCAACCAACGCATACGATGCTTGCATTAGCCGCTGCCAGTCAATCGCGGTTGCTCGCGACCGCGATGCTTGCTTAAGCTGGTTTGCGTCGAGCGACTCGAGCGCAGCGAAGTGATCGTCGCCTCGTTGGCCCGACGTCCAAATCATTGCCAAACAGAAGGCAACAGACATCATCGTGCCGACCATCGGCGGCGATGGTCGTCGTGAGCGAACAGGTTGATGGTTTCCATCCATGGAAACAGTTGCCTTGTGGTTATTCAGGAGTTTGGCGTCGCCGGAAAGCTTGTTTCACTGCTATCATGGTGGCTGCCTAATGTTAGAATCGGCAAACTGGGGTGGATAGTTGAACATTGCTGGCGATCGGCCCGTTTTCGCAGTTCACGCCGGCAAAAACTGCTCGGCAAACCTGAAGTATCCGAAGTGGCAACACGGCGGAAAGCCATTGGCCGGTTCCGAACTGTTGCGGGTCCGGATTTGAGAGTGGCATGCCACATTTGGAAAGGCAAAGTTTCGAAATGACGAAAATTCTGGCTATCGCGATTGGTGGGGCACTCGGCGCGATCGCTCGCTACGCTGCCTGCGTCGCCGCCCAAAAAATGCTCGGCGAGCGATTCGCTTGGGGTGTGCTGCTGGCGAATGTTGTCGGGTGCTTCTGTATCGGCGTGTTGATGCACGAATCATTGCGTGCTGGTCCGACACCACTTAATCAATCGCTGCACGCGGCAATCACCATTGGGCTGCTCGGCGCGCTCACCACCTTCTCGACTTTTGGTTACGACACCATCAGCCACTGGCAGGCCGGAGAACAAAAGTTAGCAGTGGCGAACGTCATAGCGAATCTCGCCTTTAGCCTGGCCGCTGTCGTCGCTGGACAGCGGCTTGGCGACTGGCTATTCGCCCCCAGCGCATAAAAAGAGGCACGCCTCTTCGAAAAGCGTGCCCCTACTGCGTCACCCGGAAACCGGAAGTACCTTAAGCACCCTTGATTTCGATGCGTTTCGGCTGAGCCTCGGGCAGCTTGGCAATCGAGATGTGCAAAACACCTTGATGCAGTTCGGCCACGATCGACTCGGCATCGACGGTCTCTGGCAACGAGACACTTCGAGTCACCTTGCCCGTAGCCCGCTCGTTGTGCCAATATCGGCGCTGTTGGTCGCTCGCGCGGCGCTCGGCCGATACCGTCAGCACGCCCTTATCAAAAGTCACGCTGGTGTCTTCGAGCGAGACGCCCGGCAGATCGACTTCGACGTGCAGGTGGTCGTCGGCTTCCCAGACGGCTGCCGCTGCGCTCCAGCCGCTGGCACGACGCAAGTTCTGACCAAAAAATTGATCGAACAAACCATCGACCTCGGCAAGCGGGGCTGGCAAGTAGCTGGTAACACGGTTCTTTTGGGGGGTGCAACTGTTCTTCATGACATTTCTCCTTTTCGGAAAGAGAAGACAAAAACTCGATTTACAAGGCGCTGCCGGCAGTCTCGCGCCGGACGGAAACCCATAAATGCAAGAGCCGTGCCAATTTATTTAGATTTCCTTAAGTCTTTGGAAGTTAAATATTTACGAAAATTCAAACGACTTTCACAGGATCGAGGAGTGCCATAACGGCAGTCAAGTCACGGGAATCGAGCCAGGCGGCCATTGCCTTCGGCTGCCGATTTGGCAGCTAAGCGAAAGCTCGAGCGATTCGGCTCGAATCGGCGACAACATACGAGCCAGAGAAACTCACCAGCGGTTGTTCGTCGCCAGCGATTTCGACGACCAGATCGAGCTTTGCCTGCCCCTTTTCGCGAATCATTTCGGCAAAGTAGTCGCGGGCAGTGGCCGAAACGGGCTGGCAGCGGGCGTGAATTTCGTTCGTATTGACCGGCCGATGGTACTTGATCGAGCTACGCCTGATAACAATGTCGCCCGGCAAGTCGTGCTGTCTCAGCAACAAATACGTTGTGCCCCAACCGGCGATGGTGCAAAGCGCATTGAGGCTTCCGGCGAAAGCCGTCTGTTGATGGTTTCGATTGGCGTCGAGCGGAAGCCGCATGGTCAAACCGTCGGCATCGCAGCCAACGACCCGAATGCCCATCTGCGCGCACATGGGTATATCGCTCTCGAGCACCTGCTGCAAATCACAGAGGTACTGAGCAAGTTGATCATTCTCAGATTTGGCTACGTCGGTCACAACAGTTCACAGCCCGTCTGGTAAAGTCGTCGAGCTCATTCTATCCGAGGAGCGTCGCGTCCACCACGCACAGCAATCAAAGCTTCCACAACAGCAGCGCCGAGTAGTTTAAGTTGTGGGGGTTCACGCCCTCTGGGTCACCATCGTAACGATCGGTGGCCGACAGTTTGAGGCTCATGTTCGAAGGTTGCAGAAGTTCGATTTCCCAGCCGATGTCGGTGAGTATGCGGAATGAATTGAAGTCTTCGAGCTCGGGAAAATAATCGACTTTCGCATAGAATCGGCGGTTTTCGACGATTCTATGTTCGTAATCGACGCCAAACTGTGCTTCCGGCACCCACTCATCGTTGATGCTGCCAAACTCGCGCGACGCACCGGCACCAACCGACCCCGAGAGTTTCATTGGATCGGAATCGATGAAGTCATATCCGAGACCCGAATTGACGTTGGCATTCAAATCGAAGGCCTGAAACTCGTCGTAGTAGAGTTGCGAAAGCGCGTAAATCGACCACGGTGATTCGGTCAACAACCAATCGTGCCGAGCGTTGAATTGAACGTTATTCTGCGTCGAAACGCCATTGGCTTGGGTGCGGTTTTGGTAGAGGTCGATTTTGACTTTGCGGAATTCGTCCTTCCGCTTCATGTAACCTCCTGCCCGAATACTCACCGATTCGCTGGTTCCGCTGCTACCGTTCAGGCCCAATTCGATGCCCGAGTCCCAGCCGGGTGGTTGTAACCAATATCGCGGTTGATACCACTGATACGAAGCGGATTCGATCACTTCTTCTGGCGTCGCGACTGGCAATTCAACTTCGGTTGCGGGCGATTGAGTTGGCCCGACCGTCACGGCAACGGGCTTTGGCAACTCAATCGCCGGCGGCGCAAAGCTCGGCAGCAATTCGGCCGCTGGCACCGGCAAGTCGCGATAAGCCCGATTCATCACCGGTCCCGACTGGGCAAAGGTGTGACTTCCCAGAACGCTAAGGCAACTTGCCGCCAGTAGCATTGCAAGCGTACGAATCATGCGCACAGAAACTCCACGAAGACGCGAGGCGGGCCAGCGGCCGCTGAATTATGTCGTCTGCTTGTATCAAATAGGCCTCAGTACAGACAAGCCACTTTTCCGCGAGCTATTTGCCGCTCGCCACGTGGCGGCTTGATTCGGCGGGTGCCAGCACCTAAAGTAAATGAGTTCAGGGATTTGTGGCCGCTTGCAGCCGAAACTGCTAAAGAGCCGTCGATGGAATTCGCCCTCGGGCGTTTCGTCAGCTTTTTTCTCGTTCCGCCGTTTGCTGCCATCGCCCGATCACGGCCCACTGGAGTGGCATGGCACCCCCGATGCCGCTGGGAAACGCTCGCATCGCTGAGGTAAGCCATCATGTCGACGGTCGAACCATTGAAACAAGATTTGCCACAACAGGGCGAAACCCCCGCATGTGAAGGCTGGAGCACGATCGCCGTGCATAGCGGCGAAGCTCGCCAAAAGCCGGGTGACTCGATTACCGATCCGGTCTTCTGTGCTTCGACTTACACGTTTAGCGACACACAGTCGATCATCGATTTCATCGAGCAGAACCAACCGCGCGAGGAATATGGCCGCTACGGTAACCCGGGCGAAAAGGTCGTTGAGGCGAAACTCGCGGCGCTCGAAGGAGCCGAGACGGCCGTGCTGTTTAGCAGCGGCATGGCGGCGATCGTGGGGCTACTCATGGCGAAGCTCAGTTCGGGCGATGAGGTGATTTTTTTCGACGAGTGCTATCACCGCAGCCGCCAGTTTTGTCGCGAACATCTGTCACGGTTTGGCGTCAAGACAATCGAAGTTCCCGCCTGTGACTACGATGCGATGGAAGCCGCGATCACGCCGAAGACGCGAATGCTGGTGAGCGAGTCGCCCACGAATCCCCACTTGAGCGTGGTCGATCCCACAAAATTTGCTGGCATCGGCCGCCGACATGGTGTCGAGACGCTGATCGATGCGACACTTGCGACACCATTCAACTTGCGTCCCATCGACTACGGCATCGACTATGTGCTGCACTCGGCGACCAAGTACCTCGGCGGCCACAATGATCTGCTGGCTGGTGTCGTCGCCGGATCGCGCACCCAGCTCGAATCGGTCCGGCAGTTGCGCGGCATTATGGGAGCGGTAAATGGTCCGCAGAATATTTATCTTCTGCTCCGCGGGCTCAAGACGTTTGCATTACGGATGCAGCGGCACAACGAAAACGGTCTGGCAGTAGCTCGCTTCTTGGATTCGCATCAACGCGTCGAGCGAGTTTACTACCCAGGACTCGCATCGCATCGCGATCACGCGGTCGCCAAGGCGAGCATGACTGGCTTTGGTGGGCTCATCACCTTCTTGGTTAAGGACGCCGACTGGCGGGCAACGGCCGACATCATCGACGCAGTGAAGATTCCCCGCATCGCGCCGAGCCTTGGCGGTGTCGAGTCACTTATCGAGCAGCCACTGGTGATGAGCTACTTCAAATACACGCCCGAAGATCGCCAAAAGTTTGGCATCTACGACAACATGATTCGGCTCGCTTGCGGGATCGAAGATTCGGGCGACTTGATCGCCGACCTCGACCAAGCGCTCAGGCAAGTGCGATGAAGATTCTCGGCATCGGCACCGACATTACCGAAGTGCTGCGGATCGCCCAGATGATCGAGCGTCACGGCGAGCTGTTCATCTCCCGTGTCTACACTCCACACGAGATCGAATACTGCAGCACCAAGAAGGCCGCCACGCAGCACTATGCCGGCCGCTGGGCCGCAAAGGAGGCAGTGCTCAAAGCACTCGGCACAGGCTGGCGCCGGGGCATCAGTTGGCGCGACATTGAGGTCCGCAATCTCACCAGCGGCGCTCCGACCATCGTTCTCCGCGCTGGTGCCCGCGACGTGTTCGACCGCCTTGGCATACAGACGATGCACATCAGCATATCTCACAGTCGCAATCATGCGATCGCTTACGCGATCGCAGAAGGTGGTGAGGAGTAGCGATAGGCGATGAACTTTTCAGCTACGAAGATTTTTTCTTGGTTACTTTCCTCTTGGGAGTCGACTTTTTCTTAGCCGCCTTTTTTGAGGTTGTTTTCTTCGCGGTTTTCTTTTTGGTGGTCTTTTTCTTCTTGCTACCGCCGGCTGCGGCGCGTTCGGCGAGCAAAGTCAAGGCTTCGGCCATCGTCAGGGCCTCGATCTCCGCGCCCTTGGGCAACGACGCATTCGTTTCGCCGTCGGTGACATAGGGGCCATAGCGACCATCGAGCAGTTGCACTTGGCTGCCGGTGACCGGTGATTCTTCGAATACTTTGATCGGTTCCTTTTTGGCGCCGCCGCGTCCGCGAGTCTTCGGTTGCCGCAGTAGGGTGGTCGCTTGCTCAAATGTCACGTCGATAGGCGACACGTCGGCCGGGAGCGACCGGGTTTCGCTGCCGCACTTGATATAGGGACCAAAGCGGCCGTTCTGGGCGATGATCGGTTCGCCAATTTCGGGGTCGACGCCAACGTCGCGGGGCAGCGAAAGCAGCTTGAGCGCTGTCTCAAGATCGATCTCTTCGGGCGTCATTCCCTTGAGCAGCGATGCGTTTTTTGGCTTCTCTTCGTCTTCGATGCTGCCCCGCTGGATGTAGGGACCGAAACGACCAACTTTTATAAAAACTGGCTTGCCAGTTTCGGGACAGGTACCGAGCGGCTCGTCGGCCTTCTCGGCCTGAGCGAGCAGCTCCATCGCCTTTTCGAGCGTCACTTCGTCGGGCGGCAATTCTTCGGGCAAACTCGCGGTCCGATCGCCTTGTTCGACGAACGGCGAATAGCGGCCCACGCGAACAAAAATCTCTTCGCCGTTGGGGGCGTTGCCAATCGGAATGCGGCTGATAGTGCGGGCGTCGATTTCGTCGACTTTGTGTTCGAGTTGTTTCTTGAGGCCCGCGCGGCCATTACCAAAATAGAAGTCGCCGAGGTACTCGACATACTGCCGCTCACCGCGACTAATGGCGTCGAGATCGTCTTCCATCTGAGCCGTGAATTGATAGTCGACCAGACTCGCAAGGTGATCTTCGAGCAGCCGCACCACCGAAAACGCGACCCAGGTCGGAACCAGCGCGGTTCCTTTTTTGAACACATAGTTACGTGCCAAAATCGTATCGATAATCGAGGCGTAGGTACTCGGTCGACCGATGCCACGCTCTTCGAGCGACTTGGTCAGCGCGGCCTCGCTGTAACGACTCGGTGGCTGGGTGGTGTGGTCCTTCGGCAGCATGTCGACGACGCGAAGCGTTTCGCCTTCGACGACAGCGGGCAGAATTTTTTCCTGGTCAGCCAGTTCGGCATCGGGATCGTCGCTCCCTTCGACATAAGCCCTCAGGTATCCAGCAAAGTCGATCGTTTTGCCACTGACTTGGAATCGGCAACCTTCGCCCTCGATCGTGATGGCAATCCGGCGGCCTTTGGAGTCAGACATTTGGCTGGCGATCGTTCGCTTCCAAATCATGTCGAACAGCTTGGCGGCGTCGGCGTCGAGCTTTTTCTTGAGATCATCGGGCAGTTGAAACGGTACGCCCGCGGGGCGAATCGCTTCGTGGGCTTCCTGAGCGTTCTTGACTTTGCCGCTGTAGAGCCTTGGCTGAGCGGGGAGGTAGTCGGGGCCATATTGCTCGCCAATCAGCCGGCGAGCGTCGTCGACGGCGACCGTCGCCAGGTTGGTCGAGTCGGTACGCATGTAAGTAATGTGCCCGTTTTCGTACAAACCTTGAGCGACCTGCATCGTTCGCCGCGCGGTGAAACCCAGCTTGCGGTTTGCTTCCTGCTGCAGCGTACTGGTGGTGAACGGGGCGTAGGGCTTGGTTGTGTACGGTTTTTCCTCGACCGAGGCGACGCGAAATTCGCCCCGTGCGATTCGCGCGGCTAACTCGCGAGCGGCGTCGCCGTCGAGCAGCACCATGTTGTCGGACTTAAGCTGACCGTTGGTCGAATCGAAGTCTTTGCCGAGCGGAATCTTCTTGCCATCGACCGATACGAGGGTTGCTTCGAGCGTGGCACCATCGACTTTGGCAAACTTGCCGATCAAGTCCCACCAAGTGGCACACACAAACGCCATGCGTTCGCGTTCGCGCTGCACGATGAGTCGCACGGCAACGCTCTGGACACGCCCGGCCGAAAGCTTGGGCCGGACTTTTCGCCACAACAGTGGCGAGACTTCGTAGCCGTACAAACGGTCAAGAATCCGCCTGGTTTCTTGGGCGCGGACCAGCCCTTCGTCGACTTCACGGGGCGAAGCGAGCGCCGCCTGCAGTGCCTCTTTGGTGATTTCGTTGAAGACGAGTCGGTGAACCGGCACCTTCGGTTTCAGCAACTCGAGCAAGTGCCAACTAATCGCCTCGCCTTCGCGGTCTTCGTCTGTCGCCAGATAAAGCTCGTCGGCGTCCTTGAGTCGGTCTTTGAGCAGCTTGATTTGTTTGGTCTTACCGGGGGGAACAACGTAGATCGGTGCGAAGCCATGGTCGACATCGACCCCTAAATTGGCCCACGGTTCGCCTTTGTATTTCGCGGGAATCTGAGCCGCACCCTGAGGAAGGTCGCGGACGTGACCGATGCTGGCTTCGACTGTGTAGCCGGGGCCGAGGTACTTGGCGATAGTCTTTGCCTTTGCGGGCGATTCGACGATCACCAGCGCGTGTTTGCCGTTGGCGGCTTTGTTCTTTGCCATAAGACGTTTAGTTCGATCTTGTTGATTATTCCGGGTCGCCCGCGGTCGTTGAGCCACACGAGGGTCGACGACTTGGCGGTGAATCTAAGTTGTGTTGAGCGTTATCTGTTAGCAAAGCTTTGCCGCGTGAGTCCTTTTTGTCGAGCTTAACTTTACCGCTGCGATAGGAGCGACAGGTGATTGTCGGTGTAACCGTCAATTGCCGGGGTGGGGCGTGCCCACTGTGCCGGTAATCTAGGCTGGGATTGCGTTTACGTCACCTGGGCCTAGAATAACGGGCTTCGGCGGCGGTGCTCGTTCCGTTTCAACCTGTAGAAGCGAACAGAATAGAAGTCAAGGGTTGCGTCCCTTGCGACACCCCGCACTGTGACTGCGTTTTACGGATGATAGCCGATGTTTCGTTTTTTCCGTCGTTACCAGAAAACCCTGATCGTTGTTGCCGGCGTATTTTGCATGTTGGCCTTTATTGTGGCTGACCCGCTCGCACAGATGTTGAGTAGCGGTGGCGGCGGTGGTGGCCGTGATCTCGACGAAGTCGCCGTGAAGTGGGATGGCGGCCAGCTAACCCGCGGCGAGTTGGGAAAGCTGATGCAGTCGCGTCGGATCGCGGCCAACTTTATGGGCAGCATCTATCAACTTGGCCACGAGCTGGCCCCCGAAGGTGTGCCCGACCTGGTGACACCATTCATTTCCAACCCGAACGCTCGAGAGTTTCCCGAAGATACCGTTCAAACGCACATTCTGGCCAACGAAGCGCGCCGAATGGGTATGACCATCACCGACGACACGATCGCGAAGTACCTGGCCGAACTCGGGCTCAATCAAGTTGGTCAGAGCGACATGCGTGGCATCATCGAGGCTTTGTCTTCGCAGGGACAAGGTCGCATTTCGGTCAACTACCTCTTCGATGCGGTTCGCGAAGAAATGCTCGCCGGGCTGCTTCGCAGCAGCTATCGCTACGCCGTGTCGGCCGAAATGCCACAGGAGCGTTATCGAGAGTGGCTCGAAGCGAACGACGAAATCTTTATCGAGGCGGTCGGCATTCCGGTGACCGAGTCGCTGGTCGATGTGGGCGAGCCGACCGAAGAAGAACTCAAGAAGCTATTTGACGAATACAAAGACGCCTACCCGCGGCCGGTGTTCTTGCCCGGTGGTGTCGAATTGCCACAGCCAAAGCCAGCGTTTGGTATCCCACGGCGAGTGACGCTGCAATACCTGCGGGCGAACCCAGAAAAATTCCGCGAGCAAATTGCTGCCGAGATTACCGACGAAGCTGTCGCAAAGTTTTACGAAGAAAATAAGTCACTTTATTTGAAGACCGATTTCGATTTGGGCGGCGATGACCCTGCAGGAAGTGACCCTGCAGGAAGTGATCCCGCAGGCAGTGATCCCACAGGCAGTGTCCCCGCAGGCGATGATCCCGAAACTGGCGAGCCTTCGTCAAGCGAAACGACTCCCGAAGGTTCAGACGACGAAGCCGACGAGGCTGAATCGGCCGGTGATGAGTCGACCGATAAACCTGTTGACGAGTCGACTGACGGCGAAACGCCAGCCGATAATGCGACAACGAATGACACATCAACGAATGAAACCGAAGCCGGTGTTCCCGCGGTGACGGAAGACGAGGGCGAAGCTGAATCGACTGACGCTGCCCCGAGCGACGAGAACCCACCTCAAGCGGCGTCGCGTAATTCATCGCCCTTTCAATTGGCCGCTTTTCAACAAGAAGAGACCGACGAATCAGCGTCGGCAAACGAAGAGTCTCCTACTGACGACGCACCAGCCGGCAGCGATGTCGCGCCGGCGACCGATGTCGAAACAACCGAAATAGAAAAAACCGACGCCGTAGCCGAAAGCACTGAAGCACAAGCTACCGAAGGTGAACTCCCCGCAACGACGCTCGAGTACAAGCCGCTCGAAGAAGTGGCCGATGAGATTCGCGACAGTTTAGCCAACGCCAAGGTCGCCGAAAAGATCGCAGAAATCACCGACAAAGTCTACAACCAACTCACCGTCGACTTCCGCAACTACCAGGGCAAGGTGCTCGATGCGGAGGGGCTGGGCAAACCGGTTCCCGTGCCACCGGTATCGCTGACCGACCTCACAAGGCTCGCTGCTGAATATGGACTCGAGTACGAAAAGACGAAACCGTTGTCGCAGTTTGAGTTACGCGACGATGTGCCAGTCGGCATGTCGGCCGAAATCGTGCGTACCGGTGCCGCGACGGCCGAAAGCCTGCTCGTCAACATTGCGTTCGGCGACATGTTCGACGACTACGAACCGATCCGCAGCATGAGTGTCGATGGCAGCAGCTACGTAACGATGCGAATCGCCGACGATCCGCGCAAGGTGCCCAAGTTCGAAGACGTTCGCGACGAAG
The DNA here is from genome assembly GCA_041752635.1 of Pirellulales bacterium. GTDB lineage: Bacteria > Planctomycetota > Planctomycetia > Pirellulales > Lacipirellulaceae > JBGSWC01. Next base: position 1,443 of record JBGSWC010000378.1, on the reverse strand, counting down.
TCGTCAAAGCTTGGAGAATGCAGCAAGCGGCCGATATTGCCCAAAAGCGAGCCGAAGCATTGGCGACGAAAATCGAACAAGCCGACGTGAGCCTCAAAGACTACTTTGCCGACGACCCGAACCGCGAAGTGGTCGAACCGGCGGCGTTTGCCAGAATCACTCCCGGCGACATGAGCCCGACGTCGTTTATGGTCAACTACCGCATGTCACAGCCCGAAGGAATCGAAGCAGCCGGGCCCGACTTCATCAACAAGGTCTTCGAGGCCGAAACAGGCGACGTGCTAGCAATCGAAAACTTCGACCGCAGCATTGCCTACATCGTGCGTGTGAAGAGCCATTTAAAGACGCCCGAAAAGTTGCGTGAAACTTTCCTCACCGAAACTGATAGTTGGCTCGGCCGTTACACGATGCTCCAGGCAAATCGCTCCGCCGCTCAACAGCGGCTGTTCGGCGATCTGTTTGATGCCAAAAATATCGAATGGCAGATTGAGCTCAACGAAGGCGAAGAGCAGTAGATTTTCTCGAAGCAGTTTTTTTTGACGCAAAGGCGCAGAGACGCAAAGAATCGCAAAGGTGCCGTTGCAGAACGCTTTTGTGGCGCGTAGCGAACTTAAGTCGTAACGCTCGCATGTTTTTAGGGTCTTAGTTATAGCTCTTTTTCTTCTCTGCGCTGCTTTGCGACTCTGCGACTTTGCGTCGAAATCCTTAACCCCTCTAGCGCTAAGCGATGGCTTCGCTCTCGATAGTTGCGACCACCGCGTTTGGGCTCGAAGCGGTAGCCATGCGCGAGCTCAAGGCGCTGGGCTACGAGCCTCGTGTGTCTCGGCCGGGGCGGATTGAGTTCACCGGCGATGCGGTGGCCATCTGCGAAGCCAACATCTGGCTTCGCACCGTCGAGCGGATATTGGTGAGCGTCGGGCAGTTCGAGGCGACCGACTTTGGGCAGTTGTTCGATGGCGTGGCGGCCCTCCCTTGGGAAGAATGGATCGCAGCCGACGCTTCGTTTCCAGTGTCAGGACGTTCGCATAAGAGCCAACTGGCGAGTGTCCCCGCGTGTCAGCGGATGACAAAGCGGGCGATCGTCGAGCGGCTGCGGCAGGCTCACGCGGCCAGCGAATTGCCCGAGACAAGCTATGAAGTGCCGGTTGTGGTTGAGCTGCTCGACAACGTGGCACACCTACTTGTCGATACCTCGGGCATCGGGCTCCACAAGCGTGGCTACCGCAAGCTCATTGCCGCCGGGCAATTGCGCGAGACGCTGGCCGCCGCGATGGTGCAGTTGAGCGTCTGGAACCCCGAGCGGCCGCTCGTCGACCCGTTTTGCGGCACCGGTACGCTGGCCATCGAAGCGGCCATGATTGGCCGCAACATGGCCCCGGGTCTCAGGCGGGCGTTCATTGCCGAAGAGTGGCCAGCGATCGATGCGTCGCTGTGGCAAGAGAC
>JBGSWC010000377.1:0-2842 GCA_041752635.1 Pirellulales bacterium | reverse complement strand
CGGTGATGAGGCCGGTAGTGCTCAGCAACAAGAACGAATCGCCTGGCCTGGGATCGAAGTTGCCGCCAATTGGCGCATCGATATCAAGCAATCCACCAAGGGTGATATCCCCCGCCGTGGCGATGTAGCCCTGCGGGAGGTTTGACACGAGTTCATTATTGCTGAGCGTAAGGCTGAGCGACCCGGCCACGCTGAGCGTTAAATCGCCCAGAACGGTGAGCGTCGAATCCTGGGTAACGATCAACGCACCGTCGTTGAGCAGATTATCGTCGATCGTCGAATTCGAATTACCGCTGAACACCATTTGGCCGCCGATGTCGTTGATCACGTCGGCACTGAGAACGTTATTGCCTCCAGTGAACGCGATAACACTGTTATTGAACAAGCCGCTGCGGAATCGCACGGTACCATTGCGAACGTTGATCGTGCCCGTTTGTTCGGGCATGAATTCATTGACCGTCGGTGTCGAAGGATCATCGGGCGTTTCGGGGACGAAGAGGTTCTTGAATCGATTGGTGTCGTCGGTCAGGTCGAGAATGCGATCGAACAGGAATTCGCCATCGGTCACTTCAATGAGCCCTGTATTGGCTCCGAAATACGATTCGCCCGCGATTGTCTCATTTGAATCACCGAAGGCACGAATGTTGAGAAATTCGTCTTTACTGACGATAACCTGTCCGCCACCATTCGCTTTTTGATTGAGGAAAGTCGTGCCAGAGAGAACTCCATCGCCTTCGATGGTGCCGTGGTTGGTGATACCTTCCTCAACGAGCAGTTGGCCATCGGTCGCCAGTTCGAGAATACCGAATCGGCCAATTACCAGCGCACCTGGTTCGCCATCGACAAACGGACCCGAGGGAATTTCAGCGACCGTCACGACTCCCTTATTCGAGATCAGCAGTTTTCCGGCACCGCTGTTTGGCAGATAAGCATTCACGCTCGACTCAAAGACCCCCACCGCTAGTCCGCCGCTGATGCGCCATTGACTTCCGAGTCCGTCGACAGTGACACTGCCGTTGGGCTGGGGGTCGTCGTCTTCGATAGTAATTCCACCACCAAATCCACCTTCCAGTTCGGAGTTGCCGTCGGGGGCGAGTGCGCCGATGGCGGCACCGCGACGCGAGTCGACCGCGCCGGCGTTTTGGATGGTCATGACTCCGGTTCCGACCGAGCCGATGAGCGTCGCGCTGCTGGCCGCGAAAGGGGAATTGGGAACAGTTGCCGGCGCATTGCTGCCGGTGTTGATGTGCGAAGCAAACCCGTCGACGAGCACTTCACCGTACGAGCCTGTGCCCAGCGCGACGAACAGGGCGGCTCCCAGTTCCATCCGTGCACCGGCAGAAACCTGCAAGCTCCCCGAGCCCGACTTGCCGACAAACGTGCTGAAATTCGCCGAGCCTCGAGGTGACGGATCAATCGGCATAAAAGGGGGCACGGTGTTCGTGTCATTGTTAAATAGCGTGCCGAAACCTTCGAGAATGAAAATCCCGACACCAGTGGTGGGACCTAAGAGGTTGCCACCTCCCGATCCTGTCGTTGTCCCGCCGAGAATCAAATCCTCATAGCGCAACTCGGTTCCCGCTGTGATCCGCACAAGGCCATAGGCCGTCTCCCCAATAATCAGGGGGTCGGGCTGTTCGAAAAACTCCGGGTCGGATTGCCGATAATTAAAATCGACGATGCCTTCGCTGTTGATCGTGCCCGGATTATCGGCGGGCGTGACGTCGCCAAACTGAAAGACAACCGCCCCCGCATGAGACGTCCAAAACAAAGCGACGAGGCCAAACGTCGATAGCAGTCGATGGCGGATTGGAATCATGGTTGCCTTCTTGAGTTTATCTGTCCCTGAGTAGTCGCGGACTCCGAACGAACCGACAGACCAGCGCGAGTCGCCCGCGCAAAGCCAGTCCGTCGCGTACAGCGACCGCGATTTGCCCTCCCCCATGATCGCTGGCGAAGGGCAAAGCTGTCAAGCATTTTGGCGGTATTTTGGCTTAACAATCGCGAAAAACGTCGCAAATCGGAACGATCGGCACCAACGACTCGGCGGGCCATGCGATCTGGCCCGCCCGAATGCGAACGAGGGCGTGGGCGCTGGCGATACCACGCAGGTCGGCCGAGCCTCTCCAAGCGGTCGGCGTGGCGACAAACTCGCCTGTCGCCGAGCGGGCGAGGGTCACTGGATGAAACAACTCGCGGTCGCCCCGATTTTCGATGGGTTGCGAGAGCCGAGCTGTGTGCGGTTGTTTCGCAACTTGCCGCCCTGCTAGTTGGTCGAGCAGCCGCCTCACGAACAGGTGGAATCCGACGAAACTGCTGACGGGGTTACCGGGAAGGCCAAATACATAGCAATCGACCCCTGCGACGTCGCGTTTGACTCCGAACCAAATCGGTTTGCCGGGTTTCATCGCGACCTTGTGGAACACGCACTCGACGCCCAGCGACGCAAGCACATCGGGAACCAGGTCGAGCTCGCCAGCCGACACGCCACCAGTGAGCACGAGCACGTCGCATTCGAGCCCAGTCGCGATGTGTTCGGCAAGCACATCGCGGTCGTCGCCGGCAACAGACAGCATACGAAGCTGGTAGCCGAGGGTTTCGACAGCGGCGGCGAGCATCGGACCGTTGCTATTGCGGATTTGGCCAAAGGTCGGCACTCGAGCGGCCGAGACCAGTTCGTTGCCCGTCGACAGCACCGCGACGGTCGGTCGCTCGACCACAGCAACCGTCGCGGCACCCACTTCGGCCAAGAGGCCCACAGTCGCGGTCCCAATCACATGCCCCGCCCGCAACACGACGTTCCCTCGTCGCATCATTTCACCGCGCGGCATGATGTGTTTGC
>JBGSWC010000376.1:0-12911 GCA_041752635.1 Pirellulales bacterium | reverse complement strand
TGACCCGGAAAAGGTGTCAGGAACCGAAAAAAGGGGTTGAACTGAACCTGATCAATGACAGCGACTGTCTTAAACGTCAACGGCGTTCAGTCATCCATTCCCCGATTTCCTCCCCCAACCCGCTTGTCGCGATACTGAACGTGCGCGCACTCCCTAGCGTTGCCAACAAGAACCTGGGAATCATGCCATAGCCCGCCTTGCACGGGCCCTCGGAGAAGGGCCTTCGGGAACACCCAAAAATCCCTCGCCAGCGCATCGGGCTGGTATTGTTTGCCTGCATCGCCCCGGGGTGGCCAATTTTCGTTGTGGAAAGTGGCCACCCGGTATTCTACATTCGGGGGTGCATCACGATGCCGGATTTGCGGCTGACGCTTTAATCCGGCCCACGCTGCTGGCGGAGCTACGATGACCCGGTATCGAATGAATTGTGGACGACGGAAATTGACGGTAATGAACTTAAATTCGGCGAATTTTGCACCGGTCCGTTTCGTTTGGGGCTGTGAAACAAGGCGATTCGTGATCAGAGGGATTGCAAAAGTCGCCGACTTTTGCACCTCGATCGAATTGTTGACCGCGCGACTAAATTAGGGGGCCACGCTCACGGCTGGGCAAGCCAGCGGGTGGCAACCGGCACCCGGCGCTACTGGATCACCGGCTTGTTGTTCTTGACCCCTAGTTGCTCGCGCAGCTCCTTGAGCTTCGTGTGCAGTTCGGCCTGCACCTCGGCGTAGTCCGGGTCGCCATAGACGTTGTTAATTTCGTGTGGATCCTTCGCACGATCGATTAATTCCCATTCGCCCAGTGTGTAGAAATGCATCAGCTTGAAGCGGTCGGTGACGACACCATAATGCTCGCCGACTGTGTGCGTATTCTTGATGCCTTCGTAGTAATGATAGTAAAACGCATCGCGCCAGTCGTCGACCGATTCGCCCTTGAGAATCGGAACGAGGCTCGCTCCCTGCATGTCTTCGGGCACTTCGACGCCCGCCACATCGAGAAAGGTTTCGGCAAAGTCGACGTTCGACACAAGGTGCTCATCGACCGAACCTGGTTCGACAACCCCGGGCCAACGGACAATCAACGGGGTACGCAACGACTGTTCGTAGATGAATCGTTTGTCGTACCAGCCGTGCTCGCCGAGATAGAAACCCTGGTCGCTGCTGTAGATGACAATCGTATTGTCGGCGAGTCCGTTTTGTTCGACATAGTCAAGCACACGTCCCACACTGTCGTCGACGCTGGCGATCGTTTTCACATAGTCTTTGATGTAACGCTGATAATTCCACCGCTTCCGTTCGTCGCCCGTTGGCTTGTTGGCGAGAAATTCGGCGTTCTCTTTCGCGTAGGCCGCCTTCCAGGCTTCCTGCTCGGCAGGTGTCATCAGTTTGAAGAGCTGGCGACCGTGGGGGGACGTTTCGTCAAACACTTTGGAGTCTTCGACTTCGCGCATGTCTTCGAGCACACGCATGGTCGCCCGCGATGCGGCTTGAGTGAGCCCGCTGTGGTCGTCGAGCAAAGTGGCCGGTTCTGGCAATGTGACCCCCGCGAGATCGCCCACATGCGCAGGGCCGGGCTCCCACGCCCGGTGCGGCGCTTTGTGTTGTAGCATCAGCATAAACGGCTTTGACTTGTCGCGTCCCTCTTCAAGCCACTCGAGCGACTTGTCGGTGATCACATCGGTCACGTATCCAGGGATCGTCTCTCTACCTTCCGGGGTGATGAACACGGGCGAATAGTAGCGGCCCTGTCCCGGCAGCACCTTCCAGTAATCGAAACCCTGAGGATCGGTTTCAAGGTGCCACTTACCAATCACGGCCGTTTCGTAGCCGGCTTTCTGCAACAGCTTCGGAAAAGTCTGCTGCGATCCGTCGAAGCGATTGCCATTCAAGAAGAAGCCATTTTTGTGACTGTACTTACCCGTTTGAATCACCGCCCGGCTCGGTCCGCAGATACTGTTGGTCACAACGCAGCGGTCGAATCGCATTCCTTCGCTAGCAAGCCGATCGATGTTTGGCGTTTGATTGACCTGCGAACCGTAACAGCTAATAGCTTGGTAAGCGTGGTCGTCAGAAAACATAAAAATTATGTTGGGCGGCGAGTCGGCCGCTCGGGCCGCGACCGAAAGAAAAAACAGGGCGGCGAGTGCAAGCAACAGACGATGGTGCATTTGAAGTCTCCTCATGCAGTGGATCCGCCCGTCGAACGATTGGTGACGGGCACTAAGTTTTGTGTGTAATGAGCAATCGCGTCGGGCGGGGCGAGATTGAAAATGGCCCACCCATCGGTGGTCCAACGACCTCGCTGCCAACGAAACACGGCACTGCCGTTGCGAAGGTTGCCGACTGCTTCGACGTCTTCCATTCCGCCACCGGCTACAGCTTCGAACCCAATTATAACGGCAACGAGCGCGAAAATGTCGCCGCTTGTGCGATCTATGGCAAAAAAAGGTGGCCCGTCGAGGTCACAGCGAACCCACCGAAGCCCGCGTGGCTTACCTCGTTCGGCCGCCGCGCTCAGAAACTCAGCTTCCAGTCGCTCGCGCGCCGATGCGAAGGCTTTGTGTGCACGCTCCAGTTGATCGGCCGCCCGACGCTGCCGCCACCAACCGCGGGCCAGCCAAGCAAACACGACCGTGCCGACAACCATCGCGGCTAGCAATTTCCAGATCAACCGTCACACGCCTCGCCAAAGTCGACAATCAACAATCGCGAGTGTGCCGCACGGGTCTACCAGCGCCAACCTCTGGCCGGTCGCGGTTGCCCCTTGTTGCGGTCGTTTGCACTCGGCAGGGGAATTGCTTCGGGCAACACTTGGTCGCGGGGTCTCACCGGCTCGCTTCGCGTCGCATGAGGGGCCGCATCCTCCAGCGGCGGTGCCGGGAAGAGAGTGGGGTCATACTCGGCAGCAGGTGCGTAATCAGAAAAGTAGCTAGGAGCCGGGTGATAGACGTCCGCTGCCGGTCCCAAATGTTGCGGTTGTGCTTGCCAGCAGCTGCTCCCGACCGAGCAATCAACAACCAGCGGAGCGGAGAGTCGTTGCACACCTGGATTCGCCACCCGAGCATGGTAAGCCGGTCCTAGCAGCATCGGAGCGTGATAACCGGCCCCGTAGCCTACGCCTGCGAATTGGATTGTCCGCGAAGGCATATTCCAGCGCCCAGCGGCCGATGCATCGACTGCTAGCGACAGCAACCCGGCGATGAGGGCAAATCCGAAGCGAAAACGAGGCATAGTACCACAACCAGTCATTTGAGGGGGCTAGCACTCTATTTCTTCGGCGGAAGGGCAGGGGTAACCGTAATCTCGCCGAGTGGTTCGGGCTGAATCGCCGGCCGAAACTGCGGGTCGCACGGTCCAGACAAACTCTACGTCCCACGTTAATGGCTCGCCAGTCGTTGCGGTTAGTCCCCCAAGGGCCGCCTCTCATGGGTCTCGAAAGCTCGGGGGGATAGGCCCTTTCTTATTGATTTTGTCTTTTGTTAGTCAACTCGAACCATGCTGGCTTAATTGTCGTAGGATGTACTAGTCCGCTGGCCGGTTCTATTGCTACCGGTCCGGTAAGGCGTTATTCTCAAACAACCTGTGACGGCTGGGCAATTTAAGCAGTCAACTTGCTGTTGTTTTTGGCAAGTTGTCGTGGCTTCGTCGTCGATTACCAAGGGGTGTCGCACACCTCCAACTTGGACGTTGGCGTTCAAGAGTCATTTTCGCACCTTTTAAGGATTGCGCTCATCATGATGCAGTTCGTTCGAATCAACCGTGTTTATCTTCCCGTTCTATTGGTTATCGGCATACTCGCCGCGGCAGCGCCCTCGCTGGCTCGTCCCACCGGTCCCAGCGCCCGCGACCGACAAATTGCGCTCGCAGTGAGCCTGCTGATGGAGCGCCAGCACCTTTCGCAGCGAGAACTCGATGACGAGATTTCGCAGCGAGGACTCGACGCGCTGCTCAAATCGCTCGATCCCTGGAAGCTTTACCTATTGCAGAGCGATGTTGACGAATTCATGGCCCAAAAAGATAGCCTTGATGACATGATCAAACGGGGCGACATAACATTTGCTCACTCCATTTTTGAGCGGTTCCTGCAGCGAGTGAGAGAGCGGTCGGTCATTGCTCTGCAGCAGATCGATGCTTCCCACGACTTTACGGTCGACGAAACGATGATCCGCGACCGCGAAGCCGCCAAGTATGCCACGAACAACGAAGAATCGATCGAGCGGTGGCGCAAGCGGGTGAAGTATGACTTGCTCACCGAAATCACCGACGAAGTTGATTTGCCCGAAGCCCAAGACAAACTTCGCAAGCGATACCGCAGCATCGAACGTCGTTGGGACCAAACCGACAACGACGAGTTGCTCGAACTGTACCTGTCGGCGATCACAAGTGGATTTGACCCTCATAGCACTTACATGTCTCCGAGCACGCTCGAGAACTTTGAAATTGCCTTTCGCCTCAAACTTGACGGCATCGGTGCCTCGCTGCGGAGCGTCGATGGTTATACAGAAGTTCATGAAATCATATCGGGCGGAGCCGCCGACACCGACGGTCGCCTCAAGAAGGGTGATCAGATAATCGGTGTGGGCCAAGGCGAAACGGGCGAGCTAACCGACATCGTCGACATGAAGCTCAACGACGTCGTCAAGCAAATTCGCGGCCAAAAAGGGACCGTCGTTCGCCTCGAAGTTCGGCCTATCGCCAACCCCAAACAACGGGTGACTTACAACATCACTCGCGACGAAATCAAGCTTAGCAATCAAGAAGCACGCAAGGCTGTGATCGACTGGGGAACCAAGCCCAACGGCCAGCCGTTCCGCGTAGGCGTTATTTCGCTGCCGAGCTTTTACATGGACATGGAAGGCGCTCGAGCGGGCGACCCTAATTTCAAAAGCACCACCCGCGACGTGCGCCGGTTGCTCGAAGAACTTAACCGTGAAGAGGTCGATGCGGTTGTTGTCGACCTTCGTTTCAATGGCGGGGGATCGCTGACCGAGGCAGTCAACATGACCGGCCTATTCATCGACAAAGGACCCGTCGTGCAAGTGAAAGGCCCCACTGGCCGCACACAACCCTACGTCGACCCCGAAGCGGGCATGGTGTGGAGCGGACCGCTGGTTGTTCTCACGAACAAATTTAGCGCTAGCGCTAGCGAAATTTTCGCAGGGGCGATCCAAGACTATGGTCGAGGTATCGTGATCGGCGACGAAGCTACCCACGGCAAAGGAACCGTCCAGCAGCTTTATGACTTGGGCGATGCAATTTTCCGGATTGCCAACAAACCGAACCTTGGCGCACTCAAGCTCACGATTCAGCAGTTCTATCGTCCCGACGGCGACAGCACTCAGATGCGGGGTGTCGTCTCCGACGTTAAGATTCCTTCATTGACCGAACACCTCGAAGTGGGCGAAGAAGACCTCGACTTCGCGCTTAAATTCGACCGCGTAGAAGCCTTGTCGCACGAGCAATATGGCATGGTTGACACCAACGTGGTGAACGACCTTCGCGACCGGTCGACCAATCGGATCAAGCAATCGAGTGATTTCGCGAAAGAAGCTCGGCGAATTGCTAAGTTTGAAGAGCAAAAAGATCGCGAGTCGGTCACGCTCAACAAACAACAGTTCATCGCCGAGCGCGAAGAACTCGATGCCGACAAGGAAACCGAAGAAACGTTCGAGAAGTTGAGTGACTCCGATCGTCCCGTGTTCGACATCGAAGACTACTACAACAAAGAAGCCCTCGAAATCACGGTCGATTATTTGAACCTACTAAAAAACAATCGTGTCGCGATTGCTCGCTAGCCGGTTTGCATTGAGCCGTCGGTGCTAGCCGACGGTTCAAGGTGTTGGCTCGCCCCGATGCACCAGCCCGCGATGCGTGCGGACGAAGCCCGCCGTGGCGAGAGGCGCGGCAAGCTCTGAGAGCACAACGGCTTCGCCATCGATTTTCGCGAGCATCACCGGCTCGCCTCGACTTGCAATGTGTGCCAGTGCGTCGGCAATCGATTGGGCCGCTTCGCCTCGATCGGGTTCAGCCTCAGGCAGGAACGTCGTGACACTGCTGGCGTTGCGATTGATCCAGGCGACGAGCCGGCCATTGTGAAGCACCACCCTTGCTCCGGCCGCTCGCTGTGGCCGCGCGGCTGCTGCAACCGAATCGGGCCAAGCGAGTGTCGCGCCGTAAGGGTTTGCTGGATCCGTTGCCGCGAGTAGCCACACATCGGGTTCGTCGGGGTTGGGTTTCGCGCGGAGCATGTCGCCCGCACCAGGGGCGGCGAATTGCGCACCCCCCTGCCCCGCTACAAAATACCCTCGCCTGACTTTGCCCGACTCTTCCATCTGTTTGAGCACCGGATAAACAGCGGCAAAGCCACCGGTAACAAGCTCTTTGCCCACGCCGGCGCGAGTAACAATGCCTTGTCGCTGCAGCAGTGTCTGGGCCAGCAAAACCTTGCCGGCCGTTGCCGCATCGGGATCGCTCGGCGGCAAAAGCGACCAGCGACCGTCAGTGCCCGGCAACCTGGCAGCGCGGCGACTACGAAAGCCCCGCCGTGTACTCGTCCGTTCGCGACGTCTGCTTCGAGTCGCGAGGCCACTGAGCGTGCGCAGCGGCGCGAGCGTGTCGTTGGTGATATGTCCCGCCCACACGAGTTGCCACAGCGCGGTGGCCACGTCGTTCGGAAATTCGCCAAGTGCCAACGCGATCGCGTCGAAGAAGGATGCTCCGTTGGCTTGCAGGTACTCGCGAACGCGAACGGCAAGCGGGTCATCGACTTCAACAACCGGCGAAGCGAGCAGCGGGTAGTTGTCGGTCAGGTAGAGCGCCACCCGTCCGTCGCTTGCGCCAATCGCGTCGATGCCTCGCCAAACGACTTCGCCGGCTAGACATAGCTGGTCGAGATCGCTGGTCGCGTAATTCTCGACGCGCGTCGGCAGCACATGTTGCTCCAGCGCCGACGCCGGCAGCGGATAGCCTTGCAGTTGGTCGATCGCGTCGAGCAGTCCGTCGAGCCCCCTCCGCTTGCGGTCGAGCCCCTGCCAGGCGGGCAAAAACCGCGCCAGTGCGATTGGTTCGACCGCTTCGACCTCTTTACGCAACTTGGCGAGCGAACGCCTTTTGATGGTCCGCAGCACATCGGCATCGCACCACTCGCGGCCTCGCGCGCCGGGCAGGAACTCTCCTTCGACCACCCGATTGCGTTGCCAGAGGAATCGCAACTTTTCGACCACCGGGGCCTCGCCCAGCCCCAACGCCCGCGCCGCATCGGCGGCCGTGAACGGTCCATGAGTGCGCGCATAGCGTGACACAAGATCACCCAGTGGATCGGCTACTGGATCGAGAAAGGCACTCGGTAGTCCCGGCGGTGGATTCACGCCCAACCCATCGCGCAGGCGAGCGGCATCTTCGGCGGCGGCCAGCACTTGCCTTCCCGCCACCTTCACTTGAATCACTCGCCTAGCGGCGACGAGATCGGTGAGCCATAAGCCCACGTCGGCTCGCTCGTCAACCACGACACGCGCCGCGATTTCGTCCGCCGTGAGCGGGCCGATCCGCAGGAGCAGATCGTGAACCCCGTCGGCATGCTTGACGAAAGGTGTGGCGACCATCTGTAGTTCGGCCGCCACCTGACCGATCGTTTCGACTTCGAGCAACTCGCGCATGTCGGACGTACCGAGCAGTTCTCGGAGCTGCGCGTGATCGAGCGTGAGCGCCTGGGCCCGCCGTTCGGCGAGCGGGGCGTCGCCTTCGTACAGAAAAGTCCCCGTGTAGGCGAACATCAGTGATGCCGCAAAGGGCGAAGGCCGCGCGGCATCGACTGCGTGAACCGAAATCGCCCGCCGTTCGATGTCGGCCAGAATCGACACCAGCCCAGGTAAGTCGAACGTATCCCGCAAGCACTCGCGATAGGTCTCGAGCAAAATTGGAAACGCGGGATAGCGAGCCGCGATTGTGAGTAGATCAGCCGCCCGGCGACGCTGCATCCACAGCGGCGTACGCCGATCTGGTCGTCGGCGAGGGAGCAGGAGCGCGCGGGCCGCGTTCTCACGAAATCGAGCCGCGAACATCGCGGTTGAGCCGAGTTGCCGCGTCACTTGTTCTTCGACTTCGTCGCTCCGCGGCAAAAACCACTCGCTCGTCGGCGGCGCGTCGGACTGTGGCAAGCGAAATACCATCCCATCGTCCGACCAGACAAAATCGACCTCGCCAATCGATTCGCCCCTGAGCCGTGCGGCCACGGCAATCGCCCACGGCGCGTGGACCCTCGCTCCAAAGGGCGACAGTACCGCAACCCGCCAGTCCCCTATCTCGTCGAGAAACGATTCGATGACGATGGTGCGATCGCTCGGCACCAATGTGGTCGCATCGCGTTGGTCGTCGAGGTATTGCAACAAGTTTTTCGCCGCTTGAGGCTCTAACGCATGTTGCGATTCGAGACGCTCACGCGCTGCTAAGTTTTTCGCTGCGGTGAGTTCGCGAGTCAGTTCGCCCACGGCGCGACCGAACTCAAGCGGACGCCCCGGTCCATCGCCGCGCCAGAATGGCATCTTCCCCGGTTCGCCCGGCGCGGGGGCGACCAGCACTCGATCGCGGGTGATGTCGAGAACGCGCCAGCTCGACGCGCCGAGCAAAAACACATCGCCCGTTTGCGTCTCGAAGACCATCTCTTCGTCGAGCTCACCGACCCGTGTGCCGGGCTGCACTCCGTCGCCTTGTAAGAACACGCCGTAGAGGCCTCGATCGGGAATCGTGCCGCCGTTGAGAATGGCGATTCGCTGCGCGCCCTGGCGACCTGAGACGGTGCCGGCGATTCGATCCCACGAGATACGTGGCCTCAACTCGGCGAATTCGTCCGATGGGTAACGCCCCGAAAGCAGGTCGAGCACACTCTCGAATACACCATGCGATAGCTCGGCATAGGGTGCCGCGCTTCGCACGAGAGCGAACAACTCGTCGACACCGATCGTTTCGATCGAAGCGATGGCGACGATTTGTTGCGCGAGAACATCGAGCGGATTGCGCGGGTAGTAGGTCGACTCGACTTCGCCCTTGAGCATCCGCCCCGTCGCTGCCGCACAGGCGACGAGGTCGCCGCGGTACTTGGGAAACACGACGCCCCGGCTGGTGCCGCCACGGTGGTGCCCGGCGCGACCGATTCGCTGCAGGCCACTGGCGATTGTCGGCGGGGCTTCGATCTGAATCACTAGATCGACCGCCCCCATGTCGATTCCCAGTTCCAGCGAACTGGTCGCGACAATGGCCGGGAGCGTGCCCCGTTTGAGCCGATCTTCAATCGCCGCCCGCTTGTCTTTGGCAATCGACCCGTGATGAGCCAGCGCGATCTCGTCGCCGGCGAGCTCATTGATCGCTTGCGCCAGTCGCTCGGCGAGTCGGCGACTGTTGACGAAAATCATCGTCGAACGATGGGCCTTAATGAGCTTCACCAGTCGCGGATGAATCGACGGCCAAATGCTGGGCGAGCCCACCCCTGCCGCCGGGCCCGAGTCGACCAAAGGCTGCTCGCCCATGCGGGCCATGTCTTCGACCGGCACTTCGACCCTGAGTTCGAGTTTTTTCGGCTCGCTGGCATCGATGATTTCAATCGCGCGCGTCGGCACCGCGCGATCAGCGTCGATTGGCGCCTCGCCCCCCGCTAAGAGCCGGGCCACTTCGTCGAGTGGTCGCTGCGTCGCTGACAACCCGATCCGTTGCAATGGTTTCGTTACGCCCGCTTGCTGGCGAAGCCGCTCGAGTCGCTCAAGCGACAGGAACAAGTGAGTCCCCCGTTTGCTGCCGACCATCACGTGGATTTCGTCGATGTTGACTGTGTCGACAAGGTCGAGAATCTCGCGTACACGCGACGTGAGCATCAAAAACAACGACTCGGGGGTCGTGATGAAAATGTCTGGCGCGTCGCGGGCAATCCGCAGCCGCTCGGCCGGCGGTGTATCGCCAGACCGCACCGCGACCGTTGGCATGACGTACTCGACCCCCTCGCGTTCGGCGACCGCATTGATTCCGGCCAGCGGCGCGCGAAGATTGCGATCGACATCGACCCCGAGCGCCTTGAGGGGCGAGATATAAAGCACCCGAACCTTGCGATTCGGTTTTCCCTTCACGATCTCCACCACCGGCGGCTGAAACATCAACCGGTCGATCGCCGCCAAAAACGCCGCTAGCGTCTTGCCCGAACCCGTCGGCGCGAGCAACAGCGTAGTCCGCCCTGCGGCAATCGCCGGCCAAGCCAATTCCTGAGCCCGCGTCGGCGTGCCGAACGAGTCACGGAACCAGGTTTCGGTAGGGGAAGTAAACATTTTGGAATTGTAGGGTGTGACCAGCGACGCAAAGCGTTGTGTAGGCACACAATTTTTGTACGTTCAATAATTTCGTGTCCCTGTGCTCGCTGCCCGAGCTTGTCACACCCTACGACTGTCGCGATCGAGGATCGGTTGGCAAGGTGGGCGGCTTCGAAGGAGTAGTTCGCAAACCTTGCCACTCAAACGCTCGCTAGCAGCGCCCCCGGCGTCTGATTGCACACGTTTTTCGGTTTTGGCTGACCCCGATGCCACGCAATCACCGATTTCACCCACTATCGACGTTCCTGCGTTGCGCCGGTCAAAGTAGAGCTAAGATTTCCCGCCTGGATTGCCCGTCATTTCTCATGTTCACCCACAACACACACCTGCCACAACTCTTCACGCCCGAGCACTACACCGACCCGGTCGTTTTTGAGCACGAACGCGAGTCGCTGTTCCTCAAGGGCTGGCACCCGATTGGAACGATGGCCGAGCTGGCAAACGAGGGAGATTATTTCACCACCGAACGGTTCGACACGCCGCTGATTTGCTGGCGGACCGGGGGCGAGGTTCACACCTTTCTCAACGTATGCTGTCATCGGTTTGCGACGCTGTCGTCGAAGCCGTGTGGGCACTTTGGTGAGCGGATGAGCTGTCAATATCACGGGTGGGAATATGATGCGACTGGGCGGCCGCGAAAAATTCCCGACGCCCCCAGCTTTCGCCCGTTGGTGAAAGATCAACTCAAGCTCGCCAAATACCGCACCGAACGGTTGGGGCAGCTTATTTTCGTGACCTTCGACAACGAGGCTCCCTCGCTTGCCGAGTGGTATGGCGAGCCACACTACGCGATTGCTAGCAAGTGGTTTGGCGCCGACCGCCAGCCGACCGCCGACCTCGACCACTGGCTTGACTGCAACTGGAAAGTGACGGTCGAAAATGTTCTGGAGTCGTATCACATTGCGGTGGTGCATCCCAAGACGTTTGGCATTTATCCCTCGGCCGATGCGTGCCAGCACACGTTCTACGCGCACGGAGACGAGTGCATCATGAACTACGAAGAGGGTCGGCGAAAACGAGAGACGTGGGCCATTTCGAAGCTGGCCGGTGTCGAGCCGGTTTACAATTGGCACCACGTGATTCGCTATCCGAACCTGGTGATCGCCCACAGCAGCTTGGTGAGCTATGTTCAGAGCGTCGTGCCGGTTGCGCCCGGCAAGACCTACAACTTCTTCCGCGCGTTTCACAATCCTGGCTGTGCGGGTCCAGTGCGACGGTGGCTCGCCGACAGGTTGCTTAAGCAAGTCGGCAAACGCTTCATCAACAAGGTGCTGAGCGAAGACGCCTCGGTCTATCCCAACGTGCAAAAGGGAATGTCATCGCGGGAGCTTCCGGGCGAAGGGCTCGTTTCAGTTCGTGAAGAGCGCATTTTCCCTTTTCAAAAGTATGTGCTTGCGAGATTGGGCATGGCAGCACACGAGCCCCGACTCGCACCACTCAACGAATCGGCTTAGCGCTCGGGTATAGCCGAGGTCACCAAGACTTCGGTTTGTTCGGTACGCGCCTAAGCTGTCGCGGGTTTGCGGATTTACCCCAACCGACCACCCGCTGCCGAGCCAACCTGGATCGGCAAGCACGCTCCTTTGCGTCGGAGTCACTTGCTTCCGAGACTCCCGCATGGCGAATAAATCGACGTACCGCCGGTGAATTATGCCAGCGGGCTAACCAGTCGTGCGCATTCCAGCGGCGATGCCTTTGATCGCGAGTTGGGCGAGGCGGCGGAGTTGTTCCTCGTCACCCGTCGTTGTTTTTTCGCGGCGAAGCAACTCGACCTGGATCATGTTGAGCGGATCGACGTAGCGATTGCGAACCTTGATGCTCCGCTTGAGCCATTCGACGTTGTCGAGCAGTTCTTTCGTTTCTGTTGCGACTGCCAAGTTCTTTCTCGCGAGGGCAAACTCGCCGAAGAGTTTGTCAGCGACTTGCGTGAGTCCTTCGTCACGGTCGGCCAAGGCAACATAGCGGCGAAACACCGGCATGTTCGACTTCGCGACCGCGAGCACCGAATTGTCGATCATCGCCCGAAAGAAAGGCCACTGGCGATACATCTCTTGTAGCTTGGCATCGCCGCCGGGGCTGTCGAGAAGGCTTTGTAGTGCCGTCGCGAGGCCATACCAAGCCGGCAGCAAACAGCGCGCCTGTGTCCACGAAAAGACCCACGGAATCGCCCGCAAATCTTGAATGCGATTGCCGCCTTTGCGTTTGGCTGGTCGCGAGCCGATGGGGAGTTGCTCGATCTCACTGATTGGTGTCGCTTGGCGAAAGAATTCGACGAACGATGGGTGATCGACCAAGTCGCGGTAAGCATCGAGCGATGCGGCGCTCATCGCGTCCATTGTTGCGAGCCACTCATCGGGCAATGGCTCAGGAGGTTGGGTGGTCGCCATGACGATCGACCACAACACTTGCTCGAGATGGCGATGCGCGATCGCCGGGTCGTCGTATCGCTCGGCTAAGACTTCGCCCTGCTCGGTGAGTCGCAGTGATCCATGGAATGTTTCGCGCGGGAGCGAGAGAATGGCCCGCGCCGCCGGTCCACCCCCACGACCAAGCGAACCACCGC